>CAZKDK010000056.1:0-15279 GCA_964551145.1 uncultured Opitutaceae bacterium | reverse complement strand
GAGCGCGGCGGCACCGAGAGGATGTCGACGTCCTGGCGCACCTGCACCTTGTCGAGGTAGCCGCGCCCGGCGTCGCCGTTGATGAGGCGCTCGAACTCGGGCCGCTGCAGGCCGGGGCTGAGCGTGTAGCGGACGCGGTGCGGCGTGAGGAAGACGCGGCCGAGGCGGTCGATGGAGATGGTGTTCGGCAGCTTGAGGCGGTTCTCCTTCACCGCCTCCCAGATCTCGTTGGTGGAGAGCTTGGCGGATTCGGGCGCATGGAACAGGCGGCCGACGGGGGTGCCGGGACGGAGCAGCTTTTTCCAGAAGGCGGCGTCGGGAAAGCTCGGGTCGAACAGGAAGGCGGTCGCGTCGAGGATGAGCCGGTTGTGGTCGACCGCCGGCGGAGCCGACGTGACCATCTCGATGCCGAGGCGCGCCAGGGTGCTGCGTTCGGAGAAATGGATGGCCGTGCGGCGGTCCTGGATGAACTCCAGCTCGGCGGGGTGGCGCGGCCAAAACGCGAGGACAAGGGAAAGCGTGGCGGCGTCCTGGTTCCTGATGGAGAGGATCTGGCCGTCGGTGCTGGACCAGAAGGGTTCGGAGGGCATGGTCGGGCCGCGGGATGACAGACCGCGGAGGGCGGAGTCTGCACAAGACGCGCGCAAACGAAAGGCCGGATTTTCAGGGGCCGGCCGGGCGCCGGGCCGCGGCGGCCGGCGGCCGGGAGGGGGTCGCCTGGCGGGAGGGCCCCCCTCTAAGGGATTGCCTTTCCCGGGGCAGGCTGTCATGTCGCTCGATTTTCCACGGTGCGGTCGCTTGGAGCGGTCACGCCAAGGGCAATCAATCATCGAATCCATGAATCGTACCCACTTCCTCTCAGCGTGCCTGGCCAGCCTGGGCGCGCTCACGGTCCTGGCCGCCCAGGACACCACCACCGCCGCTGTGGCGGCGCCCGCGGCGCCCGCGCCGGCCGTTGCGCCGGCCGCGCCCGCCCCCACGTTCACCGAGGCGCAGATCATCGAGATGTACGGGTGGATCCTCGGCAAGCAGCGCGGCCTGTATGAACTCGGATTCAGTCCGGAGCAGACCGGCCTGATCATCAAGGGCATGACCGCGGCGGCGGCCGGCCGGCCGGCGCCCTACACCGTGGAGCAGATCATCCCGCAGGTGGACGCGTACATGCAGAAGCGCCAGGACGCCTACCTGACGAGGCTGCGCGATCAGAACGTCGCCGAGGCGAAGGCGTTCTTCGAGAAGCTCAAGGAGAACAAGAACGTCGTCGCCCTGGCGGACGGGCTGCGCTACGAAGTGGTCAAACCCGGCGCCGGCGCGTATCCGAAGCCCACCGACACGGTCAAGGTCCACTACACGGGCACGCTGCTGAACGGCACGGTCATCGACAGCTCGGTGGAGCGCGGCGAGCCGGTCGAGTTCGCGCTGAACCAGGTGATTCCCGGCTGGACCGAGGGCCTCCAGAAGATCAACCAGGGCGGCAAGATCCGGCTCTACATCCCGCCGCAGCTCGCCTACGGCGACAGCGGCCAGCAGGGGGTGCCTCCGGGCGCGGCCCTGATCTTCGACGTCGAGCTGCTGGAGATCAAAGCGCCGGCAACCGCACCCGCTCCGGCGGTCAAGCCGTAAGGGCGTCCCAGGTTTCCGTCTCCGACCAGCCCCGCCTTGCGAAGGCGGGGCTTTTTTGGCGGCGGGTGCCGCCAAGGCCCGGTGGCGACGGGCCGGGCAGCGAACGGGGCGGCTTTAGGCCCCCGCCAGGGATTCTTCCAGGAGTTCGTCCAGGAGACCGCTCTCGGTCAGCGCCAGGCATTCGATCTGCGCCTGAGTGTTGACGAAGGCATTGACCAGTGCGTCGCGCTTGCAGATCAGCTGGAGGCGGCTGACCTGGCACCGGCAGGTGCACGTGATCTCATCTGAGAAGGATTTCAACGTGCTCGCGATGCGGTCGCGGTCGCCTTTGCAGTCCCAGTAGATGTTGAGATGCACCCGGGCCATCAGCTCCGCCGGAGCCATCAGCGGATGGACTCCATGGAGAAACCGCGCGTATTTCCTTCCGACCTCGCAATAGTGGATCAGGCTCAGTATCGCCACGAATTGCAGCGCTTCCTGCATGGTGGTTTCCGGCACGCAGACGAAAGCGCGATCCTTGTCGCGATAGACGGCACTGACCCGATCGTAGGACCGGAAATCCCTGAGTTCGTCCGAGAATGCCAGGGTGGCCGGCAACGCGTGGCAGAACTTGGCCGCTGCTCTTTCCGGGCAAACCGGGCAGGCTTCGAATTGGACCGCACTCCTGATTTCGAGCGGGATCTCGCCCAGGTTGGCCTCAAAGGTGTGGGCGAAGGCGCCAATCCTGTCCTGGGTGAGCGCGATGCGCCGCCCCTCCGGGAGTAGCAGGTAAAGCCCGGGTTCACGGAATTCGTCGGTGTTGATCTCCATGTCTCCCGTGCAGATTACAGCAAATCGGAGGCGGGGAATATGGGGGCAATAGCCCAGGAGGCGCGGCAACCTGACCTCACTCCGGGGCACCGGCTGGCGCCGGGCGCGAAAAAACGGTTGGCGGTTGGCGGATTTTCGTGCAAATCGGGCAGTTCCCCCCGCCCCGCCATGCCCTCACTGGACCGGATCATCGCCAACCTCCAGGACTACCTGGCGCGGGAATGCCCGGGCGAGGAGTTTGATTTCAGCACGGGCGACGAGGGCGGGTTTTCCTGGTTCCGCGAGCTGGAATACGTGCAGATCAGCCACGTGATCCGCAGCGACGGGGTGGATGCCGCCATGGTAATGCTGGCGCGCATCAGCCGCAAGCGCATCGCCGAAACCCGGCTCGAGTTGGGGAATGTGGCCTCGGTGGAGTTCTTCGGCGACTACGGCCCCGACCGGCAGCGGCCGGAGGCGGACCGGGTCTTCAGCGAGGCGCGCCTGTGGGCTGCGGCCGAGGGGAAGCTGAAAACCCGCCTGCGGCCGGCGGCGGCCGGGGCGGCGGCCCGGCGCCGCGCCGACCCGCTCACTCGATGATATAGCCCTCCTCGCCGTGCTCGGCGAGGTCGAGGCCCACGGTTTCGTCGTCCTGATCCACCCGCAATCCGCCGAAGGCGAGATTCACGAGCCAGGCGATGACGGCGGTGGCCGCGACCGACCAGACCAGGACGACGATGACGGCCTTGAGCTGTTCCAGCCAGAGGGTCCGGCCGAGGAGGCCGGCCACGGGGCTGGTGGCCAGGCTGGCGTTGGCAGCGGTCGTGGCCAGCACGCCCGTCAGGAGCGTGCCCAGGGTGCCGCCGACGGCGTGGACGCCGAAAGTGTCGAGCGCGTCGTCGTAACCGAACCGGGACTTGACGTAGTTGCAGGCAAAGTAGGTGGCCATGCCGGCCAGGACCCCGATCAGCACGGCGCTTCCGGCGGTGACGAAGCCGCTGGCCGGGGTGACGGTGGCGAGACCGGCGACGGCGCCGGAGCACAGGCCGAGGACGCTGGGTTTCCCTCTCCGGAAGTATTCGGTGGCCGACCACGAGAAACAGCCCGCGGCGGCGGAGAGCGTCGTGGCCACGAAGGCGTTGACCGCCACGCCGTCGGCCGCCAGCGCGCTGCCGGCGTTGAAGCCATACCAGCCAGCCCAGAGCATGCCGGTGCCGGCCATGCAGAGCACCATGCTGTGCGGCGGCATCGGCTCGCGGCCGTGGCCCTGGCGCCGGCCCACCATCAGGCACAGCGCCAGGGCACTCCAACCCGACGTCATATGCACCACCATGCCGCCGGCGAAATCAATCGCGTGGATGCCCGCGCCCGCGTTGCCGAGGCCGTTCATCAGGCCGCCGGCGCCCCAGATCAGGTGGGCGACGGGGAAATAGACGGCGAACATCCACGCGAGGCTGAACACCATGACAGCCTTGAACTTCATGCGCTCGGCGATGGCGCCGACGGTCAGTGCCGGCGTGATGATGGCGAACATCAGCTGATACACCGCGAAGAGATTCTGCCCGATCCATGGCGCGTAGTCGCCGTTGGGTTTTGCCCCCACGCCGCGCAGGAAGGAAAAGGTCCATCCGCCGATCACGCCGCCGCGCCCAAACGTCAGGCTGTAGCCGCAGATCCACCAGAGGATCGTGACGAGGCCAGCCAGTCCGAGGCATTGAGCCAGGATCGACAGCACATTCTTGCGCCGGACGAGGCCGCCGTAGAACAGGGCCAGTCCCGGCAGCGTCATGAACAGCACGAGGGCGGCGCTGGTCATCAGCCACGCGCTGTGGCCGGGACCCCCGCCCGGGATTCTCGATTGGGCGACGCCGTCGGTCGCGCGCGGGGTGTTGTTGACGTAGGCCTCAAGGTCGGCGAGGCGCTGGTCGACCGTGGGTGCGGGCAGCGGGGCCGGATCGGAGGCCGCCGCCCGGAGGGGAACCAATGACAAGCACGTCGCTGCCGCGAAAAGCAGCAGCAATCCCAGGGGTTTCATTGAAAGCACAGCGCGATGCAGCAAGTCCCCCGCCATCGATGAATCCGGACTATCGTTTGGCCGTTTTTGGCCAGTGTCAGCTTTGGCGCTAATGGCCGCCAGTGCCCGCCGTAATGCGAGGCGGCGCGCGGGCGCATTTTTGACCAAACGACGCGGTCGCCGGCGCGGGCGACCGCCGCTCAGAAAGCGGCCAGCAGCCGGTCCAGGTCGAGGTGTTCCGTGACGAGCTGTTTGATCACGGGAATCTTGTCCACGTCCTGGGGCTGCGTCTTCACCGTCATGGCGTTGATCTTGGACGTGATGGCGTAGGCGTCCTCCCGCGCGGCGATGACGGGGATGTCGGTCTGGGCCAGCAATTCGAGCAGCTTGGGGTGGGGCAGGATGTCGTTGGTCAGGATGATGCCGGCGATGGTCCGGGTGCCCGAGGTGGTGGCGGCGGAGATGGCGGCGAGGATCACGTCGTCGCGGTCGCCGGGGGTGATCAGCAGATTGCCCGGCTGGAGATGGTCGATGATGCCCTTGGCCGTCATGGCGCCGACGACCACGCGCAGGATGCGCTCGTGCGCGTTGACCGGGTGGGCATTGAGCCAGCGGCCGTGGATTTCCTCGGCCACCTGCGAAAGATTGGGGGCGGAGAGCATCTGCTGGACGGGGAGCACGCCGAGCAGCGGCACGCCGAGCCGGGCCAGGCCGAGGCCGACATACTGGATGATCTGCGGAATCTTGTCGGCCTCGACCTTGTTGAGGATGGCGCCGATGATCTTCACGCCCTCGCGGTCAAACAGCGCCTTGTTGAGCGCGATCTCATCGATCGGGCGGCCGATGCCGCCGGGGCACACGAGGACGACCTTCGCATCGAGGATCTTGGCGACGCGGGCGTTGGAAAGATCGAACACCGAGCCGACCCCGGCATGGCCGGTGCCCTCGATCAGGGTGAAGTCCTTTTCCCAGGACACGCGGTCGAACGCGCGGCAGATCTTGTCGACCAGCACCGCATGGGTTTCCCCGGGATTGGCGAGGAAACGGCGGGTGAAGGTCGGGTCGATCGTGATCGGGCTCATGCTCTCGATGGGCACCCGCACCTGGTAGATCATGTCGAGGAGGTAGGAGTCCTCGTCGACCTTGTGACCCTCGACCTCGACATAGCGCTGGCCGACCGGTTTGATGAAGCCCACGCGGGGATAGAGATGCTGGAGGGCGGCGAACAGGCCGAGGCAGGCGGTGGTCTTGCCATCGTTCATGCGCGTGGCGGCGACGAAGATGCGCCGGGTGACGCGGTTGGTCGGCTGGGTGAGCAGCGGCAGCGGCGGCTGGTCGAAGGGATTCAGGGCGGGCATCTTTGATGGGTTTTGAGTTCTGGGTTTTGAGTTTTGGGTCGAACTCAGAACCCAGAACCCAAAACCCAAAACCGGCGCCTGTTAGGGCGCGCCGTACAGCAGGCGGCGGTCGATCGCCTGGCAGCCGACGACGGCCGCGGCGCCGAACACGTCGTGGGCGCTGGCGCCGCGGCTGATCTCGGCGGCGGGGCGGCTGAGCCCGGTGATGATCTGGCCGAAGGTGTTGGCGCCGGCCAGTACCTGGACGAGCTTGAAGCCGATGTTGGCGCTGGCTAGATCCGGGAAGATGAGCACGTTGGCGCGTCCGGCCACCGTTCCGGTCACCTGCTTGATCTCGGCCACGTGCGCATCGAGCGCGGCGTCGACCTGCAGCTCGCCGTCCACCTCCATCGGCAGCGCCGCGCTGGTGGCCTTGGCGCGGGCCAGTTCCGTGGCCCGGCGCATCTTGAGCAGCGCCGGGTGCGCGGCGGTGCCCTTGCTGGCGTAGCTCAGCATGGCGACGCGCGGGAGCGCGTTGGTGAGATGGTGGGCGATCATGGCGGTGGCGATGGCCACGTCCGCCAGCTGTTCCGCGGTGGGCTCGGGGATCACGCTGCAGTCGGCCAGGAACAGCGATCCGTCGATGCCGACCTTCTGCTCGTCCCAGTCGAGGATCATGAGCGACGAGGCCGTGCGCACGTGCTCGAGCCGGGGGATGATCTGGAACAGGGGGCGCAGCGCGCTCGAGGCGGACACGGTCGCCCCGCCGACGAGCGCGTCGACCTGGCCCGTGGCCAGCATCATCGTGGCGAAATAGTTGCTGTCGGCCAGGGCCGCGCGGGCCTCGCCGGGCTGGAGGCCCTTGCCCTGGCGCAGCTGCTCGAACTGCCGGACGAATTCATCGAGATCCTCGCTGCGGCCGGGGTCGATCACCCGAATGCCGGTGAGTTTCACGTCGAGGCCGGCGGCGGCCTCCTTGATCCGGATCCGGTCGCCGAGCAGGACGGGCGCGCCGAGGCGCCGCGTGACCCACTGGCGGGCGGCCTGGAGAATGCGGGGATCGGCGCCCTCCGGAAAGACGACCCGTTTCGGATGGCGCTGCAGTCGCTCGACGAGTTTGGGGAGCAGGGACATGGGCGCAGGGCGAACATGCGGCGGGGCTCCGTCAGCGTCAATTCCGGTTCGGCGCGCAAGGCGCGCGGCCGATAAGAACTTGCTAACCCCCCGGCACACGGAGAGAAACACACGGCCGTGTCGAAGGACCTCAAGAACATCGGAGTCGTCTCATTCCTGACGGTCGTGTCCCGCGTCCTCGGCATGGTGCGCGACATGCTGAGCGCGGCGATCTTCGGCTCTGAAGCGAACATCCTGCTTCTGTCGGCCTTTTACACGGCGTTCCGCCTGCCCAACCTGTTCCGTCGCCTGCTCGGGGAGGGATCGCTGACCGCGGCGTTTTTGCCGACGTTGCAGGAGGAACTGCACTTGAAGGGACGCGCCGGGGCACTCGGTCTGTTGAATCAGGTGACGACCTGGCTGGTCCTGGTGACGGGATCGCTGGTGGCCCTGGCGATGCTCTTGTTCTCGCACGCGCGGGCGCTGGGCGGGCAGGAGTACAAGTGGTACCTCGCGGCGGATCTGACCGTGATCCTGTTTCCCTATCTGGCGTTCATTTGCGTGGCCGCCGCATTCAACGCCACCCTGAACGTTTTCGAGCATTTCACCGAGCCCGCGCTGTCGCCGATCTGGCTCAACCTGTCGATGATCGTCACGCTCGGCGGCGCCGGCCTGCATTGGGCGAAGACGCCCCTCGGCGAGATCCACTGGCTGTGCGCCGGGGTGCTCGTGGGCGGGTTTCTGCAGATGGCGGTGCCGGCGGCGGTCCTGGTCAAGCTGGGCTGGCGACCGCATTTCGACCTGGGGCTGTCGCCGCGCGTGCGGGAGATTGCCACCCTGATGGCCCCGGGGCTGTTCGGGGCGGCGGTGTATCAGGTGAATATCTACGTCGGGAATTTGCTCGCCTACCAGATCAACGATTCGGCGGCGACGCTGTACTTTCTGGCCAACCGGTTGAATGAGCTCCCCATCGGCGTGTTTGCGATCGCGGTGTCGACGGTGGTGTTTCCTCTGCTGGCGCAGCATGCGGTTGCGGAGGACTATCGATCGATGGCCGAGGCATTCCGGCGCGGAGTGCGTTTGATCCTGCTGATCAATGTTCCGGCGGCTGCCGGCCTCGCGCTGCTGAGCGGGCCGATTGTCCGGTTGCTCTTCCAGCACGGCAAGTTCGGCGGCGGCGCCGCGGAGGCCATGGCGGTGCTGCTGTCGGTGTTCGTGATCGGCATGCCGTTCTTTTCCGTCGTCAACCTCACCCTGCGCGCATTCTATTCGCTCAAGAACACGCGGACGCCGGTGCGGATCGCGTTCGTCGACTTGCTGGTGAATCTCGGGCTGAGCCTGCTGCTGATGCGGTGGCTCGGCGTGGCCGGCCTCGCGCTGGCCAACACGATTGCGATCATTGTGCAGACTCTGCTCCTGAAGCGGGCGCTGACCCGGCGAATCCCCGAAATGCGTTTCGCCCCCCTCTGGCCGAGTCTCGCGAGGATTCTGCTGGCGACGGCGGCCATGTCCGGCGTGGTCGCGGCCGGCTGGTGGGGGCTGGGCCGGGTCGTGCCGGGACGGGTCGGGGACGTTATCGCCGTGTTCGGGCTGATCCCGCTGGCCTGCGCGGTCTATGCGGCCCTGCTGTGGGCGCTGAAGATCGAGGGCCGCGAGGAGCTGTCGGCGATGCTGCGTTCGAAGTTCGCGCGGGGCGCCCGCGCCGCCCCGTGACCGGGTCCGGCCCCCGTCGGCCCCGGCCAGCCGGGCATGGTCATCTATTAAATGACAACCCCGCTCTGTCCGGTTCCGCTGGGGATCGGTGCCCGGGGGCGAGGGTTCTCTGCGGTGCCGCCGCGGCCGTTGTCATTTAATAGATGACAACGACGCGCCGTCGACGAAGGAGGGAAATTCCGCGACCGGCCCGGTCCGCCTGCGCGGTTGCCAGCCGCGGGTTTCGGGGTCAGGGTGAGGCTTTCCGGCCATGCCTTCCGAGCCCGTCATCATCGTGCGCCACAACCCCAAGGCCAGCCGCTACGAGGCCGAGGTCGGGGGCCGCCTGATCGTGGCCGAATACACGCTCGAAGGCGACGTCCTCGTGTTCCACCACACGTTCGTGCCGCCCGAACTCCGCCGGCGCGGCATCGCGCAGCAGCTGGTGCGCAACGCCCTGGAGGATGTCCGGCTGCAGCGGCGGCGCGTCGTGCCGCAGTGCCCCTACGTGGCCGCGTTCATCCGCCGGAATCCGGAATTCCAGTCGCTGGTGGAAGCAAGGACCGGCTAGCGCGCGGCGCCGGCCGGCGGGGAGCCCGCGGGCGGGCTGCGGCGCGCGGAGAGGACGATCAGGGCGATCCCGGCGACCGCGACAAAGATCGAGTAGAACGTGCCTCGGCTGAGGCCGAGGATGAGGGAGACGCCCTCGTCGGGCTCCCGAAAGACCTCGCCAATCGCGCGCACCACCGCGTAGCCGACGAGGAATTCGCCGGCGAGCCGGCCGGGCTGCGTCCGGGCCGCATCGGTCTTCCAGAAACGCCATTGCAGGTAGGCGAACAGAAGCGCGCCCTCGAGCCCCGCCTCGTACAGCTGCGAGGGATGGCGCGGGGGAATCAGCGCCACCGGGGCGCCCGGGTCGCTCTTGGGAAAGATGACCGCCCACGGCACGGTCGTGATCTTGCCCCAGAGCTCGCCGTTGATGAAGTTCGCGATCCGGCCGAAAAAAAGTCCCAGCGTCCCGGTGGTCACCAGGATATCGCACAGGTGGAGGAACGAAAAGCCGTGGCGCCGGGCAAACCACCACGTGGCCAGGACCACGCCGACGAAGCCGCCGTGGCTGGCCATGCCGCCTTCCCAGACGCGCAGCAGGACCCAGGGCTCGTGGACGAGCTGATCGAAGTCGTAGAGCAGGAAGTAGCCGACCCGGCCGCCGATGAGCACGCCGAACACCAGCGCGAAGATGAAGTCGATGACCTGGTTGGCCGGCAGGGACGAACGCCCCGCCCGATGATAGCGCATCATCAGCCAGCCGCCTGCGAGGAATCCCAGCACGTAGGCCAGACCGTACCAGCGAAGGCCGAAATTCTCCCCAAAGCGGATGATGAACGGGCTGAGGTCGTCAACCCAGTAGGCGAAGGGCGGCATGATTGGCTAGATAGGGTGGGAGAGGTGGCGCCGGGGCCTAGCCGTATCTATGCGGCGGGCCGGGGCTGGCAAGCTTCGCGCGGCGCGGCGCGCACGCCGGGGCTTCGTCAAGCCTCCGGTAGGGACGGACCGCGAAGGCAGCCGCACTTCGCGCCGCTGGGCCGTCCGTTCCGCAATCCGGCGCGCCCAGCGGTCGCGCCCTACCAACGGCCCGTCTCGCGGGCCTGACCCGGACCGCGTCAGGATCTGGGCGCCCAGGGGGTGGAGCCCGGATCGCCCGGACGGTGGCCGCGGCCCTGCCGCTGCAATTTGGCCCGGGCCAGTTCGCGCATGTCCACCGCCACGTCGTCCTTCTCGAAAATCTCCCGGCCGAGCAGGTGCTCGATCACATCCTCCATCGTGACCACGCCGGCGGTGGAACCGAACTCGTCGACGGCCACGAGCAGCTGCTGGTGCGTTTTCAGGAACATCTGCAGGGCATTGCCCACGGTGACCGTCTCCGGGACGAAACTGACTTCCTGCATGAGATTGCCGACGGTCTCCAGATCCTGGTCGTTGGCCTTGGCTTTGAGCAGGTCGCGCCGGCGCACCAGGCCCACCACATCGTCGAGATTCTTCTGGCAGACCGGGATCCGGGCGAACGGAACGTTCGGAAACTCGCGGAAGACCTCGCCGACGGTGGCGTTCTTCCGGAGGGTCGTGACGACCGTGCGCGGCGTCATGATTTCGCTCACGCGCACGTCGTCAAGCGAGAGCGCGTTGGTGATGATGTTGGATTCGCTGGTCGAGAGCGTCCCCTCCTTGGCGCCCTTCTCCGCCAGCAGGATGATCTCCTGGTCGGAGGTGTGGGCCGGTTGCGGGACCTTGACGAAGATGCGCACGACCAGGCCGCAGACGAAGAGGATGGGAGTCAGCGCGCGGCGCATCCACCACAGGGGGTAGACGACGTGGGGCTGCAGGGCCACCCGGTGGGCGATGCCGAGGTTCTTCGGCAGCACTTCGGCGAAGACGAGGATGACCAGGGTGACGATGGCCGACGCCACGCCGAGCACCGCCTGGCCGTAGAGGCGCGTGACGAGGCCTCCGATGATCACCGAGCCGAGCGTATTGGCGATCGTATTGAGGGTGAGGATGGCCGAGATGGTGTCCGCCAGGCTCAGCTTCAGCACCTCGAGCAGCTGGCCGCGCTTGGGGCGACGATGCTTGAGGGACTCGATCTCCGCCACGGTGGTGCTCAGGATGAGCGCCTCGACCAGAGAGCAGAAAAACGACAGGCCCACGGTCAGAACGATGGCGACGAAGAGCCAGGACATGGGGACATACGCTCTAGCGGGAGTCCGGAGTTTTCGAACTTATTCTGAAGCGGACGCAAGAGCGGCGGAACAATGGCAGGTAGGGCCGGTGTCTTGCACCGGCCGAGATTCTCGCGGCGCCTGCAAGACAGGCGCCCTCCACAGACCACCTGACCCCGGCTGCGGCGAGGCCCGGCGGCCACAGAACATCCTTGCCGATCCCGGGGGCAGGGCGATTAGGGTGTCGGGATGGGCAATCTCAAGAGCACGCCGCTGCGCGATTTCCACGTGGCCCACGGCGGGCGCATGGTGGACTTCGCGGGCTGGGAAATGCCGGTGCAGTACCGGAGCATACTCGAGGAGCACAAGGCGGTGCGCCGCGCCGCGGGCCTGTTCGACGTCAGCCACATGGGCGAGGTCGATGTGCGCGGGCCCGGGGCGGGGCGTTTTCTCAATCACCTCGTGACCAATGACGTCGCGCGCCTGTATCCCGGCCGGGTGCTCTATTCCCCGATGTGCTATCCGAACGGGGGCGTGGTGGACGACCTGCTCGTCTACCTGCGCGGCCCGGAGGACTTCTTCCTCTGCATCAACGCCGGCAACATCGACAAGGACATCGCCTGGATCCGCGAGCAGGCCGCCGCGTTCGACGTGACCATCACGGATCGGTGCGCCGATTACGCGCAGCTGGCCGTGCAGGGGCCGCGGGCGGCCGGCATTGTGCAGGCGCTGACCGAAGCGCGGCTCGACGCCGTCAAGTACTACCATTTCACCGAGGGCGAGGTGGCGGGCGTGCCGTGCCTGATCAGCCGCACGGGCTACACCGGCGAGGACGGCTTTGAGCTCTACCATCCGGCCGCCGACGCGGTGCGGCTGGCCGAGGCGGTGCTGGCCGCGGGCGCGCCGCACGGGCTGGAACTGGCCGGGCTCGGCGCGCGCGACAGCCTCCGCCTCGAAGCGGGCTACCCGCTGTACGGGCACGAGATCACGGCCGAGGTGTCGCCGATCGCCGCCGGCCTCAACTGGACCGTGAAGCTCGACAAGGGCGTCGATTTCATCGGCCGCGCGGCGCTCGCCGCCGAAAAGGCCGCCGGCCCGGCGCGGAGGATTGTCTTCTTCCGGACGGGCGACCGGCGCATCGTGCGATCGGGCACGTCGGTGCTGGGCGCGGGCGGCGAGGCCGGGCGCGTGGCATCGGGCACGCTTTCGCCGATGCTCAACGAAGCGATCGGCTCCGCGCTCGTGCAGGCCGGCGCTGCGGCGCTGCCGCTGGCCGTCGATATCCGCGGCGACCGCATCGGGCTGCGCCTGGTCACTCCACCCTTCATCCCGCTCCGCAAAGTTTAGTCTTGTGGGAGCGGACCTGCCCGCGATGGATTCCTTCCTGCCATCGCCGGCGTGCCCCGCCGCCCGGCGCGAACGAGCAATCCCTTCCACCCTCCCATTTCCATGAGCGACGTCCGATCCGACCGCAAATACGCCAAGTCCCACGAGTGGCTGAAACCGGAGGCCGACGGCACCGCGACCGTCGGCATCACCGATTACGCCCAGAACAGCCTCGGCGACATCACCTTTGTTCAGCTCCCCAAGGTGGGCGCGGCGTTCCCGGCCGGCGCCTCGTTCGGCGTGGTGGAGTCGGTCAAGGCCGCCTCCGATCTCTACACTCCGGTCGCCGGCGTGGTCGTGGCGGCGAACCCGGCGCTCGACGGGGCGCCGGAGAAGGTGAACCAGTCGCCGTTCGACGCGGGTTGGATGATCAAGCTGAAGCTCACGAATCCCGCCGAGGTCGGCGCGCTGCTGGCGCCGGACGACTACGCCAAGCTGATCGGATGACCTGACACTGCCGCCCTCCCGGGGACGCGACGCCCTCGTCGCGTGTGCGATTCCGACCCGGCGGCGAGGGCGCCGACGCTCCAAACGACCTGACTGCCCCATGAAGATTCTCGCCCTGGAGAAGGAACTGCCGGGAGCGCCGGCCGCGGCGTTCGCGCCGCACCTGAAGGCCGAGGCCGCGCGGGCCTGGGAACTGCAACAGTCCGGCGTGTTGCGGGAAATCTATTTCCGCGGCGACCGGCCCGAGGCCGTCCTGATCCTGGAGTGCGCCAACCCGGACGAGGCGCGGCGCGTCCTCGGCACGCTCCCGCTCGTGCGCGAGCACCTGATCACCTTCGAGGTGATTCCCCTGAAGCCCTATCCGGGCCTGGCGCGGCTGTTCGCGAACGACCTCAATTCCGGCCAGCCATGAAAAGAACCGTTCTCGCTTCCATCTGCTCGCTCGTGCTCGCAGGCGCGATCCGGTCTGCGGCGGCGTCCGGCGAAGCCGGCGCGCCCAATCCAGTCACCATGAATCCCTCGTCCGTCTCGCTCGGCTACGTGATCGTGTACGTCAAGGACGTCGCGGCGAGCCTCACCTTCTATGAGAAGGCATTCGGTCTCACCCGGCGCTTTTTCAACGACGACCACGGCATGGCCTATGGCGAACTGGAGACGGGCGCGGCCCGCCTCGCATTTGCCAGCCTGGCAATGGCCAACGCGCAGGTGAAGCAAGGCATCGTGGCAGCGTCTCCGGACCAGCCGCCGCTTGGCGTCGAGATTGCCCTGGTCACCCCGGACGTACCGGCGCTGTATGCGCGGGCCGTGAAGACCGGGGCGACGGCGGTCTGCGAGCCCGCGACCAAGCCGTGGGGACAGACCGTGGCTTACGTCCGGGACAATTCCGGGTTTCTCATCGAGCTGTGCACGCCGTTGCCGTGAGCGCTCCGGGCCGGCCGGCAGGATCCTAATCGGCCGCAGCGGTGGTCTCGCCCTTGCGCCCGGCGCGCTCCGCCTTGCGGCGGTTCGTCTGGCTGAGGATGCGCTTCCGCAGGCGGAGCGACTTGGGCGTGGCTTCCACGAACTCGTCCGAGGCGATGTACTCGATGGACTTCTCGATCGAGAGGCGGACGGGCGGCGAGAGCTGGGTGGCCACGCCTTCGCCCTGCGAACGGACGTTGGTGAGGCGCTTGGCGCGGGCGGCATTCACGGGAATGTCCTCCTTGCGCGGACTCTCGCCGACGATCATGCCCTCGTAAACCTGCTCGCCGGCCCCGATGAAGAGCTTCCCGCGCTCCTGGATGGTGACGAGGGCGTAAGCCTTGGATTCGCCGCTTTCGGTGGCGACGAGGGTGCCGGTCAGCCGCGTGAGCACGTCGCCGGCCCACGGGGCATATTCCTTGAACAGATGCGACATGACCCCGCGGCCGCTGGTGGAGTTCATCAGGTCGGTTTCCAGGCCGATCAGGCCGCGCGTCGGGGCGACCGCCTCGATGGTGGTCCCGAGGTGATGCTTGTGCATCCCGGTGATCTGCGCCTTGCGGTTGGCGAGCATCTGCATGACCACGCCGAGGCAGTCCTCGGGAATCTCGACCCAGAGCGACTCGAATGGCTCCAGCAGCTGGCCGTTCTCGGTCCGGGTGATGACGGTCGGGCGGGAGACCAGCATTTCGAACCCCTCCCGGCGCATCTGCTCGACGAGGATGGCGATCTGCATCGAGCCGCGGGCCTTCAGGTTGAAGACCCCGGCCGTGTCGGAGTCCGAGACCTTGATGGAGATGTTCGACTTCATCTCCCGGAAGAGGCGGTCGCGCAGCTGGCGGGAAGTGACGTATTTGCCTTCGCGCCAGGCCAGGGGGCCGTCGTTGATGCAGAACTGCATCTCGATGGTCGGCGGATCGATTTCAGTGAAGGGGAGGGCATGGGCGTTCTCGTCCGCCGCGATGGTGTCGCCGATGTCGATGTCCTCAAAGCCGGACAGGCCGACGATGTTGCCGGCGACGCTGACCGCGGACTCGCTGGTCTGCATGCCGGAGAATTCGACCACCTTGGTGATCTTGCAGCGAACGCGGTCGCCGCCCTTGGGGTGGACGATATAGACGGTGTCGCCGGTCTTGACCTGGCCGGACAGCACCTTGCCGATTCCGATGCGGCCGACGTAGTCGCTCCAGTCGATATTGGA
>CAZKDK010000055.1:0-15306 GCA_964551145.1 uncultured Opitutaceae bacterium | reverse complement strand
AAAACGCACCGGCGCCGCCATCGCCTCGACCAGATGGGCGTCCGGAGCAGCGACCGGCACGAGATCGGTAACCAGGAACGGAACCTTCTCGACCGGCAGGAGCCCCTTCCGGTGGATCGACTGAACCGCGGCCACACGATGACGGGCCCGTGTCCAGGCGCTCATCAGTGTGTCCGGCAGCTGGCCCCGCCATTGGATCACCGCATCATAGTGCTCGCCTCCCAAGCGCCCGAGCAGGCGCAACAGATCGTCGGCTCGCCAGGCCAGTTTCCATGGTCTGCGCCGATCCACGTGTTTCTCCTCCACAAAGGGAACCACGGCGTCCACGGTCGGCAGCCGCTGGAAATAGCCCTGTACGTGGCTGCGGGCCAGGACGTGGATTTCCCAACCGGGCAACCCGCCGCGCAGCAACCGCAGGGCGGCCGATGACATGATGGCGTCCCCCAGCGCCGCCATGTGGACGTAGAGCAGCTTCCGCGAAGCGGGATGGTCCGGAGCTCGCTGCTTCATGACGGTCGGCCTCGTTTACACACCGGTGGGCGATCCGCGTCGGACCGCCCCGGTGAATGCCGCAAAGATAAGCATGGGCAGCAGCGCCAGCAGCCACTGCGTGATCGTGTTCTCGGTCGGGGACAAGATGAACATGGTAAAGGCGAAAAAGAAAACCATGAGGCCGTGCTTCCCGTACTGAAGAAACAGGTTGTGCAGCCAGCGCAGGAAGATCCCGAGCAGCAGAAAGACACCCACGACCCCGGGAATGTGGAAATTCCAGTACGCCTCGCCCACGGGACCCGGCGGGATTCCCCAAATGGCGTTGAAGAAAGTGACGCCCGTCAGGTAGTCCGTGCCGCGAGGCTTGTCCGGCCACAGAACGCGCGGAATCGGTCGGGCCAGAATGACCAGATACGATTGTCCCCAAAGGAGCGGGACCTCCGACGGCACGTAGTGCAGAATGGGATAAAGGCTGGAATAGCTCCCGGCGCGGTAGCTCAGTTCCTCCAGGCTTGCGTCCAGCGAACCGCCTGCCCGTTCGCCGACGATCGCTGCAAGGTCGTCGAGATTCTTCGCGCCGCCCGAGAATGACGACGCTTGGCGGACGACCAGCAGGAGACTGAATGAAGCGAACACTCCAGCACCCAAGAGCAGCAGCCGACCCACGGGAACGCGCTGCGTTCGCGACATCCAGACGATGGCGCCGATCGCGACCGGCGCGAACAGCAGTGAACGCTTGCCTGACGCAAGATAGACGATGCCGAGCGCGACCACCGCCAACACCCAAAAGAGCGGCTTGCGTAGCAGTTCCGGCCGGTAGGCCAGCGCCATCGCGAGTGTCATCGCGAACCATCCGCCCATGGCGCCAAGCAGGCCCAATCCGGCGGGATCCTCAACGAACACCTTCGCGGCCGAGTTGAGCGACAGATTGAGGATGTGCTGGGAGAGACTGCCCGACATCTGCACCAAAAGGGCCAATGCGCACAGGCTGATGCCGCCCATTCCTGCGACGGCCAGCCATAGGCGCTTCGGCGGAGCAAACCGCAGCAAGGGAAGCACCGGTCGACGTACCCAATAAAAACCGACGTAGGTGCAGACAAGTGCCAGCGCGTTCAGAAAGTTCGCGTAGGCGACCAGCCGGGTCAATTCCTCCGCCGATAGCGGCAGAACGGCGTGTTCGTCCAGCCCGTTGATGAAGAGGCTCAGGCTGCGGGGCAGCGTCCGAACCATGATCACCAGCGTCCCGAACACCAAGGGGTGAAAAAAACCATGCTGGGCCCGATCATACCGGATCAGAGGCCAGGCGACCGCCGTCAGGTAGGCGAAGGTCGACAGGGCAAGCAGGGGGCTCGCGGTGTTCTGGGAGGTGTTGGCCAGCGCTCCCACCACGCAAACCAAGGTGAACACGATCAGCGCCGCGATGAGGAGATACCGCATCCGATCCGGCATCGAAACCCAGGGATTGACCCGTGGCGTGGCCTGAGGATCGCTCGCCGCGCCACTCACGGCGGCAGGCTGCGAAGCGTGCGGCCAAACCCTGCCGAGGCTGGATTCACCCGGGTTCACCTTCACGACCGTCTCCCCGGACGCAGCAACGACTCGTACACAGCCAGGTACCTTGCCACGTTGTCACCGGCCTCGAACTTCCGCCTCGCCACCGCGGCACCCAGGCAGCCGCAGGCCGCGCGCTCTTCTGCCGCATCCGCCCAGCGAGCCAGGGCGGCCACCAGGCCGGCGTAATCGCCACGCGGCACGACGATCCCTCCGCCTTCTTCCAGGGTCTCATGGGCCGAGCACACGTCAAACGATACGACCGGCGTCCCGCACGCCAGACTCTCGATCATGCAGCGCGCGAGACCCTCGTGGCGGGTTGCGACCACCACGGCGTCGAGCGCGGCATACCAGTGCTCCATGTCTGCGGCGTACCCCTTGAACCTGAGCTGGGATTCGAGGCCCAACCGGCGGACCGCATGCAGGCAGGCCGCCGCATAGGGATTCGTCTCCGGTTCGAAATCGCCCAGAAACCACACCTGGATCGCGGGCGCGAGGCGCTTGAGCTCCGGCCCGGCCTTCTCGATGAACTCTAGCTGGGCCTTCTTCTCCGAGAAAGACGCCACGTAGCCTGCGACGAACGTCGGCGGCAATCCCAGCCGCTCCCGCAGCGCCCGGCGCTCCGATCCGGAGACCGCCTGCATCCGCCCGAAGTCAACCACGCTGGGAACGGCGACGAGGCGATCCCCATGGATGCCGAGCGATCGCCGCCAGAACTCGCACATTTCGCCCGACAGCGCGACCTGCGCTTGCGTCAGGCCGAAGGCAGCACGCCATTTGAGGGCCGCCCATCGCGAAATCCGCAGCTTGGTGTCGCGGATGTTATAGACGACCGGAACACCGGTCAGGCGCAGCCCCGCCACGGTGTGCCAGAGAGCCTTGTGGTCGTTGACGTGGACGACATCCGCGTGCTCCCGCCACGCCAGCGACGCCACGCGGACATTCCAGGAGAGGTAACGCCACGCGCGCCGGATGCCGCGCGCCACGCCGCTCCCGTTCCCGTCGAAAGGCGCCGGCCAGACGACGACCGTCGCCCCGGCCCGACGCCAGCGCTCGTTTTTCGGCGTCTCCATCTGCGTCAGCACGGTGACACGCAGCTCGTCGTAGTTCTCCAGCAACTGCGTGAGACTCTCGACGCCGCCGTCGGCTTGGCAGCCGACTTGAAAGGCAACGACGAGCAATCCAAGCGGCCGGAGATGGCGGGCCGCGGCATCCGGGCCGGAATCGCGCCTCTCCGCTTTCCTGGCGGCGACCACACCGGCATTGGCGGCAGCAATCGAGGCGTGGGGCATCATGGCTTGGCCCAGACCGGCTTGAGTGCTGCCAACGCGCCAAGTCTGCGACCCACCGCGGGCCACCGGGCTCGTGCCTCCCGCCAAAGCGTGCCCAAGAACTCCCGTGCCTCGGCGCCGACGAGGGAGCGGCGGAATAGGCCGCCGGCCACGAGACCCAGTGCGCCCACGCCTGCGCCAACCGCAGCCAGACGCCCGACCGGAGGCCACCCCAGGCGCCTCGTGGCTGTCGCCACGGCCCACGAGATGGCGAGTGCGGCGATCGTGACGATGCAGGATGCCGCCAAATCGCCCAAGAGGTCGGAAAACCGCTGCCCGACCAGCCGGAAACTGAGCAGGTTCACGAGCACATAGTTGCCGGCGAGGGCCACGAACACGCCGCCGGCCACGCCCTCGATCCCGAATCTCGCGCCAAGGGCGGCGCCGAGGATCACCATCGCCGCATAGGCGACCTGGGTCACGGCAAGGGCGGTGGCCTTTCCCCTCACCTTGAGAACCGTCCCCCCCATCTTGAACCCGGCGCGGAAGACCAGACCGCAGACCAGAATCTGAAAAGCAGGCACCATCGGAAGCCACCGGGGCCCGAGCAGGACGGCCACGACGTCGGGCGCGCAGACCACCAGGACGGCCGACAGCGGCAGGTAGCCGTACCATACCAAGACTACGCTCAACCGAAGCGCTTTCGCCAGCCCCGCCGTATCGCCCTGCACCTTCGCCAGGCTCGGGAAGAAGACCTGGTCAAGCGTATTGATGACTGACGTCGCGAAGGTCTGCATGAGATTGTAGGCCCGGCTGTAGTAACCGAGGCTTTCGACTCCCAGAACGCGACCGACGATGTAGTTGTCTCCTTGCGCGGCGAGATAGCTCGCGATGTTGGCGACCGAAATGCCTGAGGAGAACCCCAGCAGCTCTCCCATTTCCTTGCGATGCATGCGAAGCGACAGCTGGGTGCTGAAGGGGAGAATGACCAGAAGCGACAGAAGCCCCTGCTGCGTGACGTAGCCCAGGATCAGAGACCACGCCCCGAATCCGGCCAACGCCAGGCCGATCGCGACAATCCCGTAGACGATGAATGAAGCGATTTCCGCGAACGCAGTGAGCGAGAAGCGCATCGCCCGCGCGGCCAGCCCGTAGCCAACCATCGAACAACTGCGAATGAAGAAGATCGGCGCGACGATTCTCAGGACCTCGCCGAGCCCGCCAATCCGCATCAGCGCCGCGATCCAGTTTGCAGCCACCCAGACCGCCCCTGCGGCCAAGCCTCCGAAAACGCCTGCAAGCACACAGGCCGAGGAAATGTGCCGGTCAGTCAGGTTCTTTCGCTGGATCAGTGCGGGACTCACGCCGAGCAGGGCCACGACCTCTAGGATCCCCAGAATGCTCGTGGAAGCGGCAAAAAGTCCGAAATCCGCCGGCCGCAGCAGTCGCGCGAGGACGGCAAACAAACCGACGCGGAGGACCATCATCGTCGCAGTCGAGGTGAAAACCCACGCAACGCCCCGGGCGGTCTGCGACCGCAGTTCGGGACTTGGATTGACCGACGTGTTTTGCACTCGATGGGATCGATCGCCGGATGGGGACGCAAGGAATGGCCCGGAGATGGGACGCGACGTTAGCATTGCCAGATGGCTTTCCGGGCGAGATTCGGTCACGATTGTGTTACCGTGGTTTTGCGCCAAGCCCGATGCGAAACCGAAGCAAGTCGCTATTGTAGCTTGGTTTACATCGTGCCGTCCGCTGCCAACAAAACCGGCCCCAGCTGACGCGACAGCGGCGGGAATTGACCTGTTCTTCACGGCCTCGTCGCAGTCCCGTGACGCGCTGGTGATTGAATCGACCGCCCCAAAGCCGCGCGCCGGCCAAACCCGGATCGGCGCGCTGCCAGCAGGCGTACCAGCCCCCTTCCATGAAGAAAGTCGTTATCACCGGCGCCGCCGGCTTTGTCGGGACCAACCTCGCCTTGGAGCTTCTCCGCAACGGCGTCCAGGTCGTCGGGCTGGACTCGCTTTCCCGGCGCGGATCCGAGACGAACCTGGCGACAATCAAGACTCAGCATCCGAACTTCGACTTCCGCCGCCGCGAGATCGAAGACACGGCAGTCGAGATCTACCGGGAGCAACCTGATCTGGTCTACCACTTCGCCGCCCAGGTGGCGGTTACCGCAAGCCTCGAAAGCCCGGTGCGGGACTTCCGGATCAATGCCGAGGGAACCTTCTACATCGCCAAGGCCGCCCGTGAGGTCGGCGCCGGCCTCGTGTACACCTCCACGAACAAGGTCTACGGCGACAACGTCAACCGGGTCCCGATCCGGGAGGAGCCGACCCGCTATGACTTCGCGGGCGATCTGGCGAGCCGGGGGCTGACCGAGGAGTTCTCGATCGACGCCCGGCATCATACGCCGTACGGGGTGTCGAAACTGGTCGGCGAGATGTACGTCCGGGAGTTCGGCGGCATCGCCAACCGCTGCTCGTGCATGTACGGACCCAACCAGTTCGGGATTGTCGACCAGGGGTGGCTTTCCCACGTCGCCACCAGCAAGCTGACCGGCAGGCCAGTTGTGATCTACGGAGACGGCAAACAGGTCCGCGACGCCCTGCACGTCAGTGACGTCGTCCGTCTGTTCCGCCTCGAAGGCGAGGCGCTCGTCGGCGGCCGAAAAGACGAGCTGCAGGGCGAGGTCTTCAACGTCGGCGGCGGGTTCGCGAACACGATCTCCCTCCTCGAGCTCTGCACTTGCTGGAAGATCACGCCGGCATTCGGCGAATGGCGCCCGGCGGACCAAAAGGTGTTTTATTGCGACGTCTCCAAGGCGGCCCGGCTTCTGGGCTGGCGCCCCGAGGTCGGCCTCGACGAGGGACTGCGCGATTTGTACGAATGGACCCGGGACGAGCTGCGCAGCCGAGGCCCCCTGTGAGGAACGCGCCGTGCAGCGTGCTCCTCGTGCCGCCGCTTTCGGCGCATGGCGGCGTCACGAGCATGACGCTCTATTGGCATAACGTTTCCGAGTCGCTCGACGCCTTGGGCGACCCGCGCTTCTCGGTCCGGGCGATCACGCCCGCCCCATCGCTGAGGAAGTCGCGCCTGTCGCGGCGCGTCTGCCAGCGCGTCCTCTTGCCCGTGCTCGTGCGCCGGGCGGTGGCCCTTGAACGGCGCCGCGGCCGGCGGCCGGCCGTTCACGTGCTTGACCAGCACTACGCCCACCTCTTGCCGCGGGCCGGGGGGAATGTGCTGACCTGCCACGATCTCGACGTGCTCGTCTCGCCGCAGCGGGGACTTTGGCGCGGCGAAGAGCGCGCACGCACGCGCTGCCTAGTCCGCGCCGGTATCATTCATGCGATTTCCCTCAACACCGCCCTGGATGTCGCGCGCCTGTTTCCGGCCGCCGCCACACGCGTCATCGTCAATTACTACGGCCTCGATCCCTTGTTCTGCCACCGCCCCGCCGCCCCGGCCGCGCCGCACCTTGAGAGGCTTCGGAACGCCGGGAAGGCCTTTTTCGTGCTCCACGTGGGCTCCAATGTGGACCGCAAGAACATCCCGGTCCTCCTGGAGGGCTTTGCCCGGGCTAAGGCCCAGTCGCCCGGCCTGCGCCTGAAACTCGTGAAGGTCGGTGACGATCTGCGGACCGACGGTTTCGGCGCCATGATCCAGGCCCTTGGGCTCGCCGATGACCTGGTCCACCTCGGATTCCTCGATCCGGCACGCCTGGTTGATGTCTACAATTCCTGCCACGTATTCGTCCTCCCTTCGAGGTACGAGGGCTTCGGCCGGCCGGCAGCGGAGGCACAGGCATGCGGTCTGCCCTGCATTCTGGCGCAGACCTCATCACTGCCCGAAGTCGGCGGGGAGGCTGCCCTCTACCACCCCGCGGCCTCGCCCGAGATTCTGGCGCAGTGCATCATCAAGGTTGCCACCGATCCAGGTCTGCGCGATCGCCTGTGCGCAGCGGGCAAGGAAAACGTCAAACGGTTCACCTGGCGCCGGCACGCCGAGTTGCTCGCTGCCAGCTACCTCGCCCAGCCTGGCACGGCCGCCTTGAACGAATGAAGATCGATTCCGTGGTGGTACTCTGCTGGGCCGGTGACTTTCGCCAGGCGCGGATCTGCCTGGCCAGCATCCGGTACTTCTATCCCGACATCCCGCTCTTCCTGATGAAGGACGTGTCGAAAGGCGAATTTGACACGTCCGAGCTTGAACGGCGCCTGGCCGTGTCCACCGCCGGCTTGAGCGGTCGCTACGGCCTCGGCTGGGGCAAGCTCGAGTTGTTCTTCCGTCCCGGGCTGGGGCGCTTCCTGTTCGTCGATGCCGATCAGATCATGGTCGGACCGGTCCTCGACGACCTCGCGCGATTCAACGCACCGTTCGTCGTCGTGCCGGACGCCCTTGAGGTCGATTCGCCGGTCATTGATCGCTTGTACTACAACCGCGCCAAACTGCGGGAATTCGATCCGACCTACCGGCTGCCGGCGTATCACTTCAACAGCGGCCAGTTTGTCGGGACTGCGGGGCTTCTTTCCCGCACGGACTTCGACCGGATTATCGACTGGGACAGTCCCCTGAAGGTGCGCGATCCGGAGGTCTTCAATTTCTTCGACCAAAGCGTGCTGAATTACGTGCTCCACCGGGCTGCTGCAGACGGCCGCATCACGCTGCAGGCGCATCCGTTCATGCACCTCGCGCGCACGGAGTATTTTCGGAACGTGCCGCTGGGGCAGGTCGCGGTGCGGCAGGCGCAGCCGTTGCTGTTTCACTGGGCCGGCGAGCAGAAGACCTTTCTTTCGCTTATGCGCCGCCATGATCTGCTGTCCTTCTTCGAGGAGCACTACTATCGGCAGGTGAAACACGGGGGCGCCCTGCGCCTGTGGCGAAGCTGCGCCTCGGTGCCGGTCAACGCCGGCCGGCTGGCCCGCCATGTCGCCGGGCAGGGCCGTCGCAAAGTCCGATCATGGCTCGGGCTCCCCGCTGGAAAGGCCCGCACGCGCCGGCAGCCGCTTCCCTCCGGATGACGCGCTCGCGCGGGGTCGAATCCTACCCCAGCCCCGGCCCCGGCCGACGCCGGCCGGACGCCCGGCGGATGCTCTCCTGCAGCCGCTCGTTCCCCGCAAGATCCTCGCGCCGCCACAATGCCAGGTGCCGCACTGGATAACCGTCGATCCAATCATCGATGCGCTCCACGGGGCTCCCGAGACTGAACGGCGGCAACTCAAGGTTGAGGAGACGGAATGCTCCGGTGGAAATGTCCTGGTTACGATCGCAGTCGGCGTGCGTCGACGTCAGCAGATAGCGAATGTCGCTCCGAAGGAAGTTGGCGAACGCAAGCATGACATCGTCGTTGCTCAGGTGAAACAGGCAGTCCCGGCACAGCCAAAGATCCGCGCCGGGCAGCGAGTCGTGCACAATGTCGAGACAGATGAACCGCCGGTTCGGCTTCTCCCACATCGACCGGTTCCGGGCCACGAGCGCCTCGACGATGTCGCCCCCGACATAGTCGATCTCCGGGTCAAAGGCCACCAATCGAAACCAATTGAAATCGCCACACGGGGCATCGAGAACTGACCTGACGCCCAGCGTGTGTACCAGGCGCGGGATTTCCTTCCGGATATTCTCCGTGTACTGGATGGTCGATCCCTGTCCAGAGGCGCTTTCTTCGCATCGCCATTCGTTGGTCGCGTAATGGTGATCGAAGATTGCCCTCGCGTTCCCGATTTGAGTGAGCCGGCGTCGCTGTCTGTGCTCGCTGAGGAGGCGGTGCACGAACCGTCCACCGGGAACAGCGCCCAGGACTCCACGAACGATCGCCTTGGCCGCCGTCCTCACCGGGCTTCACCATCCCTTGGCGTCGCCACGAGCCACTCCATGGTCCTTCCCCGATCTTCGGCGAACGCAGCCTCTCGCTCCAGTCTGTCCTCGGTCGTCACGAAGGGAGCGTGGTAACGCACCGCCTTGTCGCGATCATCGACGCTGGTGATCAGCCGAACCTCGTGCGTGTCCTGAAAGAACGGCACGATGGCCCGCGAGGAGCCGCTAAGCCCAAAGTCGTGCAGTTCGATGACGAAGTGACTACGCCGCAGGTAGGCTACCGTCTCCCGATCGAACAACACCCGCTCGAAGCCCTCGCAATCGGAGACGATCAGGTTCCGCCCGGCGTCCGGCAGCGCGAGGAGGTCCTTCCGGTCGCAGCCGGCGCGGATTTCCACGTTGGCGACATCATTGCGCCTCGCCATCTCCGCACACAACGATCGCGCCCGCTCCGAAATGTCGTAGGCAAGTACCCGGGCGCCCGGAAACAGGCGGGCAAGTCCGATCGCATAGTATCCCTCGGCGCAGCCCACGTCGACAATGGTGGCGAACTGGTATTGGCGCAGCTCGGTGATCACCGGATGAAGCTCCGACTCGTAGGTGCCCAAGAGCTTCGGGACCAGAACGCTTCCTGCGGAGTTGAGCGTGGGATAGGTTAGTCCCTGAAAAGGTCCCGACTGAACGACCGGGTGGCCCTCGAGTTGCGTAGCGAACCGCCTGCTCAAAGCCTTCTTCCGCGCTGTTCTGAAGCCTTTAACTTCCAGGGGATTCACCGCGTGCCAAAGCGCGTCGTGGCGCAGGCAAACCTGCAGCAGCTTTTTTGCGAGCTTCCTCACGGCTGCCCATCTCTGCTATCGAAATGCTCCGTCGACATGGCGGAGAGGAGTCTTTCGCCATCTTCCGCCGGATGCCAATCCCCCCAGGTTACATGTTGGTGACATCGTCATCCAATCGGTGCGCATTCCGAGCGACCTGCGAATGGTTCAGCGCATTGCGCTCAGACGTCCCTTCTGGCTTCGTCTGGCCTGAACAGACGGAACCTCCATTGGCGAGCTTCGTTCCGACTGTCCTGCATTGCCCAGGATGATTCTCTCCACTAACCGTGAATCCCAAGACCGCATCGTCTTGGCCAACTATCTACTCTCGTCGCTATGAACACTGACCTTGCTGCCCAACGGGCATTCGATCGGATGCGGAAAATCGGTTTCGATCAGCTTTCGGATGAGGACAAGATCCTGGCAACGATCTGGACCTTCGCGGCTGCAGTTTCCAACCGCGGATTTGCGGAATATTACTCCCGTCCTGAGGGCAGCATGGCTTTCTTCGCGCCGACCGCCCTCAAGATAATCGGCGCACTGGATATGGCCAAAATTGCAGCCCAGGCAAACGAGGTTTTTGGCGCCGACGGGCCATCTCGCGATAGGGATGCTCGACGCAAGCAGTTGGGCTCGGTCGGCCCCGATGCCAAGAGCCGGTTCGCCGCCTTGCAGACAAAGTTTTTCGAGTCGCCTGACGACGTGGACGAATTGATGGAGATGTATATCAATCGGAAGCCTTGACCATGCGGCTGTGCGCCAAATGGACAGTCAGCTCAGGGCTGTTTTTGCCGACATTGCTGATACCGGGCGCGTAACTCGCTGGTGATCAATAACGAACGAAGGTCTCAGAAGCCTGAGCTCAAAAAGCATGGGGGTTCGACTCCCCCCCCTGGGCACCAATCTCGGAGTAGAAGCCTTAGAGCCAACACTCAGGCCGCGGGAGTCTCATGCCTTCATTTTGGCGGCCTTCCTCGTCGCTGCCTCCTCTGTTCCGCAGCACACGATCAGAACTGGAATTCAAACGCGCCGATGTCGTAACCGGCTCCGCTCGGCCGCGGGTTGTCATCGAAATCTTCGGTCGGCACGGTGACGCTCGAAGCCTGATCAATCGCGGGGGAATCACCCTGCAGATGGAAGTCCCGACTGGCCGCGTCGACGAAATGAGGATCGATGCCGACGATGTTCTTCTCGGCAATGTAGTGCGTCGGTTGGCCCGCCGGGTCGACATAGACGATGTCGTCGCTGTTCCCGAACACGATGTTGTTGCGGACATAGACATCCCCCCCGTCCGGCACACAAACCCTGATGGCCCATCCCAACCCGGAAGGGGTGCCATCCGCGTTCCTGCCATTGAACGAGATCGTGTTGTTATAGACATAGATCTTGTTGAGAAAGTGGTGTTCGCCGATTCCCCAACCTGGATCCCCGTCGACCCCGATCCCCACCATCGTGTTATCGTAAACGAGGTTGTTGAAGACCCGGACGTTCTCCGTCATTCCGTTGGCCTCGGAGGCCATGGCGATTCCCCAATTGGTGTTGTGGCAGGAGATGTTGTTGTACACCTGGATATTGTAGGCATACAGGTCCCAGGTGCCGATGTAGATGCCGGCATTCCGGATGTGATCAACCATATTATGGTGAACGATCCCGTTGGACGACGCCTTGGTGGTTAAACCCTCGCCTCCGCCCCCGAGGAGATCCCCGTCATGGTGGATGTGGTTGTAGGCGATCTCGAAGTTGTCGATGTTCGCGATGGACATCGCCTCCTGCGTCGCCTCCACGGCAACCCCGTCCACCGTCGCGTTGCAGCTCCAGACGAGTTCGTTTTCCTCGACTAGGACGTCCTTGCCGAACCAGGTTCCCACGCCTGAGGCAAAACTGTTGTAGGTGTAGTTGCCTTGGATGACCAAGTGGCTCGAGAACCAGCTTAGGATGCCGCTGGTGGAGGAGTTCCTTACTTCGAAACCCTTCACCTTGATCCAATTCGCCTGGTTGATATAGAAGAGGCCGGCCTTCCAGCGGTTGGCCGCATCGGCCGCGAGCGGTGGAATTCCGGTGCCGTCGATGATGGTCTTGCTGCCTGGGAAAGCACTGAAAATGATGTAAGCACCCGGCCCTCCGGAACGGGTGACCGTGACCCGTTCGTTGTAGATCCCGGATTTGACATAGACCTTTTGTCCGGGTGTCAACGTGTCGGCTGCCTTCTGGATGGTGCGCCAGGGCTTTTCTTGCGTGCCGGGAAAGGAATCGTCGCCGTCCGGGGCGACAAAGAAAAGGTTGCCTGCCGCAATTGGCTCAGGATCGGTTTCGGAGTATGTGAAGTCGCCCTCGGAGTACATGGAGGCGGCGGCGGCAATGACGAGGCTGCCGGCGGACCCAGCAGGGACCGCCCGGCTTGTTTCACTGCGGACTGCTGCCGGAGGGGTGTCCCGGCTCGCCGGTTCCCGGATGGCGGCGGCAATAACGAGGCTGCCGGCGGACCCGGCAGGGACCGCCGGGCTTGTTTCACTGCGGACTGCTGCCGGAGGGGTGTCCCGGCTCGCTTGTTCCCGGATGGCGGCGGCAGCAACGACGAGGCTGCCGGCGGACCCGGCAGGGACCGCCGGGCTTGTTTCGCAGCGGATCGCTGCCGGAGGCACGTCCCGCGTCGCCGGCTCCTGGATGGCGGCAGCCATTGGCGACGGCTGGCCGCTCGGAATCTCCCGGCCCGAAGAGGAAAGACCCCCATGACCCCCGGCGCCGACGACTGCGGACGGGGGCTGGGTGGAAGTCTGCCCGAGGGGCGTGCGCACGGCGGCAAAAGCCGGCGCGGAGCCCGTTGTGCCGCGAGTTGAGCCCACCGGCAGGGTGGAAGCGAAGAGAGCCGCGATGAAGGTCAGACCGCAGAGCCTAAACGCGAGCTTGATTCCCCTGGAATAGCCGAACTTGAAAGCGCTCGTTTTCATGGGGTCGTGATCCTCCGAGCATAGGACGCCCAATTACCGGCTGACCGGTAGCGGGCGACTGCCGCGGCATCGGGGACGTGAACCAGGAAATCGTGGATGCCGGCGAATACCGTGACGCCCAGGGATGGGGGCGAGGCACTAACCATCGTGAGGTCCCCCAGGCCTGAGTAAGCGAAGGCAAAGTTGTCGATCGTGGTGACGCTGGATGGAATCGTTGCGTTGGTGAGGCTGGGGCAGCTCTGGAAGCACGAATAACCGATGGTGGTCAGGCCCTCAGGCAGCGCCACGGAGGCCAGGGAAGTGCAATCGGTGAACGTGCTCTCGCGAAGCTCTTTCACCGTGGAAGGGAGGGAGACGCGGGCGAGGCCGCTGCACGACATAAAGCAGTTGGCGCCCAAGGTCTGCACGCCCTCGGGGATGGTAATGCTCGTCAGGGAACTGTTTCGCGCAAAAGCGAAGTCATGGACGGTCGTAACCGTCGCAGGAATGGTATATGCGTGGTCGGTCTTCGCCTCCGGGTAGGCGATCAAGTGGGAACCGGTCAGGTTGAAAAGCACTCCCTGGACGGCCGAATAGGATCGACTCGCCGGATCAACCGCGAACGAGGCAAGACTTGGGCAGAGGGCAAACGCGGGGTCATCGATCTGCGTCAGGCTGGCCGGGAGCGCAATGGTCTGCAGGGAGCGGCAGTTCTGGAAGGCATATACCCCGATGCTCGCCAGGTTGGCGGGAAGCCGGATGGACTGCAGTTGCAGGCAATTCATGAACGCTGAATAGGAAATGGTCGTTATGCTGTCCGGAATCAAAATGGTCGATAGATGGGTGCAGCCGCCGAAAGCCGAACCACCGATCTTGGTGAACCCATCCGGAATCGTGACACTGACGAGGTGGCTGTTGGCATTGAATGCGTAGTCGCCGATCTCCCGGACCGTTATCCCGTGGATCGTCGGCGGAATGTTCACGTTCGCTTCAGTGCCAAGAAACGCCACGATCACGGTCCCGGAACTATCCACCACGAATTCGCTGTCCGGCGTATAGGTCACTGGCGGAGTCACCGGCGGATTTGGCGGATTCTGAGCCACGGGACTATCCCCGCCTCCGCCACAGCCTGACGTCATGAAGACCCCGGCGATCATCAGCGACGCCGCGAAATACCCGGCGCATTTCCGGGCGAACACCCCGGCTATCCCACGGGTTGGCCTCAGAATTTGGTTTGGATTTCCGCGAACACGCCGAGCAAAGAATCCGTCGAGGAGCGGGTGAATCTTGCGTTGCATGCGGGGCGTCGTTTCAAGGCAAACGGCACTCGCTGACGATTTCCGGCGGGTGGGGCGACTTTGGTCTCAACAATAGCACTGAAGACAATGGCACGGCGCTGGCCGAGGAGTGATAGTCGCGGTGAGTGACAAAACCGTCACCCGCACCAACGGGGGTCGAACACGAGGCAACAGACGCCCGCCCGTTCGAGCAAGTGCAAAGTCCAATCGACTGCCAAGGGGCGCCGCCACTCGTCGCGCTCGCAGTCGCTTAAGAAGAAGACGCAGCCGGTGACGGCCCGCCGAGCCGAAGCCTTGTGCGAAGGCTGGCACATCGCCCTCCGATGGGAATCCAATCGCGGCGCTCGCGACTACGGCGGGAAAAGCCGAAAACAGAAATGCAGAAACCGAGAACGGATTACCGTGCTGGAGGGCGGAGAGTTCGAGGGACTCACTCAGAAAGAGGCCCTGCGGTTCCTCGTCCACATGGTGGGGGACCTCCACCAGCCGCTGCACGTTGTCTCGGGTTACTATGACGTATCCGATCCTCAGCATCTACGATTGTAGGCCAACATCTCCGCGATAACCGCGGACACGCCCAGCGATGGCGGGGGAGGATTGCTCTACTATTCTCAGTCGGATGAGCTTCACAGCATGTGGGATACTACCCTTGTGGAGGCACTCGACGCTACGAAAGATCCGGCAGTCATGGCGACGGACTTGATGCAAGGAATCTCGACTGATGCCTATCTGACGACGGGAAAGCCGGCGAGCTGGCCCGCAAAATGGGCGTCCGACACGATGAAACAGGCAATCAGAGCCTATGCGGATGTGACGTTCGGAGCCGGTTCGTTTGATGGGCATGGAGACCTTCAGCGCATCGCGATCGCCCTTCAGCCAGTCCCCACGGCTGTGAAACGAGTTCGCCGGTGCGGTCGCAAAGCATGAGCCACTCAACGGCAGCGGGGCATAGCGGCGCCGGCCGCCTGGCCGGCGTGTTGCGCTCAGCCGCTGACACTCGCAGCAGCCCGCTGTCAAGATGGACAAGCGTCCGATTGGTACGCGTTAGAACAGGCCGGCAGCATCCTTCGCATTTTGCGAAATCCGTGCGCCGCGACGGATGCCTTTCTCTTTAGACCCTAATGGATCCAAT
>CAZKDK010000054.1:0-15344 GCA_964551145.1 uncultured Opitutaceae bacterium | reverse complement strand
CGGAGCGTGAAGAAGCCGACGTTCAGGTAGCCGGATTTCTTGATGAACAGGATGTCCGCGCCCACGGTCTCGCTGGTGCCGGCGAGGGTGAGGTGCGGGTTCATCCAGAGCCAGACCAGGCCCGGTTTGAGCCAGGCGGAGAGCGCCAGCAGCGGCAGAAACAGGAGGAGCAGCCATTTCAGCGACGCCAGCCCGTGCTCGAACTGGCGGCGGATGACGATGCCCCAGCTCGCGTCGAAGATGTGGTGGATCAGGATCAGCATCAACATGCCCACCGCGATGATCGTCCAATAGCCCACCGCCAGCAGCCAGGAGAGCGCCACGCTGCGCGGGTCCGCCACGAAGAAGCCGACCACGGTCAGGGCGATGCCCGCGAGGCCGACGCCGAGCGCGAGGCCCGGCCGGGGCGCGGCGCGGGCGGGGGCGGAAGCGGTTTCGGCGGGGGCGTTCATAGGCCGAGGTCACCCTTGTGCTCCGGCGGCACGTCGGCGACGGAGCCCGCCCGGGCGCGTTCGAGCGCGCGGACGTAGGCGATGACCGCCCAGCGGTCCCGCGGGCTGAGTTTGTCGCCGTAGGCGGACATGGTGTTCTTTCCGTGGGTGATCGTGTTGAAGATCTCGCCTTCGGCCATGTTGCGGATGCGGTCGTCCTGATAGGTGGCGGTCGTGGCCATGCCGTAGCCGCGGGTGATGCCCTGCCCGTCGCCCACCGCGCCATGGCACGGGGCGCAATAGATGGTGTACCGCTCCCGGCCGCGCTCCATGAACCGCGCGTCGACCGTCAGCGCCGGCGGAAAGCCGCGGGCCCACTCCCCCTTCCCGTTCCCGCCGCGGTAGAGGAAATCGTCGGCGCGCAGCCAGGCGGGGTCGGCCGCAACGCCGCGCCCGCGCGCCACGGCGCCGGGCGGCAGCGGCCGGTCGGCGCGGCCGTCGGCGAAGAACGGGGAAGGCGCCTGCGGCTTGTACTTGGCCTGGCGGTCCATGTCGGGAAAGACCTCCACGGGCGGCCGGGTGGACAGCCGGCCGCGGAAGCCGGCGATCGAGATCGTCAGCACCACGAGGAGGGCCGTCGCGAAATAGACGTAGCGCATGGCTCAGTCGTCCAGTTCGGCGATTTCGCGGCCGCCGGCCTCCGCGAGCAGTTCGCGGGTGCCCGCCGGGTCGTAGAGCGGATCGCGCGCCTCGATGACGACGAAAAAGCGGTCGTCGGTCGCGCGCCGGTAGTGGGTCTGCTTCATCACCGCGTGGTAGTGCCGGGGCAGGCGGCACAGCAGGAACAGGCCGAGCAGCGTCGCAAACGCGGTGAACAGGATCGTGAGTTCGTACGAGACGGGAAAGGCAAACAGCGGGCTGAACAGCGGCTTGCCGCCGACGATGAGCCTGAAATTCCACGCGCCCGACCACCAGATCAGGACCATGCCGGTGGTGAAGCCGAGGATGCCGCCCGCGAGGGCGAAGCGCGGAACCTTCGAGCGCCGCACGCCCATGGCCCGGTCCATGCCGTGGATCGGGCAGGGCGTGATGACATCCCAGCATTTGTAGCCGGCATCGCGCACCGCCTCCGCCGCGTGCACGATCTCGGCGGGGGTCTCGAACATGGCGATCAGGCCGTATTTGCTTTCGGGCATGGCGTCCGTTTCAGGCTGGAGGTGTGAGGTTCAAGGTGGAAGGGGGCAAGGTCCTGGGAGTTCGGGCCGCTGGATTCCGGCCGCTCAGTGTTCGATGTGCGGATCCGCCTGGGGCGTGACCGCCTTGATCTCCGCCATCGGCATCAGGGGAAGGAATCGAACGAACAGGAGGAACAGCGTGGCGAAGACACCGAATGTGCCGAAGAACGTGAAGATATCGACCACCGACGGCGTGTAATAGCCCCAGCTGGACGGCAGGAAGTCCCGCGTCAGCGACGTGCAGATGATGACGAACCGCTCCATCCACATGCCGACGTTGATGCAGAGCGAGAGCACCCAGACCATCGCGGTGTTGCGGCGCACGGCCTTGAACCAGAAGAACTGCGGCACGATGACGTTGCCGGTGATCATGGTCCAGTAGGCCCAGGCGTAGGGGCCGAACGCGCGGTTGATGAACGTGAAGCCCTCGTTGGGGTTCGCGCTGTACCACGCGATGAAGAACTCCATCAGGTACGAGTAGCCCACCATCGAACCGGTCGCCAACGCGATCTTGCACATGTTGTCGATGTGGTACTGCGTGACGAGGTCCTCGAGCTTGTAGACCGCGCGCAGGGGCAGCACGAGCGTCAGCACCATTCCGAAGCCCGAATAGATCGCGCCGGCCACGAAGTACGGCGGGAAGATCGTCGTGTGCCAGCCGGGGATGAGCGCGACGGCGAAGTCGAACGACACCACCGTGTGGACCGAGAGCACCAGCGGCGTGGCGATGCCCGCGAGGATCAGGTAGGCCATCTCGTAGTGGCTCCAATGGCGGTTCGATCCGCGCCAGCCCATCGCGAACAGGCCATAGAGAAACGCCCGCACCCGCTTGCCGGCCGCGAAGAACCGGTCGCGCAGCACCCCGAGATCGGGGATCATGCCGACGTACCAGAAGAGCACCGAGACCGTGCCGTAGGTGGAGACGGCGAACACGTCCCACTCCAGCGGCGAGCGGAAGTTCGGCCAGATGCCGTTCGAGTTGGGCAGCGGGAAGAGGTACCAGGCAAACCACACGCGGCCGACGTGGAAGACGGGAAAGATGCCGGCGCACACGACCGCGAAGATCGTCATGGCCTCGGCGGCGCGATTGATCGACGTCCGCCATTTCTGGCGGAGCAGGCAGAGGATGGCCGAGATCAGCGTGCCCGCGTGGCCGATGCCGATCCAGAACACGAAATTGACGATGGCCCATCCCCAGTTGACCGGGCTGCGGACCCCCCAGACGCCGACGCCCGTGGCGACGAGATAGGTCAGGCCGCCGATGGTGAACGAGGCGACGAACACGGCGATGCCGAAACTGATCCACCACCACCGCGGCGTCGGCTCCTCGACAATGCCGCAGATCTTGTCGGTGATCCACGCGAAGCCGCGATGGTTCTCGACCAGCACCGGCCGCGGGAGCACGGCCGGCCTGACCTCCTCCAGAATGGCCGGAGCCGTGACGACAGCGGGATCGGCGGCGTCCATCATCGGCCCCCTCCAAAGGATGGCTGCGCGGTCTTCATATCAGGGTTTCGTGGATTCACCGGCGGCTGGGCCGCCCTCCCCTTCGCGGGTGTGATAGGTCTTCAGGTTGTACTCCATCCGGCTGAGCGGCAGGTCGGCGTAGTCCGGCATCCGCGGATTCGGGTTGCGCAGCCGGGCCAGGTAGGTCGTGCGCGGCCGGACATTGAGATACCCGAGCACGGCGTAGTCGCGCGGCTGGGCCTTGGCCTTCGAAACCGCGCTGTTCGGGTCGAGCAGGTCGCCAAAGACGATGGCTTCGACCGGGCAGACCTGCTGGCACGCCGTCCGGATCCCGCCGTCGGGAACCCGCACATCGCCCGGGTCGCCGGCCTGCGCCGATTTCACCTTGTGCAGGATCTTGGCGTTCTCGATCCGCTGCACGCAGTAGGTGCATTTCTCCATCACGCCGCGCATGCGGACCGTCACCTCCGGATTGCGCGCCATCTTGAGCAGCTCGGGCATCTCCTTCTGGTGGCCGAACGGCCCCAGGTACAAGGCGTCGGTGGCATGCTTGTTCCAGTCGAAATAATTGAATCGCCTGACCTTGTAGGGGCAGTTGTTGGCGCAATACCGCGTGCCGACGCAGCGGTTGTACGCCATCACATTGAGTCCCTCGGGATCGTGCACGGTCGCATTCACCGGGCATACCATCTCGCACGGAGCCAGCTCGCACTGCTGGCACGCCATCGGCTCGAGCGAAACCTGCGGATCCTCGGGGATCCCGCGGTTGCCCTCGCCGCCAAAGGCGCCGGGGGCGATGCCGGCATCCGAGTAGTACCGGTCGATCCGGATCCAATGCATCTCCCGTCCGCGAACCACCTGGTCCCGGCCGACGATGGGTATGTTGTTCTCGGCCTGGCAGGCCACGACGCAGGCCTGGCAGCCGATGCACGCATTGAGGTCGATCGACATGCCCCATTGCTGCAGGCCGTCGAACTTGGGCGTCACATAAAGCGAGTTGCCTCGCGGAATCTCGCTGGCCTTTTCCGCCGGCGACAGGCCGGCGCTCGCCCGGTCGTAGGGAGGGCTGTGGGGCTCGAGGCCGATCGCCGCCGCGAAACCGGGATTGCGGATGAACTCGTCGACATTTGCCTCGCGGACGAGTTCGCGGCCCTCCATGGACCAGTGCCCCTGGGTGTTGGCGAGGGCTTGCCGCGCTCCCGGGACGACCGTCAGGGTCGCACCTGTCGCGACCGCTGGCGCGTCGCCGGTCCGAAGCGCATAGCCGCTGAAACCGGAGCCATTGCCCACCCGGCCGGAATGCGTGCGGCCATACCCGAGCGGCACAATGACGGTGTAGTTCGCCAGCCCCGGCTGGATGTGCAGCGGCCCGCGAACCGTCCGGCTGCCGATCTGGAGCTCGCCGACGTGGGCCTGTTCCGTGCCCTTGACGAAATCGCCGGCCTCGACCCGTGCCACCTGGATGGGCAGCCGCCCCGGAGCGATGCCCAGCTCCGTCGCCAGGCGCGGTGAGACGAGGATGGCGTTGTCCCAAGTAAGCCGGGTGATCGGATCCGGGCACTCCTGCAGCCAACCGTTGTTGGCGAAGCGGCCGTCATCGATCTTGGCGTCGGGGACAAAGCGCACCTCGAGGCGCCGGGCGTCCACGACCCCCGGTTTGGGCGCGGCGTCCGTGATCGCGGCCGCAGCGTCGGTGCGGGGCGTCAGCCCGCTCACCGGCGGGCAGGCCGTGTTCTTCAGCAGGCCTTCGAACAGGAACTGCCGGAATGTCTTCTCCGGGTCGCCCCCCGCCAGCTGGGTGACGGTCCGGTAGACGAGCGCGTAGGGATCGGTGACTTCCTCGCCGAGGAGCCGGGCGAGCAGCGTGAGCCCGTTCATCCCGCCGAAGAGCGGGAGGATCATGGGCTGCACGGGCACGACCGTCCCGTCGGCGGTCCGGGCGTCGCCCCAAGACTCAAGAAAATGAGTCGCCGCGACGTGCACGCCCGCGAGCGCGGAGGTCTCGTCGACGTAATAACCGTACCGGATGACCTCGAGGACCGTCTTCTGGAGCGCAGGCCAGTCGAGGTCGGCCGGGGCGTTGTAGACCGGGTTTCCCCCGATGATCACGAGCGTCTTGACCGCGCCGGCCCGGATCGCCGCGGCCAGGTGCTGGATCGTCGCTGCGGCCGCGGGCGGGGCCTCGGTGAAATCGACGGTCCGGCCCACGTTGCCGAGGGCGGCGTTCATCAGGTAGGCGAGCGCCTGCACCGCCGCCGGCTGGTGGACGCCGGCGATGACGAGACTCTCGCCGCGGTGCGCGGCCAGATCTGCGGCGCACTCGGCGATCCACCCGGGCTTGACGTCGAGCCCGGCAGCGAGGCCGGCATAGGCATCGGTGCCGAGCACGCGACCGGCGATGGCCGCCGCCAGCGCGGCCACGTGGCTGCTCGCGATGCGCAGCCGGTGGTCGGCCATCGCTCCGGTCGTGGTGAGCGTGCTCTCGGCCACGTAGAGCCGGCTCATCCGGTCGGCGTCGCCGGGGGCGGCGACCCGTCTTCCCCGGGCAAAAGCCCGTGCGCTGGCGACCGCGGCGGGGCCGACCTGCAGGAAATCGGCGTCGAGACTGAGGATGCGTCGGGCGCGGTCGAAATGGTAGGCGGGGAGCAGGTCGCGTCCGAACGCCAGGCGCGCCGCCTCGACCGGTGGCTCGTCGACCACGGGCTCGTATTCCGCCCAGATGGCGTCGGGCATCCGTTCCCGCAGGCGGGAGACAAGTGCCTCCCGGGTCGGCGAACCGGATGACTCGGCGAGAAACGCCAGGCCGGCTCCGCGGCTGGCGGCATACCGCCTGCCGGTGGCGGCCAGGAGGTCCACCAGGCCGGCCTCGGCGAATTCCGCCCCGCCCCGGAGATGCGTCGTGGCCCGGTCGGGATCGTAGAGATCGAGGAGGGAAGCCTGGGCCATGAGGCTGGTCGCACCCCCGTGCGGCTCATACGAGGGGTTGCCCTCCAGTTTTGTCGGGCGCCCCTGATAGGTCTCGGCCACCAGCGGGAAGGCGGCCCGGCGCAGCGGCATCGCAGTGGCGAAATAGAGGGGCAATCCGTCCTTAACCTCCTCGACGGACTTCCCGTAGGGCAGGATATAGGCCTCGGGCCGCCGGCAGCCGGCGAGGCCGATGCCCCCGAGCGCGAAGGACGCCGCCATTAACTTGAAAAACTGGCGACGGTCGACGCCGTCGAGTTGCGCTGCCCCAGCCGGGAATTCGCGCTCCAGGTATTCCTGGAAGCCCGGCGTGGCCGCCAGCTCGTCCAGGCTGCGCCAGTAGCGCGGCCCGCTAAGCTCGCGCGGCGTGGGGGCGGGATGCTGGATCTGGCGTTTCATCTCCGGATGGCGTTAAGCGGTAAGCTCTAGTCGGTAAGCTCGGAGGCCAGAGTGCCGATTGGTGCATTCGGCTTTCATCTCTCGGTTCTTTGGCGGGCGGCTTGGGAAGTTCGTCTCGGCCATTGGGGCTTTGTCGTTTGGATTCCTGGTGACCTGGTCCCTGGAGTTTGGCACTTGCCTGCTACCGGTGGCAGCCGGAGCAAGCCTCCGGCGGCTTGATCCGCCAGTCGCGGATGAGGCGCGCCGCCTCCGGGGCGCGTCCCGCCGCGGCCAGGGTCGGCGACTGGAGATTGTAGACCTCATCCGGGGTCCGCAGGTACGCGCCGGGATTGCGGTGACAGTTCAGGCAGAACTTCATGCTGAGCGACTGCGCGTGATAGACGACCGGCATCTCGTTGACCTTGCCGTGGCACTCGACGCAGCTGATGCCGCGGTCCACGTGAATCGCATGGTTGAAATAGACGTAGTCGGGCAGTTTGTGGATCTGGACCCACGGCACCGGATCACCCGTCTCGTAGCTGGCGCGGACAACGGCCAGCAGCGGGCTCTGCGGCTTGATCTGCTGGTGACAGTTCATGCAGGTCTGCGCGGTGGGGAGATTCGCGAAACCCGACTGGTCGACGTTGCTGTGGCAATACCGGCAATCGAGGCCGAGCTGGCCGGCATGCAGGCTGTGATCGTAGGGCACCGGCTGGACCGGCTGGTAACCCACCCGGAGATATTTCGGCGTGCAGTAGTACGTGACCCCCGCCGTGACGGTGCCGCCGAGAACGAACAGATAAATGACGATCTGCAGCGGCAGCGCGTTGGACCATTTCGGGAAAATGTACGACATACGCCGGATCGCCTGGTGCGGAACCTGGTGGCGGACGGGTCAGAGCGCGCCCCGGACACGGGGCACGGAGCGCGGCTCGGGACGGGCCACCACCCGCGGCGGGGCGCGGTCAGCCGCCCGGGCGGCAGGCGGCAATGCCACCTGGGTGAGCATGCGCGGGGCCAGGCCGACGGCGGCCAGCACTCCGGACAGTTTCACCAAGAATGTCTTGCGCGAACAGTGCGGGTTCACGATTTCGTCAGGAAGTGACCAAGGTCAAAGGAGAACAAGCGCAACGGGTTCCGTTATGTAAACCATAATTTCTCCTGGTGCAGGCGGCCCGGCGAATCATTAGAAAACGCTGCGCACCCATTGCTTGGGATAATCACCAGGTAATGACAAGATATGCATACCGGCAGCGCGTCGGCCGCCGCCCACGGCTGCCGGAGACCGGTGAAAAGGATTCATCGCAATCCCAGGAACCGGCGGGCGCAAGGAGGTACTAAATGCGCCTCGAGTACATGGATCGCCCCGTCCGCCCCACCCCCACCACCCTGGCATTTTTTGCGTTTTTCGCCGCCGTTTGCGCCGTGCCGGCGCACGCCTCGACTGCGACGACGCTGGCTGGTCACGCCGTGACCTTTTCGGTCACCGCCTCCGGGACATCTCCCTTTAGCTACCGCTGGTACAAGAACGGCGCCGCGATCACAGGCGCCACCGGTTCGACCTTTGCAATCAACAGCGTCATGACCGGCGATGCCGGGGTCTATTATGCCGTCGTCGCGAATATGGCGGGTATCACCACCTCCGACATGGCGGTGCTGACGATCGATGTGGCCCCTGTCTTCACGATCCAACCCAGGAGCCTGGTGGCGATCCCGGGGACATTGGTCACGTTTACGGCGTCAGCCACGGGCACGCCGACTCCCACCTATCAGTGGAGGCGGAACGGCGTTGCCATATCCGGTGCCACGCTGCCGGTCTACACCACGGTGGCGTTGGTGGCGTCGACTGCGGTCACCTATACGGTGATCGCCACCAACGCCGTCGGATCGGCGACGAGTTCGGGCGCGGTGCTGACGGCCGGCACCGGGACAAATTCCTCCTCCTCAGCCGTCATAACCATGAGCGCGTCCGTGGCCACGCTCCCCGGCGCGCCGGCGTCCAGCAGTCCCGTTTCCTCCAGTTCCGTCTCCCTGGCCGCGTCAACACTGGCGGTCGGCGGCTCGCCGGTTTCCACGCCATCCGGGTCGCTGGGGGCGTCGATGCTCTGGGGGCGGGCGGGACCCGATCCCCGGAGCGGGGACTGGCGGGTAATCGGCGTTGATTCCCGCCCGGACGGCGAGACCGACACCCTCTGGCAGAATGTCGTGACGGGACAAACAGAGCTTTGGGTCATGGATGGCCTGACCCTGACGGATGTGATCTCGGTCGAGGCGTCCTCTGGACTGTGAGGCGGGCGGCGCGTTCGCGCGGACGCCGGGCTGTCCTCCCTAGAGGAATACGCCGTCGCGCATCGGCCTCACGACGTCGCAGCGGCCGGCGATCTCCGGGTTGTGCGTGACGATGATCACGGCCTGGCCGTTTTCCTTGGCCAGGTGCGTCAACAGGTCGAAGACGATGCCGGAATTGTGCTGGTCCAGATTGCCGGTCGGCTCGTCGGCCAGGATGATGGCGGGAGCGTTGGCGAGGGAGCGGGCGATGGCCACGCGCTGCTGTTCGCCGCCGGAAAGCTGGGTGGCGAGGCGATGGGTCTTGTCGCCCAGGCCGACGGCGTTGAGGAGATCCCGCGCACGGGCGTGCATCGCGGCCTCGTCGAGGCGGCCCAGCTTGCGCATCGGCATCATCACGTTCTCCAGCGTGGTGAACTCCTGCATGAGAAAATGGAACTGAAAGACGAAACCGATGTTCGCCGCGCGGGCGGCGGTGCGCTCGCCGTCACTGCGGTCCGACATGAGCCGGTCATTGATCCAGATGTCGCCATCGTCCTGGCGGTCGAGCAGGCCGAGGAGATAGAGCAGCGTGCTCTTGCCGCAGCCCGAGGGTCCGACGACCGCGTAGACCTGGCCGCGCCGCGCCTCGAACGTGACGCCCCGGAGCACGTGCACCCGCCCTTCCCCGATCCCGAGGAAACGATGGATGTTCTGGCACCGCAGGGCGAGGTCGGCGGCGGGCGCAGGCGCCGGGGATGCAGAGGGCGTGGGGCTGGCTTCAGGCATGGCGCAAGATGCGGGGAAGGGAATCCCGGGAATCAAAGGCGGAATCTGCGGAGCTGTTCGCGACACCCATGGGAGTCTGCTATTGCGCCGTGCCGCGGATGACGTCACCGGGCTCGAGCCGCGCGGCGCGGCGGGCCGGGATCAGGCTGGCCGCCATCACCATGATGAGCGCCGTGATCGTCGCGGCGAAATAATGCCAGAGCGACCAGCGGACGATGAAGGTGTCGGTCGCGAAGATGCCGCGGATGTGGATGGGAACGTTGGAGAGGCTGTAGGTGACGACTGCGCCGAGCATCCACCCGACCACCGTTCCGATGGCGAGCACGATTCCCGCCTGCCAGAGAAAGATCTGCGAGATATCGCGCCGCGTGTAGCCCATGGAACGCAGGATCGCGATCTCCTTGGTCTTTTCCATAACGATCATGGCGAGCGTATTGAACATCGCCAGGCCGGCGATCAGGGTGAACACGGACACGGTGACCGCCGTCGAGATGCGCAGCGCCCGGAAGACCTCGAGCCAGGTCTTCTCCCGCATCTGCCAGCTGGCGGCGCTGTAGCCGAGGGTCATCTGGATCTGCGTCGAGTCCGTCGGCGCGCGATTGACGTCGTAGAGGCTGACCTGCAGGAACGTCGCCCCGGTCGGCTTTTTCAGCAGGGAACGCGCCTCGCCCATGTTGAGGTAGACGCGGACGCGGTCGATGTCGGTGACCCCGGTCTCGTACAGGGCTGCGATACGATAGTGCCGCGCCTCGGTCTGGTCCCCCGCCGTCAGCATGAAGGTGTCGCCGACCGAAAGCTGGAGGCGGTCCGCCATCTCGCGGCCGAGCAGCGCGCGGTTGGGCTGGTCGCGGAAATCGCTCAGGTGGCCCTGCACGATCTGGTTCTCGAGGTCGGACACCCGCAGCTGGTCGTCCAGGTTGATCCCGTAGACGCGCACCGATTCGCTCTTGAAGGAACTCCGGATGATCACCGGCCCGGTCAGGACCTGCGACACGCCGGCGACATTTTCGAAGTGCCGCAGGGCATCGGTGAGCATCTGGGGCTCGGGGATCCCCTCGACGTACTTCTTGCCCTCCGTGCGCAGGGCCACGTGGAAGTTCGATCCGCTCCCGCGCCCGCCGGCCTCCATCGAGCGCAGGGTGTCCTGAATCTGGTCCTCGATCCGGATCGCCCCGTTGGTGCCGAGGATGGTCTTGATGAAGAACTGCTCGAAGCCGCTGGTGGTCGCCTGGGTGACCACGAACAGGCCGACGCCCAGGACGATGCACGACAGGCTCATGAGCATCGCCTTCTTCTTGGCGGTGAGGAAGCGCGCGGCGATACGAAGGTTCGGAGACACGGGCGGCAGGGCTGCGGGACTACGCCGGAGCGGGTCCGGCTAGAACTTTTGAACCTCCGTGCGCACGTGGTCGCCGGGCTGATAACGATCGAGTTGCTCGACGATGACCGCCTCACCCTCCTTGGCGCCGGAAAGCAGCTCCACCTCGTTGAGGCTCACGTAGCCGAGCTTCACCTTGCGCAATTCGACGACCCCATTGGCCACCGCGTAGAGATTGCTGCCAAAGACCGCCCGGCGCGGCACGATCAGGGTGTTGTCGTGCTGGCCGACGTTGATGACGACCTCGCCCGTGATGCCGGGGACCAGCTTATCCTTGGGGATGTCCACATCCAGGAAAACGATGTAGCGCTGGGTGGCCGGATCGGCGGTCGGCAGGATCTTGGACACCTTCGCCTGGTGGGTTTCCTCGCCGTACGTCAGAAACCGCACCGAGGCGCTCTGCCCGACGCTGACATTGGCGAAATCCTCCTCGCTGATCCTGGCCTCGACCGTCCGGCTCAGCGAGATCAGGTGCGCGATGATGGTATTGCCGCCAATGATGTCGCCCGGCCGTGCCAGGACCTCGGACACAACGCCGTCGAACGGCGCGGTGATCGTCATCTTCTCGAGCTGCCGCCGCTTCACCTTGAGCTGGTTCTCGTCGTTTTCCATGTCCTGCTGATTGGCGACCTTCTCCTGCTCGTATTTCAGCCGGATCTGCTCGACCAGACGGCGTTGCTTGATCAGCTCGGCCTCGGGGTAGCTGCCCGCCTTGGTCTGGCGTTCGAAGTTCGCGAGCGAGTCCTGGGCGTTCGCCAGGTCGAGGGCGACCTGGGAACCGATGGCGATGCGCTGCTTGGTCGCCTCATAGTCGTTTTCGAGGCGCTCGATCTCGAGCTTGAGGTCGCCGGGGTCGATCTGGGCCAGAAAATCGCCCTGGTGAACCAGTTTTCCCGGGTCGAGATCGCTGCGGGTCAGCCGCCCGCCGAGCTCGCTGCGGAGGTCCATTTCGTACTCCGCCCGCACGGTGACGCTGCCCGGCTTCGCGTCGAACGCCCGGCCGCGCTTCACCAGCACGACCTGGGCCACGGGGCGCGCCAAGTAGACCGCGACGACCCCGAGAATGACGACCACCGCGGCCGCCAGACCGACTCGCACCTGCCACGACTTCACGGATGCCTCACTTTCAGCTCCTGCACGATGGGATCCTCCATGATGAACCCGAGAAACTCGCCGACTTGCTGCAGATAGGCGGCGCGGGCGCTGAAGGACGCGATCTTGGCGGCGACGAAGGCGGCGCGGGCGGCGTTGAGGTCCGTCTCGGAAACGGTGCCCCGCTTGAAATCCTGCTCACGAACCTGCAGAAAAGTCCGGCGATCATCAAACAGCCGGTCGCTGATGCGCATCTGGCGCATGGCCAGATCTGTCTGTTTGGCCTCGCGCTGGGCGTTCTCCGGCAGGTTTTCCGTAAGCTGCCGGTAGCGCAGTTCGAGCTGCTTCTTGCGGGCCTGGGACGACAGGATCGCGGATCGGGTGGACCATCCGTCGAAGATCGACCAGCTCGCACTGACGCCGACATAGCGATCTGTCACCTGATATAAGGGCGATCCGGCGGCGATCGAGTATTGCTGGCGGCTTTGGGAGATGCCCGCGACGGCGCTGAACATGGGGTAAAGCCGTTTGCGCTGCACCTCGAGGTTGAGGCCTTCAACCTCAAGTTGCTTGTGCAAAACCAAGGTGTCATTGTTCTGCGGCTCCTTTTGAGCAAGAAAGTCGGCCAGGAGGCGGTCCGGGAGGTCCTCGCCGCCGTGGATGACGGGAAAGTCGTCCGGTATCTGGCCGGCGTCGAACGCCACCTGACCGGTCAGGCGGCGAAATGAAATCAGGGCTTGGTGCAAATTCTCGTCGGCGCGGTCCGCCGCCAGCGCCGCCTGTTGCGCGGACATGCCCAGATCGAAGACCTCCCCGCCGGAGATGGCCCCCTTGGCGAGGCGGTCCTGGGCCAGCCGCACGGCATCGTCCGCCAACTTTTTGTTGAACGTCGCTTGATCGGCAGCAGCCCTTTGCACGATCAGATCGAGGTAGGCTCCGCGGATCTGCAGCGCCAGCAGGCGATATCCGTCCGCGTATTGGCGCTCTGCCATCTCGCGGCGAATCTGGCCCATGCGGGCGTTGTTCTTGACCGTGTTCCAGCGCCAGATCGGCTGGTTGATGCTGAAGGAGTAGTTCAGCAGACCCGCGTTGTAGGTGTTGGCGATCCCTTCGCGACTTTCGCGGGCTTCCTCGTACGACACGTAGCCACCAGCACTAGGATACAGGCCGGATTTCGCCTGCATCTCGTCACCCCGGGCAATCTCAAGCTCCAGATTGCGCTGAACAATGGCCGGAGACTGACTCAGGGCATCGCGCAGGATCTGGTCGAGACCCGGGAAGAGCCGTTCGGGGAGCGCGGCGCTGTCGACGGGGCTGCCCAACAGGGGAATGCCCGGCGCGCAAAGCACCAGGATTGAGAGCAAGCGGGCGGGGTTCATGCGTTTAGAAAGACCGCGGTATTTGCCCGGTGATGGCAATCCGGAAATCGGGCAACACCGCGCGGTTGATCGAGAGGAGCGGGCACACGCAAAGGCCGGTTCAAGGGGCCGCACATCCAATGTCAGCTGGAAATGCCATCGCGGCCGGGACCGGACGCCACGCCGCGGCGCCCCATCCGGTTTCTGCACCGCGGGGAGAATCGAGCGGAACAGGCGGCTTGGGTGCGAGGAAACCGGTCAGGCACGGCACGCCGTTGGTCCACGCCCGAAGTTTTTGGTTCCCTCTTTTGGCCTTGGCCCTTGCGCGGCGCCACGGTTGACTTGGGTGGACACTCCCCCGTTGGCGATGACGAGCCAACATCCCCGACCCATGCTCCGCCGACTAGCGCCTTTCCTTGCCGATCTCTGGCAAAACCGCGAACTGCTCTGGCAATTCACGCGCCGCAACTTCGAGCTGACGCTCAGGGGCAGCCACCTTGGCCTGATCTGGTCGTTCCTGAATCCGCTGTTGATGCTCGGACTCTACGTCTTTGTGTTTGGCTTCATCTTCGGCGGGAAATTCGGCGCGATTCCGAACGAGACGCGGGTCGACTTCGCCCTCGGAATCTTTCTCGGCCTGACGATCTTCGGCCTCACCGCCGAGGTCCTGGGGATGTCGCCCACGGTGGTCAGCGCGAACCCCAATTTCGTCAAGAAGGTCGTCTTCCCGCTCGAAGTGCTGCCGGCTGCGGCCGTGGGGGCCTCCATCATGCGGATGACGATCGGACTGATCTTCGTCGTCGTCGGCATCGTGTTGCTCGGGCCCGGCCCGGACGCCGGCATCCTCTGGCTGCCGGTGATCATCCTCCCGGTCATCCTGGGATGCCTCGGCGCGGCGTGGCTCATCTCGTCGCTGGGAGTGTTCATTCAGGACATCAACCAGCTGATGGCCTTCATCACCCAGGTCATCATGTATGCGAGCGCGCTGTTCTATTCGGAACGGATCATCCCGCCGGCGGCCTGGACCTTCATGCGCTTCAATCCAGTCCTCCTGGCGATCGAGCTTTCCCGCGACGTCGCGCTCTGGCACGAGCCGATGAACTTCCGCCGGCTCGGCTACCTGTATGCCGTCGGGCTGGCCGCCTGCTTCGTGGGCCACTACGCCTTTCGCCGCCTGAAGCCGGCGTTCGCCGACGTGCTCTAGCCCATGAAACGCGCGTTCATCACCGGCGTTACCGGACAGGACGGCTCCTACCTCTGCGAGCTGCTGCTGGCGCACGACTACGAGGTGCACGGTCTCGTTCATCGGCCCGAGGCGCTCCCGTCCAGCAATATCCGGCACCTAGTGGCCGACCCGGCGGTGCTGAACAAACGGCTGTTCCTGCACAACGGCGCGTTTGAGGATGCCACGCAGCTCCGGCGCATGATCAGCCAGGCCAAGCCCAACGAGTTCTACCATCTCGCCGGCCAGTCGAGTCCGCGACTGAGCCTGGAATTGCCCGAGAGCACGGTGGACAGCATCGGCATGGCGACGCTGCGCCTGCTCGAGATCCTGCGCGACCTGCCGGAGCCGCCCAAGTTTCTGTACGCCTCGAGCAGCGAGGTCTTTGGCTCGCCGCCCCACTCTCCCCAGGACGAGCTCACGCCGCTCAATCCCACGACGCCCTACGGCGCCGCCAAGGCCTTTTCCCAGCAGATGGCGCGGATCTACCGCATCGCCTACGGCCTGCCGACTTGTGCGGCGATCCTCTACAATCACGAGTCGCCCCGCCGCAACGAGAACTTCGTGACAATGAAGGTGGCCCGGGCGGTGGCGAAGATCAAAAAGGGCCTTCAGAAAGACGTCACGCTGGGCAGTCTCCTGGGCCGGCGCGACTGGGGCTGGGCGCCCGACTACGTCCAGGGCATGTGGCTGATGCTCCGGGAGAGCAGCGTCGACGACTTCGTGCTGGCGACGGGCCAGCTCCACAGCGTGCAGGACCTGGTG
>CAZKDK010000053.1:0-15480 GCA_964551145.1 uncultured Opitutaceae bacterium | reverse complement strand
TGAGCATCTCGGGGTGCACGCGGACGATGAGGACCTCCTCGTAGTAGGACCGGTTGAAAATGCCGATCTCCCCGCGCGCGGGCAGCCGGCGGTTCGTCCGCCAGAGGAAGTCGTGGGCCAGCTCCTCGGCGCTCGGCGTCTTGAAACTGGTGACCTGGCAGCCCTGGGGGTTGACCCCCGACATGACGTGCTTGACTGCGCCATCCTTGCCCGACGCATCCATGCCCTGGAAGATCAGCAGGAGCGCATGGCGGTGGTCGGCGTAGAGAAGGTCGTGCAGCCGGCTCAGCTCGCCCACATGCTCCGCCAGCAATCGCGCATAGTGCTGTTTGGACCGGTAGCAGGGCGCGACCCGCGTGGGCCATTTCCTGAGCTTCACCTTCTTGCCGGGACGGACCCGGAAATCGCCGGGTTTGATCTTCATGTTGGCCTTCCGTCATCCATCGTCCCATCAGATTACGCGGGGCCGGGCGCGTGGCAACCGCGACCTGGCGGCGCCAGCGGGCCCGCGGCCGCCGGCGGGTTCAGTCTCCGCCGAGCGGCTTCACTGCAAAGGCGCCCGGAAACATCCGCCGGAGCGCCTCCTGCACGAGGCGCAGGTTCTGCACCGAGCCACGCGCGTGGAAGGGAACGGTGCCCCGCGGCGGCGAATAGACGCAGTACCTCCCGTGGAAGAGGAATACCACGGCCGCGCCCCGCCGGCGCTCGCCCGACTCGATGTACGCGAACTCCACCAGGTTCACCGGCCGGTGCCGTCCCAGTTTCTCCGCCACGACGCAGGCGTCGCGCACGACGCCGTCTTCCTCCAGCCGGGGGGCCGGGAACGGCCCCGCCGCCGCCGCCTGCGGAAAATCAAGGCGGTACACCGGATCGCGCGGCGTGATTTTCGGGTACCGGGCGAGGATCGGCCGGGACACCAGCTCGACGTCCTCGCGCTGCGCGACCGGCACGCCGAGCGGAACGAAACCGAAGTTCACATCCCAGGCCCACAGCCGGTCCGCGAGCGCGAAGACCGCCACGGCGTGGCCCGCCACAACCTCGTCGTCCTCTTTCGCACCCCACTGGAGCACGCGCACCCAGGCGTCGTCGCCCAGCCGTTCGCGGCACTGGTCGTAGAAATAGATCGACTCGACCAGGCAGCCGCCGGCCACGTTCAGGCTCTGGTGCGGAAACGGCTGCACCGGCCTGGCCGCAAAAGCCGGGCCCGCCGCACTCCTCAGCAGCGCGGTCAGCGCGAACACGAGCCTGGTCGCGGATCTCCGGTTGATGGGAACGGAATCTGGAACGATTCGCCCTCGCGGCAAGCAAATGCGCGGGCCCGCCTCAGTAGTCCAGGCTCACGCCCAGACCCGCGCCGCGCGGCCCGATCCACGGCGCGAACGTCACCGGCCCGCCGGCCCATTCGATCCGCTTCCGGTCGTTGAGGCGAACCACCGCCCGGCCCACCGTGGTGCCGATGATCGCGCCCGCCAGCACGTCCGACGCGAAATGCGCGTTGTGATCCATGCGCGCCAGGCCCACGAGGCCCGCGGCCGCATAGGCGGCGCCGTCCACCCAGGGGTTGTCGTAGCGGGCCGCAATCACCGAGGCCACCGCGAAGGCCTGCGTGGCATGGCCCGAGGGCAACGACTGCGCGCTGGAAAAGGGCCGGAAATGGGAGACGCCCTGGTGCGCCTCCGGCCGGCTCCGACCCGCCACCCGCTTGAAGACCGGCGTGATGATGCCTGACGCCACGATGCTCGCTGCCAGCGCGTCGACCGCCGTGTCCTCGGCCTGCGGATCGTGCCGCAGCGCCCCTTCCAGGTAGAAGCCGCCGATGACCGCCAACGAGCCCGTCGTGCCGAACGTCTCGAAATGATTGGCGGTCTTCTCGAACGACGAGCCCTTGTTCCGCTGCGACCAGTTGCGCAGCGGCCGGTCCAGGAACGCGGCGGTGCCGACGATCGCCGCGGCATCCACGGAGGCATAGAGCCAGTCCTGTCCGTCCCAGCGGGTGGGCTCGGTGACGCCATAGGCGACGTCGTCCCACCACAGCGCCGGGTAGCCGCGCACGGGCGCGGGCGGAGTCGCGTCGCCCGCCCTCGCCGGCGGCGCGGCGCATTCCAGCGCCAGCAATACCGTCAGGCCCGTCAATCCGGTCCGGATGCCCTCCGCTTTCAAGCGATGATTGAAACCGGCCGAGCATAGCCTGAAACCCGGAAATCTCCACCCGACGTCGCGGTTTGACTCTCCCGGTCCCCGCGGTAGAAACAGACCTTTTCACCCGATGGCCGAGCTGTTCGACAAAAACAAGCGCATCATCAACGCCTACCTCGTCGGCGTGCAGACGTCCCGCATGCCGGCCGGCGAAGGAGCCGAGCTCCTGGCGGAGCTGCGTGAACTGGTCCAGAACCTCGGCCTGGCGATTGTCGGCGAGATCCCGGTCAACCTGCGCGAACCCACGGCCGGGTTTCTGCTCGGCCGCGGCAAAGTCGCCCAGGTCGTCGCCCTGGCGCGGGCCGCGGCGGCCGATGTCATCGTGATCGACGAGACCCTCTCGCCATCGCAGCAGCGCAATTGGGAGGAGGAATCCGGCATCGCCGTGATCGACCGGCAGGAGGTCATCCTCGAGGTCTTCGCCGATCGCGCGCACACCCGCGAGGCCATGCTGCAGGTCGAACTGGCCCGGCAGGAGTATTTCCTGCCGCGCCTGAAACGGGCGTGGACGCACCTCTCCCGGCAACGCGGCCGCGGCGCGCTCGGCGGCGAGGGCGAAACCCAGCTCGAACAGGACCGGCGCGTCGTCCGCGCCCGGATCGGGCATCTGCGCCGCGAACTGGCCGAGGTCCGCCAGCAGCGCGGCGTCCAGCGGCAGCGCCGCCTCCGCGTGCCCGTGGCCACCTGCGCGATCGTCGGCTACACCAATGCGGGCAAATCCTGCCTCCTCAACCGCCTGACCGGGGCCCGCGTGCTCGTCGAGGACAAGCTGTTCGCGACGCTCGACCCCACGACGCGCCAGCTGTCCCTGCGCAACAACCAGAAGCTGCTCGTGACCGACACGGTCGGTTTCATCCGCCGCCTTCCGCACGGCCTCGTCGAGGCCTTCAAGGCGACGCTGGAGGAGGTGGTTGTGGCCGATTTCCTGATCCACGTGCTTGATGTGACGAGCGCCGACGTCGCCCGGCATCGCGCGACCACGCTCGGCGTCCTCGCCGAGCTCGCCGCGGACCGCAAGACGATCATCACGGTCTTCAACAAGATCGATCTCGCCGCGGAGCCGGTGCTGGAATCGGCGCGCCTGCAGGACGCCGGTGCCCTGTTCGTGAGCGCGCTGACCGGCGCCGGCATCGACGCGCTGATTGACCGCTGCGGCGTCCTGGTCGCCCGGGAGTTCGGCGCGACCGAACTGCTCCTGCCGCCCGACCGGTACGACCTCGTCGCGCGCCTGCACGCCGTCGGCCACGTCCACGCGCAGGAGCTGCGCGAGGACGGCATTCACATTTTCGGGCACTTCCCGGCGGCGCAGTCCGCCGCCTTCGCCCCGTTTGTCGTGAACGCCAGCGCGCGCGTCACGCCACCTGGGCCGACGCCGGCGGCGTGACCCGTCCGCACAGCACCGGACGATCGCCCAGCGAAAGCCACGGAATCGGGGTCGTCCCATTGAGGCCCAGCGACATTACCAGCGTGCGCCAGTCCTCCCCGGGCAGCGCGGGGTATTCCTCCGTCGTGAAACCCCGCTTCGCGTAAAGCTTGATCGCCACGGAGTATTCGTCCTCCACGGTGGTCCACAGGCGCAGCACGGCATGTCCTTCCTCGCGGACCGAGGCGATGACCCAGTCGAGCAGGCGGCCGCCGAAGCCGTGGCCGCGCACTTCCGGCACCAATCCGTACCACGAGAGCCACGTTTCCGAAGGCATGCCGCGGTAGTCGTAGAGGCCGGCCAGGCCGACGACGCGCCCGTTGAACCGGGCCGCCCAGAATCGCGCCCGCGCCAGGCGCCGGGAGTCGAGGAACTCGGCATGCGCCTCGGGATAGAGTGCGGCCTTGAGCGCGATCTGGTGCTCGGTTTCCCAGGGAAAAAGCTCGGCGGCAACGTGCGCAGTGTCCGCCAGCAAGGCGGGATGCAGCGGCTCGATTTTCATGAAAGCCGCCGAACCTAGCGGCTCGGGGCGTCCGCTTGAATATCACATTCGCGGAAACCCGCGGCTAATTGGACCGCTCATGCCCCCATTTCGCCGGCGAATCGATGGTGCGCCGCCCTAAATAATAGCCTGCCGGGTCAAACCGGCTCATTTCCGGCGGGTTGCGGTTCTCGCCACCCATTGGCCGGATTTGACCATCTCGGCCGTTTTATTAGGCCTGATCATGTGAATACGCCGCCTTTCGCTGGCGAGATCCGCCCCGGAATGATGGAATTTTCCAAATCAGCGCGGGTCGGGATGTCCGGCTGAGGGCTTCCGCCATGTCCGCCGAACGGCTGTTCATCGCGATTCCGCTGCCGGATGCCCTGCGCGCCGAGCTGGCCGCGCTCTATCAACCGCTGCCCGGCGTCGCCTGGACGCAGCCGGAGCAGCTCCATTTGACCCTGCGCTTCCTCGGCGACGTGGAGCCGCCGCTGACCACGGCGGTGGAACAGGCGTTGGCGCGCGTGCGGGTGGAGTCGTTCGTGCTGCCTTTGGGCGGCGCCGGCGCCTTTCCCCCGCGCGGGGCGCCGCGCGTGCTGTGGATCGGTGTCGGGCGGGGCCACCCGCGGCTGTATCAGCTCCGGCAGCGGATCGACGATGCGCTGCTCGGCACCGGCCTGGCGCTGGACGTGCGGCGCTTCCAGCCCCATGCAACGCTCGCGCGGGTGCGGGCCGAGGCGGCACCGGGAGCCGTGAACCAGTTTCTGCGCCGGAATCGGGACTTCGAGGCGGCGCCTTTCCGCGCGGAGACCTTCCGCCTTTACGCCAGCGAACTCAGGCCCGCCGGGGCCGTGCACACCGTGAAACGCGAGTTCCCGCTGGTGGCGGCGGCCTGACCCGGTCCGCGCGCGTCTTTTCCGCTTCCCAGACGGCGGCGTTGCCTTTATCGCATGGCGACATGCCGGTGCGCGCCTGGTTTTCGACCTTCATCTACTCGGCGCAGCTCCAGCCCGGCAGCGCCGGGCGTCTGAATGACGACCTGGCGGAGCAGTGCACCCGGATGCGCGCCCACGATGCCGCCGGCCGTCGCTGGTCCGCGGCGAACTACCGCGGTGGGTTCACGAGTTACGCCTCGCTGTCGCAGCTGCACCGGATGTCGTCCACCTTCGCCCGACTCGAAGCCAGGATCGCCCCGCACGTGCGCCGCTTCGCCCGCCAGCTCGACCTCGACCTGCGCGGCCGGCGCGTCTTCATGACCGACTGCTGGATCAACATCATGCCGGAAGGCGCGGCGCACGGACTCCACCTCCACCCGCTCGCGTTCATCAGCGGCACCTATTATGTGCGCACGCCGCCGGGCAGTCCGGGACTCAAGTTCGAGGATCCGCGCCTTGACCGTTTCATGGCGGCGCCGCCGCGCGAGCCCGATGCGCGTCCGACGAATCGGTCGCATGTGGTTTATCCCGCTAGGGCGGGCGGGCTGATTCTGTTCGAAAGCTGGCTGCGCCATGAGGTGGCGCCCAACCCGGCGGCCGGCGATCGGATCAGCATCAGCTTTAACTACAACTGGGCCTGATCACTGCCCGCGCCGGTTGTCGTCCCGGGTCACTCCAACCAGCCGAGCAGATTGAAGTTCGCAACGTACATTGCGATCGAACCGATCGCGACGGCGCCCGCCAGCGATGCGGCAGCCACGACGGTCCAGATCAACGGCCAGTTGCGCTTCGGGGTGTCGGGAGATCGGCCGTTCATGGGTCAGAGAGGAATCGTCGAGGCGTTGACTATGACGATCAAAGAGCTGCAGGCAAACGCGCGAAGCGCTGAATGGCAGTCGGAGAATCCATCTATGCAGGACCGATGCAAATAGCTAACCTTCAGCTGCCGGCGTGTCACAACAAGCTGCAACAGAATCTGAAGTAGATTTTGTGTTTGGCATACAGATTAGACCGGTTTAACCTGTCGACATGAAGAACATTGAGGTCAGTGATGAAGTCTACGAGACGCTGAAAGGCCTGACCACCGGTTTTCATCAGAGCCCCAATGACGTGCTCGCGGCGCTCCTCAACCTCCCCGCATCGCCCACCGCCGCCACCGAACCGCTCATCGCCTTTATCCTCAGCTCCGAGTTCCGCTCCAAGTTCACCGACGCCGACAAATACCTCGCCATCCTCGGCTGGCTGGCGGCCAGGCATGACTCGGACTTCAACGAGTTCATTCTCTCCCTCACCCACGGCGCGAGCGGGCGCCGCTATCTCGGCCTCTCGCGCGAGGAGATCGTCGACCAATGCCGGCATAACCAGGCCCGCCCGATCCCCGGCACGCACTATTGGGCGATCATGAACATCGACACCGCCACCAAACGCCGCTTTCTCTCGCGCGTCCTCGAGTTCATCGGCTATCGCGAGGAGATCTCGCTCTTTGTCTGCAACAGCATTGGCATGCGGCACCCCTCTGCCCGCGCCAGCCGCGCCGCCGGCTGACACACGGCGCGCCTGGCGGCCGTCGATCACTTCAGGCTTCCTCCGGCCCGGCGGTCCGCCTACCTTCACGCGCCCGTGAACCCACTGGTCGAAACGCCGCCCGTCAAGCGCCGCAGCTTCCGCAACTTCATCAGCTCGGTGTGGTTTTCGCTCGAGGGCTTTTTTGCGGCCCTCCGCCACGAGCCCTCCTTTCGCGAGGATCTCATCTTCGTCGTCGTCCTCACTCCGTTCGCCATCATCCTTCCGGTCAATGCCGTCTCCACGGCGGTGATGATTGCCTCGTTGTTCCTGATCATCATCGTCGAACTGCTGAACTCGGCCATCGAGTGGACGATCGATTACATCTCGACCGAAAAGCACCTGATGGCGAAACGCGCCAAGGACATGGCGAGCGCCGCGGTCTTCCTCAGCTACGTGAACTGCTTCGTCGTCTGGGCCATCGTCATCGTCGCCAACTGGCGCCGCATCGAGGGCCTCGAGTTCCTCCGATGGCCGCCGCACATCCTCCCGTAGCCCTCGTGACCGGCGCCTCCCGCGGCATCGGGCGGGCGATCGCCCTCCGCCTGGCCGCCCGGGGCGTCCGGATCGCCGTTCATTACCACCGCAACCGCGCGGCCGCGAGATCCACGCTCGCGGCGCTGCCCGGCCGCGGTCACGCGCTTTTCGCCGCCGACCTCACCGTGCCCGCCGCCGCCGAGGCGCTCGTGGCCGGCGTGCTCCGCGCCTTCGGCCGCATCGACGTGCTTGTCAACAACGCCGGCATCTACGAGATCCATCCGCCCGCCGAGATCGATTTCCCCGAATGGCGGCGCCTCTGGGACCGGACCCTCGCCGCCAACCTGAGCGCGCCGGCGCATCTCTCGTTTCTGGCCGCGCGGGCGATGCGCCGCCACCGCGGCGGCCGGATCGTCAACGTCTCCTCGCGCGGCGCCTTTCGCGGCGAACCCCGCGCCCCCGCCTACGGCGCCACCAAGGCCGGCCTCAACGCGCTGGGACAGTCGCTCGCCCGGGCGCTGGCCTCCGCGCGCATCCTCGTGTTCACCCTCGCCCCGGGCTGGGTCGACACCGACATGGCCGCGGAACACCTGAAGGGGCGGCGCGGGGCCGCGATCGTGCGGGAGATCCCCCTTGGTCGCGTGGCCACGGCCGACGAGGTCGCCGCCGCCGTCGCCTGGCTGGCCCTTGATGCCCCCGAGTCGATGACCGGATGCATCGTCGACCTGAATGGCGCATCCTACCTGCGCACCTGAGCGCCGGCGCCCGCGCGTCGCCCGGTCACCGTATTCGCGAGAAGAACCAGCCGGCCACGCCCACCATCACCAGGTTGGGCAGCCACGCGGCCAGCGCGGGCGCCAGGATCTCCCGCCCTCCGATCATGGTCGCCAGGCTGACGAGCAGATAGTAGACAAAGAAAAGCCCGATCGACTTCGAGACGCCGACCACCGGGTTGACGCGGACCCCCGAGACGGCAAACGGCACGGCGATGGCGATGACGATCAAGCAGCCCAGTGTGTAGGCAATCAGGCTGTAGTACCGCATGGCATACTTCGTGACCTTGGGATTCCCCTCGACGGTCAGGTAATCCATCAGCCGTTTGAGCTCCCGGAAGGAGAGATCGATGGGGTTCTGGTCGATCAGCAGCATGAGTTGCGGGTCCTCATGGAACTGCGGGAATGCGCGCAGCGCGAACGTCACCGGCCGCACGACCTCGCCCGTCTCGACGTTAAACTGCAGCTCGCATCCGTCCCGGAACGTCCAGGACCGGTCGGCCGGATGGAACTCGGCCTCCCGCGCCTCGATCCGCGCCGTCTCGCGGCGGGCCGCGTCGAGGACTGAGACGGTCACGCCATAGGCGCGCCCGGCGAACTGGTTGTAGCGGTTGATGAACCACAGGCGGCCGTCCGTGCGGTTGTCGAAGGCCACGCTGCTCACTAGGCCGGCGCGTTCGATGCCCTCGGTCCGCGCCTCGTGCCGGAATTCGAGGCTGTCCTTGATGCGACGCCCCTCCTCGACGGACCAGGGCACCACCTGCGAATTGAGCAACCACATGAGGCCGCAGCATAGCGCGCCGATGATCCAGATCCCGCGCGTCAGCCGGAAGAGGCCCAGGCCGGCGGCGCGCATCGCCGTGATCTCGTTGTTCCGGTGCAGCTGGCCGAGGCTGTAAAGCAGCGAGACGAGCATGGCCAGCGGCAGCACTTGCCGCAGGAAATCCGGTGTGAGCACGGCATAGTAGGCGACGACGTCGGCCGCGCCCGCGCCGTTTTCGATCAGGTCGCGAAAGTCGTCGTACATCTTCGCGAGCAGCAGCAGGCCGATCGCGGTCGCCAGGACGAGCCCGAGGATTTTCAGCCATTCGCCGAGAATGTGGCGCTCGAGGATCCGCACGGTGGGGCCAGTTAAAGCGCGCGGCGCCCCGGTGGCAAAGCGCAAAGTCTTCGTTGGTTTTGGGTTTTGGGTTTTGGGTTTTGGGTTGGAGTTTGGATTTTGGGACTTGAGACCTGGGACCTGGAACTTGGGACGCAGGCCTCGCGGTTTGAGCCCCGGGGCCCTGCCCTCTTGATTTTTGGGCGGGCCATCTGCTATTTTCCCGGTTCTCTCCCGCTTCCTGCTCCCGTTCCTCCCGCCCATGTCCTCACCGCAACAACACGAGTTCCAGACCGAAATCCGGCAGCTGCTCGATATCGTCATCCATTCGCTCTACACGGAGAAGGCCATCTTCGTGCGCGAACTGGTGTCCAATGCCTCCGACGCGCTGGAGAAACTGCGCCATCTCCAGGTGACGGAAAAGGAGATCTTCGATGACCGCCTGCCGCTCGAAATCAACTTGACGACGGATGACGCCGCCCGGACGTTCACCGTCCAGGACTTCGGCGTCGGCATGACGGGGGCGGAGCTCGTCGAGAATCTCGGGACCGTGGCCCACTCCGGCTCCAAGGCGTTCCTCCAGGCTCTCGGCGAGAACAGCGCCAAGAACGTGAACCTCATCGGCCAGTTCGGCGTGGGTTTCTACAGTGCGTTCATGGTCGCGAAGCGGGTGCGGGTCTATTCCCACTCCTGGCGGACGTCCGAGCCCGGCCACGTCTGGGAATCGGACGGGACCGGCACCTACACCATCGACGAAGCCGAGGGTCAGCGCCGCGGCAGCAAGATCGTCGTCGAGCTGCGCGACGAATGCGCGGAGTTCAGCCTCGCCTCGAAGATCGAGGAGATCCTCCGGCAATATTCGTCGTTCGTGCAGTTTCCCGTCAACCTGAACGGCAAGCGCGTCAACACCATCCAGGCCATCTGGCTGCGCCAGAAGAGCGAGATCAAGGACGAGGAGTACGTGGCGTTCTACAAGTTCCAGGCCGATGCCTTCGACCAGCCGCGCCTGCGCCTGCACTTCAGCGCCGACGCCCCGCTGGCCATCAACGCGCTGCTCTTCGTGCCGGAGGAGAACCCCGAACGCTTCGGCTTCGTGCGCGCCGAGCCCGCCGTCGCCCTGTACTGCCGCAGGATTCTCGTCGATCCGCACCCGAAGGACCTGCTGCCCGAATGGTTGCGTTTCCTCAAGGGCGTCGTCGACAGCGAGGACCTGCCGTTGAACATCTCGCGCGAGCTGGCCCAGGACCGCGGGCTCCACGCCAAGCTCGGACGCGTCCTGACGCGCCGCTTCGTCAAGTTCCTCGAGGAGGAGGCGAAGGAACGCCCCGAGGCCTACCGCGAATTCTACCGGCGGTTCGGCGTCTACCTCAAGGAGGGCGCCGCCCTCGACGACACCTACAAGGACGAGTTGATGAAGCTGCTGCGCTACGAGTCGTCGCTCACCAAGGCCGGCGAGGAAACGAGCTTCGCCGACTACGTCGCGCGGATGAAGGAGGGCCAGAAGGACATCTATTACCTGGTCGGCCCGAGCCGTGCGGCCATCGAGGCGGGGCCCTATCTCGAGGGTTTCCGCGCGCGCAATCTCGAGGTCCTGTTTTGCTGCGAGAACGTCGACGAATACGTGATGCATCACGTGCGGGAGTTCGAGGGCAGGCGCCTCATCGCCGCCGACCACGCCGACGTCAAGCTGGAGGACCTGCCCCGGCCGCTGGGCGAGCAGACCCTGTCCGACGACGAGTGCCGGGAGCTGGCCGCCTGGCTTCAGGAAACGCTGGCGGGCCGGGTCGCGGCCGTGAAGGCGAGCGACCGCCTGGTCGACTCGCCCGCGCTGGCGTTGAACGCCGACAAGCTCGTCTCGCCGCACATGCGCCGCCTCATGAAGGCGATGAAGACCGGCGGCGACGACGACTCCCCGCCGCGGGTCGAGCTCCACTTCAATCCCCGGCACGCCGTCATCCGCCGGCTCGCCGCGGCCCGGCGCGACAAGCCCGAGACGGCGAAACTCATGGCCGAGCAGGTGCTCGACAATGCCCTCATCGCCGCCGGCATGCTCGACGATCCACAGAAGATGGTCGCGCGGATCTACAAGTTGCTGGAAACGATGTGACCACGCCCGTTGGGGTCGCCGCCGGCGGCGGCGATTTGGACTTTGAAGCTGCGGGGACCGTGCCCTAGCTTTCGTCCCGCCAGCCGCGGTGTAATCCGTGAGGGTTTCGCGCGGAGCTGGCGTACTACGGGCATGATGGAACGCGATCCCAATCTTTCGCAGGTGCTCAGGAGCTGGCGGCACGAGCCGCCCGCCGCGCCGCGCTTCAATGCCGGGGTGTGGGCGCGCATCGAGGCCGCCCGTGACGCCCCCTGGGCCGCCGCCGCGATTATCGCCAGGGGGCTTGGCATCCCCGCTCAGCAGTTCCGCTGGGCCCTCCCCCTGGTCGCCACCCTGGCCCTGTTCTTCGCCGTGGCGGCCGGCGCGGGTGCCGGCGTCCTGCATACCAGTCTGACCGAGAACGACCGCATGGCCGCCGCCTATGTGCGGACGATCGACCCGATCCAGATGACGGGCGTGCATCGCTGATGAGACGTCTCGCACTCTTCCTCGTGGTCCTCGTCGCGGCGGCCGCCACCGCCTACGGCGTCACCTACTATCTCCGCACCCGCCAGCCCGAGGACCAGTGGGTCTGGCTGCGCCGCGAGTTCCACCTCAACGATCGCCAGCTGGCGCGCATCCATGCCCTGCACGAAGCGTACCAGCCCGTTTGCGCCGACCACTGCAGCCGCATCCTCTCCGCCCGGCAGCGCCTGGACGCGCTCGGCCGCTCCAGCCGGAAAGACACCCCCGAGTACGTCGCCACCATCGACCGCTGGGAGGGCGTCAAACGCGAGTGCCAGGAGGCGACCCTGCATCACCTTGCGGCGGTCGCCGCCGCCATGGCCCCCGACGACGGCCGCCGCTATCTCGCCATGATGGTGCCGCGGGTCATCCATTCCGATCACCTTGAACCGCTGGGAATCCGCTGACGGACCGCCCGCGCGCCGACGTCCTCCGAACCTCCAAGCCGCCCGCTGATGACATCCGACACCGACGAGGCCCTCGTGGGCGCGCTGGCGGCGGGGGACGACCGTGCCCTCAACGAGCTGATGGACCGCTGGCAGGAGCCCCTGCGCGGATTCCTCTATCGCTACACGCAGAACGATCGCGACGCGATGGATCTCGCGCAGGAGACGTTCGTGCGGATCTACCAGCACCGGGCGCGCTTCCGCCGCGGCGCGCGTTTTTCCACGTGGATGTTCCAGATCGGCCTCAATCTGGCGCGCTCCCGCGCCCGGTGGCTCCGCCGTCATCCCACCGATTCCCTCGACCAGGAGCAGGAAGCGCCGGGCTCCCGGACCCTGGCGTCTGACGACCCTACGCCGGCCGATGACGCCCTCCAGGCTGAACGGGCCGCGACCGTGCGCCGGGCCGTGGCCGGCTTGCCGCCCGATCTGCGGGCGGCCGTGATTCTCGCCGAATTCGAGGACAAGTCGCACGCCGAGATCGCCCTGATCGCACGCACCACGGCCAAGGCCATCGAGACCCGCCTCTACCGGGCCCGTCAGCAGTTGCGAAAAACGCTCGCCCGGTATCTGGTTTAGGCGTCGGGAAACTCCGGGACGCGGCCGTCGGCCGCCCGACACCGGCGGCGCCGCGAGCTCGGGCGCCCGCACCATGCCGCTCATCTCCATCAATCCAGCCACCGGCCGGGAGATCCGCCGTTACCGCGAGGACTCCCCGCGGCGCCAGGCCGCGGCGGTGGCGCGCGCCCATGCGGCGTTTCTCGAATGGCGCCGGCTTCCCCTCCGCTCCCGGGCGCGCCTGCTGCGCGCCGCGGCCCGCGTGCTGCGCCGCGACGCCGACGCGCACGCGCGGCTCGTCACCGAAGAAATGGGCAAGCCGCTCGCCCAGGCGCGGGCCGAGATCGAAAAATGCGCCCTGGCCTGCGAGTACTTCGCCCGCTCCGGCGCCGCGTTCCTGGCCCCGGAACGGCCGGCCGGCGCTCCCGCGGGCAGCCTCGTGAGCTACCAGCCGCTCGGCGTCGTGCTGGCCGTGATGCCCTGGAACTTCCCCTTCTGGCAGGTCTTCCGGGCCGCCGTGCCCGCGCTCCTGGCCGGCAATACGGTGCTGCTGAAGCATGCCGCCAACGTCTGCGGCTGCGCGCGGGCCATCGAGTCGGTGTTTCGTGCCGCCGGCTTTCCGGCCGGCGCGTTTCAGACGCTGCTCGCCGGATCGAGGCACGTGCCGGCGCTCATCGCCCATCCGCTGGTCCGCGCCGTTACGCTGACCGGCAGCACCGCCGCGGGCCGGCGGGTCGCCGCCCTGGCCGGCGCCGCCCTCAAGAAATGCGTGCTGGAGCTGGGCGGCAGCGATCCGTACGTCATCCTGGCCGACGCCGATCTCGAACTCGCCGCCGAGGTGTGCGCGCGGGCCCGCCTCGTCAACAGCGGCCAGAGCTGCATCGCCGCCAAACGTTTCGTCGTGGTCGAGGCGGTGCGCGCCGATTTCGAGCGGCGGCTGGTCGGGCGGATCGCCGCCCGCCGCACCGGATCGCCCCTCGATCCCGGGGTCGAGGTCGGTCCGCTGGCGCGAGCGGACCTGCGGGACGAGCTCCACGCGCAGGTGCGCGCGAGCGTGCGGCGGGGCGCCCGCGTTCTGCTCGGCGGCCGGCCCCTGCCCGGACCCGGCTGGTTTTACGCCCCCACGGTGCTGTCCGCGGTGCGCCCGGGCATGCCCGCCCATGACGAGGAATTGTTCGGTCCGGTGGCGGCGGTCGTCCCCGCCCGCGACGAGGCGGCTGCTCTGGCGGCGGCCAACGCGTCGCCCTACGGGCTGGGCGCGGCCGTGTTCACGCGCGACCGGCGTCGCGGCCTCCGGATCGCGATCAACGACCTCGAGTCCGGCCTCGCGTTCGTCAACGAGCAAGTGCGGTCCGAGCCTTCCCTGCCCTTCGGCGGCATCAAACTGTCGGGTTTCGGCCGCGAGTTGGGCCGCCACGGCATCCGCGAATTCGTCAATATCAAAACGATTCTGGCCGGCTGAGCAGGGTCCCGGATCCCGGGTCCCGAGAGGCTGCGCACCAGATTGGTTATCAACAACCTGCGCGTCTTTTGCCTTCTTTCTCGTTTTGCCGGGAAGGATCGGTAAGCTAATCGGTTTCTCCTGTTTCCTGGCGGCATGTCGAAGCGTTCCTCCAAGTCAAAAGTAACCATCCCGGCGCCAACCTCCCGGCGGGGCCGGAGTTCCTCTTCGCCGCCCATGGAACGATCCGGGCACCCGCGGCCCGCCTATTTCAACCGGGAGCTTTCGTGGCTCGCCTTCAACCGTCGCGTCCTGGAACAGGCGCAGAACGACCGGAATCCCGTGCTCGAACGGGTGAGATTCCTGGCGATCGTGAGCTCGAATCTCGACGAGTTCTTCGAGATCCGGGTGGCCGGACTCATCCAGCAGGTCGACAGCGACGTCTCCGCGCGGGGACCGGACGGTCTGGCTCCGCGCGAGCAGTTGCGGCGCATCCATTCGGTCGTGGCCTCCCTCGTCGAGGACCAATACCGCTGCTGGCACGGCCAGCTGGTGCCGGCGCTCGCGGAGGAGGGCGTCCATTTCAAGTCCGCCGACCAGCTGAGCGCATCCGAACTCAACTGGGTGCGGACCTATTTCCGCGAGCAGGTGTATCCCGTGCTCACGCCGCTCGCCGTCGACCAGTCCCACCCGTTCCCCCAGCTGGGCAACAAGACCCTCAACGTCGTCGCGTGGCTGGACAACCCGGACACGCCTGACGCCGAGGGCTCCATGGCCGTCCTGCCCGTGCCCCGCATCCTGCCGCGGCTCGTCAACATCGAGCCCTCGCCCGCCGGACCCCAGCGCTTCATCTTCCTCAGCGAGATCATCAAACTCTGCGCCGGGGAGCTCTTCCCCGGCTACCGGCTGTACGGCGCGCACGCCTTCCGCGTCACCCGCAACAGCGACCTCTACATCGACGAGGAGGAGGCGGAGAACCTGCTCAAGACGATCGAGGAGGAGCTGCGCAACCTCCGGCGGGGCGCCGCCGTGCGGCTCGAGATCGAGGAGGGGGTGAGCGACCGCGTCTTCACGGCGCTCTGCGACCACCTCGGCCTCTCGCACGAGTACGTCTTCCGCCTGCGCGGCCCGCTCAACCTCCTGCGGCTCGAGAGCCTGTACGACCTCCTCGACCGGCCCCGGCTGAAATTCCCGGCGTTCACGCCCGCACAGCGCGCCGCGCTGCAGCCGCCCACGCGCATCTTCGACGCCATCCGCGAGCGCGACATCCTGCTGCACCACCCCTACGAGTCGTTCGGACCCGTGGTCGATTTCGTCGAGCAGGCCGGACGCGACCCCGAGGTCGTCGCCATCAAGCAGACCCTCTACCGCACCAGTGGCGACTCGCCCATCGTCCGCGCCCTGATGGAGGCCTCGCGCAACGGCAAACAGGTGACGGCGCTCATCGAGCTCAAGGCGCGCTTCGACGAGGCCAACA
>CAZKDK010000052.1:0-15549 GCA_964551145.1 uncultured Opitutaceae bacterium | reverse complement strand
GCCTCCGCGCCCGCAGCCGCCGCACCAGCGGCGGAACCGGCGCCGGCCGCGCCCGCTCCAGCGCCATCCGCGGCCGAGGCGGCGTCGCCGACGCTGCGCCGCCTGGACGCGCCCGCGGAGCAGCCTTCGGAAGCCGCGGAGCCTTCGCGCCATCCGGGGCGTGGGAGACGACATGACCATGGGGCCGGAATTGAAAACACCCCGGTGATGTTCTTCCAGAATGCCGTCATCGCCAAAGGCGAGCATGGCGAAGCTGCGGTCTCGATTTTCGGCAGCACGACCGTCGACGGCGAAGTCAGCGACGCTGCGGTTTCGGTGGGGGGCAACACCACGGTCAACGGCTCCGCCGGCGACGCGGCTGTGGCCGTCATGGGCAACACGACGGTCGACGGCACGGTCGGTGACGCGGCCGTGGCGGTGGGCGGCACCCTGGTCGTGAACGGCCACGTGCACGGCCCGGCCGTCGCGGTCGGAGGCGACGTCAAGCTGGGACCCGACGCGGTGGTTGACGACGAAGTCGTGGTCGTCGGGGGCGTGCTGGAAAGGGCTCCCGGCGCCGTGACTCACGGAGGCGTGAAGCAGATCCACATTCCGGCGGTCGGCTGGCTGTTTGCCTGGGTCAAGTCGGCGCTGTTCAAGGCCCGGCTGCTCTCCTTTGCCCCCGCCGCCAGCTGGGCGTGGGTGGTGGCGTTGGTCGCCCTCGGATTCTACCTGCTGCTTGCCCTGGTCTTCCCGCGCGCCATGACCAAATGCGCCGAGACCCTGGAGCAGCGGCCCGGATATGTGGTGCTGACCGCGTTTCTGATGACGCTCGCGATGCCGCTGGTCTTCACGCTGCTCGCCATCACCGGCATCGGAGTGTTCGTGATCCCCGTGCTGGGCACGTGCCTGCTCGTGGCCCGGATCTTCGGGCGGGGCGTGATGCTGGCATGGATCGGCCGGCGGTTCGCCGGGCTACTTGGCACCGGTGCATCGGCCCAGATTGCCGTGGCCGTGCTCATTGGCGGCGTGGTGGTGATGGGCCTTTATCTCGTGCCGATCGTCGCGCTGATCGTCGCGATGCTGCTCGGCTGGCTGGGCCTCGGCACGGTTGTCTACACCCTGATCCTTTCCGGGCGTCGCAACGGGAAGAAACCCGCGCCCGTGGCGCCGGGAGCCCCCGGAGTGGCGCCGGCCCTCGGCGCGGCGTCGGCGGGGACGGCGGGTGCAGTCGCGCCCGCCGGAGCGGTCCCGCCGGTCGTGGCGACCGCGGCCGTAACTGCGGCCATGCTGCCACGGGCCGGTTTCTGGATCCGCCTCGTCGCCTCGTTCCTCGACTGCATCCTGCTCAGCGTCACGGCCGCCATGGTCCACCTCTTGTGGCTGTTCCTGCTCCTGTTCGCCGCCTACTGCGTCGTCCTGTGGGCATTGAGAGGCACGACGATCGGCGGCATCATCTGCGGGCTCAAGGTGGTGCGGCTCGACGACCGGCCGGTGGACTGGTCCGTGGCCATCGTGCGCGCCCTGGCCGCCTTCCTGTCGCTCGCCATCATGGGTCTCGGCTTCATCTGGGTGGCCTTTGACGAGGAGAAGCAGTCGTGGCACGACAAGATCGCCGGGACGACGATCGTGAAGATGCCCAAGGGCGTCTCGTTGATTTAGGCTGAAGGTTTGGGTTGAGGTTGGGCGGGCGGCCGCCATGGTGAATCGCGCCATGGGCAGCGCTCCTCAACCTCATCCCGTGACCCCAACCGCCGGCTCCGGCCGGCCCCTCGTCGGCATCATCATGGGCAGCGCGTCGGATTGGGAGACGATGCAGCATGCGGCGCAGACGCTCGACGCCCTCGGCATCGCCTACGAGAAGCGCGTCATCAGCGCGCATCGCACCCCGAAGCTGATGTATGAGTGGGGCGGGTCGGCGCGCGACCGCGGACTGAAGGTGGTGATTGCCGGCGCGGGCGGGGCCGCCCATCTCGCCGGTGTCGCGGCGGCGCTCACCCCGCTGCCGGTGCTGGGCGTGCCGATGGAATCCGCCTCGCTCAAGGGGCTCGATTCCCTGCTGTCGATGGTGCAGATGCCGGGCGGGATCCCGGTGGCCACGTTTGCGATCGGCAAGCCCGGCGCCATCAACGCCGCGCTGTTCGCCGCGGCGATCCTCGCGCTCGGCGATGCCGGGACCCGCCGCGCGCTCGACGACTTCCGGGCCGAGCAGGCCAGGAAGGTCGAGGAAGCCAAGCTTCCTTAGGTTTTCGCGCCGCGCGAAAATCTAGCGGTCGGGCGCGCCGTTGTCCATGACGTACCGCCACGTGCCGTCGGGCTGCCGTTTCCAGATGGTGAGGAAGAAACCGGTCCGGACCTTCGGCCGGCCATCAGGGCCGGGGCCGCGCCATTCGTAGCGCCCCCAGTTGTAGCCGAGCGTGCCGTCATCGGATACGTCCGTGAACATCGCGGACCAGGTCAGCGTGACGCCCGGCCGGTCCGGGCCCAGGCGCTCCCGCACGGCGGCCAGGCCGCGAAACCGGCGGGGATCGGTGTCGACGAACGCAACGTCCGGGGCGGCGAAATGTTCGAAGGCGGCGAGGAGGCCCTGGTCGCGCGCCATGGCGCAAAAGGCGTCCTCCATGGTGGCGAGTTCGGCCTTGAGCTTTTCCCTGGCGGGGGCGGCGGCCGGGGCGGCGGGGCGGACGGAGGCCGGGAGGACAAGGAGCAGGGCGGCGGGGAGAAGCAGGCGGAGGCGTGGGATTTTCATGGTGTGGCGGGTGAAAGGGCGAGGAAGGCCTGGTAGTCGGCAGGCGTGTCGAGATCGGTTGCGAGTTCGGGCAGGGGGACCGTGGCGAGCTCGCCGGCGTGCCGGGTGAAAAGCGGGCGGGCGCCGTCGGCGCCAGACAGCGCCATGAGCTCGGCGAAATGGCGCCGGGCGAAAAGCGCGGGCGGACCGGCATGTCCCGAGTAGTGCGCCGCCACGATCGACCGGCCCTCGCGGAGGTGCGCCTCCGCCAGGCGGCGGAGGCTGTCGGCCGAAAGGCGCGGCTGGTCGGCCAGCACCAGGATGGCCGCGTCGAGCGACAGGGAAAATGCGTCCAGGATGCGCACCCCGGTGCGGATGGACGACGCCAGGCCCTCCGCCCACTCACGGTTTTCGACGGCGAGGACCGGCAGGCGGGCGATCTCCGTCCGGACTGCGTCGGCGTGCGCTCCGAGCACGACCGCCACCGGCCAGGCGGGCGAGGCGAGCACGGTGTCGACCGTGCGCCGGATCAGGGTGCGGTCGCCGACGCGCAGCAGTTGCTTGGGCCGGCCCATGCGCGTCGACGCCCCGGCGGCCAGGATCACGGCGCCAAAATGGAACGGAATCATTGGAGCCATGATGTTTTGTCTCGGGAGAAAGGCAAAACGGCGGACGCGGGTGAGGCTCATGTTCTGGACTTGGCAACTTCGAATAGGTTGCCACAAAAAGGCACGAAAAGTCACAAAAAGGAAATAACGTGACAATAGAACACATCAACGCGGTCTGCGATATCGTCCGGGAAACAAGCTTCGCCATTCATCAGTACCATCGGCATGGGCATTTCGAAAAAGTCTATGAGAACGCGTTGGCGCATCGTCTGCGAAAGCAGGGGCTGGAAGTCGTCCAACAACACCCTCTCAGCGTCTACGACGAGGATGACACGCCGCTCGGTGATTATTACGCCGACCTGTTCATCGAACGAAGGCTCATTGTCGAGCTGAAGGCCGTCCGGAGTGTGGTAAGTGAGAATGTCGCGCAACTGCTCGGCTATTTGCGGTCGAGTCGGATCGAAACCGGCCTGCTCATCAACTTCGGAGCCCCCGTGCTCTATGTGAAGAAATACTTGATGACCGATCTGCTGCCTTAGTTTTTGTGGATTTTTGTGCCTTTTCGTGGCCAAAGCCTTCGGCCTCCGGCCGTTCAGCCGTGGATAGGGGTCTCCCGATCGCGCAGGGGCCGGGCGTCGCGGGCGGCGCGCACGGCCGTCATTTCGGCCAGAATGGCCAGCGCGACCTCCTCGGGAGCCTCGGCGCCGAGATCGAGGCCGACGGGTGCGTGCAGGCGCGCGCGCATCTCCGGGGTGGCCGTGAACCCCGCCGCGGCGAGGTCCGAGAGAATCCGCCCGGCGCGCAGTCGCGGTCCGAGCAAACCCAGGTAGGCGAGGGGGAGCGGCAGTAGCGCGCGCAGCAGCGGCACATCGTGGCGGTAGTGGTGGGTCATGACGACCGCGAGGGTGTCGGCATCGACGATCAGCCGGGCGGGCACCTCCTCGGGACGGACGACGATCACGTCGTCGGCGTCGGGAAAGCGGGCGCGCGTCGCCCAGGCCGGCCGGGGATCGGCCACCGTCACCCGCCAGCCGAGCTCCCGCGCCATCCGGACGAGCGGCCGGGCGTCGTCACCCGCTCCGAACACGATCAGGGCGGTCGGAGGATGCACGCGCTGCCGGAACACCTCCGCGGCCGGCGCGGCCGGAAGATCGGCCGCGAGGCAGGTGCCCAGGGGGACGGTTCCCTCCGTGCGCCAGACGACGGCGAGTTCGGTGGTCGTCCGCCGGCGGAAGCTCTCGCGCAGCGCGGCCGCCCACGCCGGCGCGGGCGGCAGGGGTTCGATCAGGAGGTGGACGACGCCGTGGCATCCGAGCCCCACCCCCCAGACGAGATCGTTGTCCGCCGTGGTATCGTAGGCGACCGCCCGGGCCCGCCCGTCGCCCAGGACCGCACGGGCGTGGACCACCACATCATCCTCCAGGCAGCCCCCGCTGATTGAGCCGACACGCCGATCGTCCGCCGTGAGCAGCAGCCGGGCGCCGGGACGACGGTAGGAGGAGCCTTCCGCCTTCACCAGGGTGGCCAGCGCGGCCTCGCGCGGGCGCACCCCATCGATCGCATCGAGAATCTGCAGCAACTCCTTCATCGGAGCAGATTAAACATGGTCGGCCGGTGCCGGACAAGGGCCGTTGTCTGCTCGCGCGGAGACAATGCAGATTCACTCTTGAGAGCAGACCACCGCATGAAATGAGCCATATAACGCGAAATATATGCTATGTAACAAATTTGTTGCGGCTTGGCAAAATAAGTGCTCATTCTGCGCCCCAAGAGGACTGTGGTGGGCTTGGCCCACAAGCTCTTACCAACCAAAGCACAACTGATCAAATCATGAACCTGAATTCCGTAAGGAACTCGCGGGCGGCGCTTGCATTGATTCTGGGCGTTGGCCTGCCTTGCATGGGGCTTGCCCAGACGACTCCGGCCGACACCGGCACCAAGGAAGTGCAGCTGGAGAAGTTCGTGGTGACGGGGTCCAACATCCCGACGACGCTGACGGCGACCGAGGCGGGTACTTATCCTCTGGTTACACTTAGCCGCATTGACATCGACCAGACCGGCTACGCGAACGCGGCGGCGCTCCTGCAGAAACTGACGATTTCGAACCAGGGATCGGTGGCGATCTCGAACAACGCCACGGGATTCACGCCGGCGGCTACGGGAGTGTCGCTGCGCGGACTGGGTCCGGAGGCCACCCTGGTGCTGATCAACGGTCATCGCGTGACGCCCTACCCGGTCGGCACGAATGGCGACACGGCGTTCGTCGACCTGAACACGATCCCGCTGGGGATGATTGAGAACATCGAGGTCCTGAAGGACGGCGCCTCCGCCGTGTACGGCGCGGATGCAGTGGCCGGTGTGGTGAACATCATCCTCCGCAAAAACTACAACGGCTCCGAGGCCACGGTCTCCTACCAGAACACGACCAACAAGGATTCGGGGCAGTTCACGGCAAACCTGCTGTCTGGCGTATCCAGCGACAAGGGAAGCATCACGATCGGATTCAATTACCAGACACGGAACGCGATCTACAACCGCGACCGCTCCTACTCCAAAGTTCCCGCCTTCCTGAGCTCGAACTCGAGCCCGATCAACGCCGAGATTGGCGTCCTGGCATTTGACCAGGCGACCGGCGCTGCGCCGGGCACGCTGCCGACGGGACCCTCCGGCAATGTCTTCTTCGGGACGCCCGGACCCATCACGGCCGACGGCCTCCCAACGACGTCCACCAACAACGGGCAGGTGCCCGCCTCCCAGTGGACTTACTCCGACGGCCGGCCTTCGCACTACAACTACAACCAGGACTCCAGTTCGTTCCCGTCGTGGACGCGTTACGGCATGATCTTCAACGGCGAGCGCAAGCTGTTCGACTCCGACAACATCAAGGCGTATTTCGACGGCAACTACCAGCTCTCGACCACGGAGAACCAGCTGGCGCCGAGCGCCACGGGCAACTTCACGACGCCCGGCCAGACCACGCTGGTCATTCCCGCGAGGACGCCGAATCCGATCCTTTCGGTGATCGACGGCGAGGGAACCATCTCGCAGATCGCGGCGGGCACACCGCTGCCGGAAGGCGATTCGCCCGGCCCGGGCACCACGATCGACGCTGCCGGCCGCGTCCAGCGGGTGGCCGCTCCCGGCGCCTATAATCCGAACAACCCGTTCAACCAGGATATCACCGACGGCACGCGGTTCCGGACCAAGGAATTCGGCAACCGCGTCTTCAACGACACCAACGAGGCCTTCATGGCCACCGCGGGGATCCGGGGTACGAACATCGGCGACCTGTTCGATTTTGATGCCGGCTTCCGGTACAGCCAGGTGACCTTCCGGGGCAACGACACGCTGGTGTCTTCCTCCAAGTTCAACGACGTCCTGAACGCGAATTCCAGCGTGCTCCAGAACGCGGGGCTGGCCGCATACAATCCGTTCGGCTACTACGCCAATCCGATTCCAGCGAATTCGGCGGTCGTTGCGCTGGCCACCGTGCACGTGCACGACGTCGACACCTCGTCGATCGGCAACGGTTTCATCACGTTCAACACGACCCACCTGTTCGAGATGCCGGCAGGGCCGGCGGGCGCGGCGCTGGGGGTCGACTACCGGATGGAGACGCTCAAGCAGTCGCCCGACACCGAGAACGCAACGGGCGATGTCATCGGCAGTTCGCCGGGGATTGTCACGGACCATAGCCGCAGAGTCGCCGCGGTGTTCGCCGAACTCCAGTTGCCCATCACGTCGCCGTCCGAGAAGATTCCCGGACTCTACAACCTGTCCTTGGACCTGGCCGGGCGCTACGAGGACTTCATGACCAACCATAACCACACCGCGGTGCCGAAGATCGGCCTTCGGTATCAGCCGTTTGGCGACACGCTGACCTTCCGGGCCAGCGCCTCCAAGGGCTTCCTCGAGCCCTCGCTTTTCAAGCTGTATGCCGGGAAGATTTCCGGGCTCCTGGGCCTGACGGACCCGCGCACCGGCGCCAATATTCCCGAGACGCCGACCGTTACCAGCGGAAACAGCAGTCTGAAGCCCGAGACCAGCAAGTCCTACAACATCGGCGTGGTGTGGTCGCCGAAGCGCGGCTTCATCAAGAACTTCACCACCAACGTTGATCTGTGGCGGATTGAGCGCGACGGAACCGCATTGTACGATTTCCAGAACACCCTGGACCGCTGGGGCGCCTCGGGCAACGCCGGCCTGCTGCCGGGCGAGGCCGTCATCCTGGACCCGGCCGGCAATATCACCCAGGTGGTCACGTCCTATCACAACGCCGGCCGGACGATTGCCGACGGCGTGGACTTGGGTGCCAGCTACTTCATCGCGACCTCCGGCATGGGCCGGTTCGACTTCGCGGCCGGCCTCAGCTACCTGCATTCGTTCAAGCAGGCCTCGATTCCCGGGGGTGCCCTGGTCCAATTCGTCGACACGACGCAGGACGGGGAAGGCCAGGACGCCTACCTGCGCCGCAAGGCGCGGATCGACGCCACTTGGACCTTCGAGCACTGGCGGGCCAGCATCGCGGGCAACTTCACCGACGGCTTCCAGAACTTCGACCTCGACGGCAACCCGGTCCGCACGGGCTCGTCCTGGACGTTCGACGCGCGCGTCAGCTACACGTGGCACGACGAGGCCGGCGAGTACCTGAAGAATACCACGATCTCGATCGGCGCCATCAACGTGCTCAATCGGCATCCACCGCTTTCCCAGTTCTTTGGAAACAATCCGCAGAACTATCCCGGATTCATCTACACCTCCGAGGACCGCATGCTCTACGTCTCGCTGTCCAAGAGGTTCTGACCCACCGGCGAGCGGTGCCGCCTGAACTGCCGGGCGCTCCCCTTGCGGGGAGCGCCCTTTTGTTCGGGCGTGGCGCCGGCCGGGCGCATCCGACCCATGAGGCGAACCATCGGCGGTCTTCCGCGACGACAGGAAAGGCGCAGCTCCGGCCGGGGCGTCGCGCTGGCGGCCGTGATCGCGATGGCGTGGACATGGCCGCTGCGGGCGGCAGCCCCGTCCGGGTTCTCCGGTTCGCTCCGCCCTGCCGAACGCGCGGTGCTGGGCCTGGACAAGCTCACGCCGGCGGAGCTGGCGGGGCTCGACGCCGCCGTGGAAGCGTACCGGCACGCGGGCGAGGCCGCCGCGGCTCGGGATGCCGCGCAGACGGCGGTCGCCGACTACCAGCGGCGCGAGGAGCCAAAGCGGGTTGCGCGGGCCATGGCCCAGGCGCGTCGGGAGCAGGCGGAGAGTCAGACGGAGCGGATCGAGGCGGTGGTGGTCGGGCCGTTCACCGGCTGGAACGGACGGACCGTCTTCGAACTGGACAACGGCCAGGTCTGGCGGCAGGTCGACCCGGACGTGTACTACACCTCGCCGCAGCAGAATACGCCGGTCGAGATCGTCCGTTCCCGTTACGGATCCTACCGGCTGCACTTGAAGAACGGCGCCTGGGTGACGGTGGCGCGGTTGCGCTAACGCGCCGCGGCCCGGGGGGCGGCGGCGGGGACTGACCGCGGGTCGCCCGGCCGGCGAGGCTTGCCGGCGGCGGCGGGATGGTGTTCGCTCGCGCACGTCGCCGGCATGCCAACCCCCGCCAACGGATTCGCCTCGTTCCTGTTTTCCTGGCTTTCGTCGGGAAAGCACGCGGCCGTCAAGATGCAGCTGGCGGCCGTGGCCCTGCTGATCACGTTGCTCAACCTCGGGTATTTCTGGCAGCGGGAGCTTTTGGAGATCGCCCGCCGGCAGAACCTGAGCAGCGTCATCAGCCTCTGGGATGGCTTCGAATGGTACGCCTGGCTGGCCGCCGCCCCGATCGGGCTGGCCCTGGTCCGGCGATTCCGCCTGAGCGAGGGGCATCCGGCGCGGGGTGCCGCCGGACTTGTGGCGGGCGGCCTGGGCCTGTGCGTGGTCATCGGCAACCTGCTCTACGGCCTGCGCCTGCTGCCCAATATCTGGCGGCCGGACGCGGCCGACCTGCCGCTCAACTGGCCGACGTACGTTCACACGCAGGTCGCGCTGCTTCCGATCAATTTCGTCACGTTCAGCGGGCTCCTCGCGGTCTCGTTCGCGGTCGACTACTTTTTCAAATACCGCCAGCGGGTCAGCGAGAGCGCCGGGCTCGAACTGCGCACCGCCCGCCTGGAATCCGAGCTGGCGCAGGCCCAGCTCCTCGCCCTGCGCGGCCAGCTCCAGCCGCATTTCCTGTTCAATGCCTTCAATGCGATCGCCACGCTGGTGCGGCGCCACCAGGACGAGGCGGCGGTCGAGGCGATCTCCCGGCTCAGCGCCCTCCTGCGCATGGCGATGGAGACGACCGGCCTCCAGGATGTCACCCTCGAGCGGGAGCTCGACTTTGCCGCGCATTACCTCGGCATCGAGCAGGTTCGTTTCGGCGACAAGCTGCGCGTCGAGGTCGCCGTGCCGCCGGACACGCTGCCCGCGCTCGTGCCGAACCTGGTCCTGCAGCCCCTGGTGGGCAATGCGGTCAAGCACGCCATCGCCCGCCGGACCACCGCCGGGATCGTGCGCATCGCCGCCGAGCGCCGCGACGGCCGGCTCGTGCTGGAGGTGATTGACGACGGGCCGGGCGACGCGCCCATCCGCGACCCGGTCGTCCGGACCGGCGTCGGGCTCGCCAACACCCGCGCCCGGCTCGAGACGACCTACCGCGGCGATTTCCACCTCGATCTGCTGCCGCGACCCGAGGGCGGCATGCGCGTCCGCCTGGACCTGCCCTGGCGCACCGCGGCGACCCCGGCCCAAATCTCCCCGACCCCGGCATGAAAATCCGCACCCTGATCGTCGACGACGAGCCGCTGGCCCGCGAAGGCCTCGCGCTGCTGCTGGCCCGCGACCCCGAAATCGAAATCGTCGGCGATTCCGCCGACGGTGCGGCCGCGCTGCAGGCCATCCGCCACCACCACCCCGACCTTTTGTTCCTGGACGTCCAGATGCCCAAACACGACGGCTTCGAAGTGCTCGCGGCCCTGAAGCCGGCCGAGCGCCCCGTCGTGGTGTTTGTCACCGCCTATGACCAGTATGCGATCCGCGCGTTTGAGGCCTGCGCGGTCGACTATTTGCTGAAACCGTTCAGCGACGCCCGGTTCACGCAGGCGCTCGCACGGGCCAAGGACGAGTGGCGGAAGAGCCGCACGGCGGAGGTCGGTCAGCGGGTGGAGGCGCTCCTCGCCCAGGTGCGCGCGCTGACGGGAGGCGCGGCCACCGCGCCCGGCGCAGCCCAGCCTCAGGCGCTGGGCGCCACCGAGCCCCACGCGCCCGGCGCAGCCGAGGCTGCCGCACCCGGGGCCGGCCTCGTCCGGCCGGAATACGCCGAGCGCATCGTCGTCAAATCGGGCGGCGACCTGCATTTCGTGAAGACCTCCGATGTCATCTGGCTGGAGGCGCAAGGCGACTTCGTGAAGGTGCAGACGGTCGGGCAGCCGCAGCTGGTGCGCGAGACGCTGCAGAACATGGAGCAGAAGCTCGATGCCGCCCGTTTCGTCCGCATCCACCGCTCCTTCCTGGTAAACGTGGAGCATATCCGTCGCGTTGCCCCCGCGCTTTACGGCGACCATACGGTATTCATGAGCGATGGTTCCAAGCTCAGGTTGAGCCGCAGCTATCGCCGCCAGTTGAAGGCGCTCACCGGCCAGCCGCCCACGTGAGTGGCAGCCGCGGCCGATCCGGAGGTTTGCGCCACCGGACGGCGGGAAACTGGATGCCGCGCCCGGCTTGGGGAGTCGGTGTTTGAAACCGGCGGCTAGGCGCCAAGTGGTCATCGGCCGGTGTCCTGTTCTGCCGGCGGTGCGGCCGCGCAACCGTCGCGTCTAGGAATTGAGAAACTGGCGCGCGGCGACGATTCGGAAAAATTTAGCGCTGATATCCGGCAGCAGTATTCTGGTCGCCGCCGGCAAGCGGACGTGCAACTGCATCATTAGAGGGCAGCGGTTCGCCGCGCGAAATGAGCGTTCTATCGGACCTTCTTGGGGTTTCACCGATATGAAATTGCTGCCCCGGGCGGAGACGATAGCGGGAATGGCAACACGAACGGAGCATGGACCGCGCGTATCGACGTGCCTCCAAGCTGGTTAGGATATTGTCCCGAGTATACCCTGCAGTGCCAACTGATCGTCCTATGAACCAAGTTCCCGTAAGGAAGTTGATGGCCGCGCTTGTGCCGATTTTTTGCGCAGGCCTGTCAAGTATCGCGGTCGCCCAGACCGCTCCCACCCCGTCTTTGCCTGCCGCCGCCGAGCCGAAAGAGGTGAAGATGGAGAGATTCGAAGTCACCGGATCCCGCATCAAGCGCCTCGACGCAGAAACGGTCAGTCCGGTGGTCGAGCTCACGGCGGCGAAGATCGAAACGCAGGGCTTCACGACGGTCGGCGATGCTCTGCGCGCCCTGCCGATCAACAACGGGCAGGCCCTGACTCCCATGGATTCGGGGACGAGCTTCACGCCTGGCGTGAGCACGATCAATCTTCGCGGCCTGGGGAACAACAACACGCTCGTACTCATCAACGGCCGCCGCGCAGTCCCGTATGCGGCGCCGGGATTCAATGGCTTCCAGACGGTCTTCGACCTGAACAGCATACCTGACTCGGCCATCGAGCGGATTGAGATCCTCAAGGACGGCGGCTCCGCCATTTACGGCTCCGATGCCGTGGCTGGCGTGGTGAATGTCATCCTGCGGCGCGACTATCAGGGCGTCACCGCTTCCGTGCAGTTCGGCAACTACGTCAACACGGACGGTTTCCTGAAGCAGGGCACGCTTCTGGTTGGCAACAACACCGCCAACACGAGCATCGTGGCGACTTTCAACTGGCAGGAACAGCGCGCCGTCTTTGCGCGTGACCTGAGCTTCTCGCGCAATGCCGATCTGACGAGCGTCGCGGCCAGCGCGAATCTGCGCTACACGGCGACCGGCTGGGCGGACGCCGGCTACTCCTCCGAACAGGCCTATCTCACCGACATCGGCGCCACCGATGCGATCGCCGACGGTTGGGCCGATCAGCGGTCATCGCGCGGTTTTCCCGGATACGTGGTGGTTAGCGGTCACCAGCGTACCTTCACCAATCCGACGAGCACCCCGACGGTGGCCAACTCGGTCAGCGGGTACAACCCCTACAACTTCAACGAGACGGCCGGCATGTTCCCGGAATATCGCAAGTATTCGTTCTACACGACCGTCAAACACGAGTTCGGCGACAACCTGTACGGTTTTGCCGATTTCTCGTTCTCTCGGATCAACAGCATTGTCTACTCGGCCGCGGCGCCGGCCGATATCGAGACATCGCTCGGCCTCAGTGCCGGGAGCCACATGGTGATCCCGTCCTACAACCCGTTCAACCCGTGGGCGGTTGACATCTCCGCCGGCAGACGGCGCATGGTGGAGCTGCCGAATCGCATCAGCGACGTCACGGCCGACACGCCCCGCATCGTTGTCGGGCTCGGCGGCAACCTGAACGGCCCCGGCGTCCTCTCCGACTGGACTTGGGAAGCGGCCGCCCTCTACACGAAGAACACCGTGAACAACAATTCGCTTGCTGCAGCCGACTCCCGTCTGCAGGAGGCGTTGATGGGGCTGACGCGCCTGGGTAACGGCGCGCTCGCCTGGAATCCCTCGACCGCCCAGGCAAACCGCGTCTATTTCAACTGGTTTGGCATGAACGAGCCGGCCATGGCGGACTTCCTCACGGTGCACAATCCGACCAGTGCGTCCCTGGAATTCTGGAACTACGACGCATCGGCCACCGGCACCTTGTTCGACCTTCCCGCCGGGCCGGTCAAGCTTGCCTTCGGTGCCGAGCATCGCCTCGAAAAGATGGCCAATATCAAGACCGACCTCAACGCCACGGGCGACATCCTCGGCGGCGACGAGGGCACGAGCAGCTTCGGCCAGCGCAACGTCACGTCGATCTATGCGGAAATGGACGTGCCGATCATCGCCAAACGGCTCGAGGCGCAGTTTGCCGGCCGCTACGAGATGTATAGCGACAAGGGCTTCCAACAGAAGATCCGTCCGAAGGTCGGGCTGAAATTCCACGCATTCGACTGGCTGATCCTGCGCGCATCCTACAGCGAGTCCTTCAAGGCGCCCGATCTGGCCTACCTCTTCACCGCGGCCACGACCACGTTTACTTCTGGCAAGATTCCCGATCCGGTGACCGGCACGACCATCGACCAGCTGCAGATCGTCGTGGCGGGCAACCCCCAGCTCAAGCCCGAGACCACCGATACGTTCTATGCAGGGCTTGTCGTCGAGCCGCAAAAAGGTGCGCTCAAAGGACTCCAGGGTTCCGTCGACTGGTTCCAGTACCGCCAGCGCGATCTGCTGGATCAGCTGAGCAACTTCTACGGCTACGATCAGTTCCTCTCCGGGGCTGCCGCGGGGGACCCGATCTTTGCCGGCAAGGTCGTGCGCGATCCGGGGGACAACCGGGTGCTCTATGTGCGGGACGACTACGTTAACATTGAGAAAGGCGTCTATCGAGGCGTCGACCTGGCCGCCAGCTACACGTGGAAGACCAAGACCGCCGGCACTTTCTATTTCGGGGCCGACGCGACTTGGATCGACCGGGTCTTTATTGAGAACAGCAACCTCGTGGGGACCTACCTGACCCCCCGGTGGAATGCCACCGGACAGTTCACGTGGAGCCGCGGCGATTGGGACACGACCCTCTTCGGCATCTACCGTGGCCGGCGTCACCGGGATGTCACCTACGGCAGCATCTTCGACGAAGGGGACACGTTGTTCATCTCCTATGACGTGAAGCCGCAGTACACGCTTAATGCCTCGCTCACCTACAGGGGTTTCGCCAAGACCAAGATCACGGTCGGCGTCGCGAACGCGCTCAACTCCAAGCCGCCGGTCGATCCGATGTCGTCCTCCGGCACGACCGATGGAATCAACGACGGCCAGCCGGCCTTCTGGTACGTGCGCCTCGAGCGCGCGTTCTGAGCCCGGCAACGCCTGAGCGAAACTCCCGTCTAATTCCAGCCGCGCACTTTTCTGGTGCGCGGCTGTTGTTTTTGGGCCTTACTGGATCGCGACCGCCGCGCCGACCACAACCGAAATTCCACCGCTCCATGTATCATCGCCGATCGCCGTTTCCTTCTTCCCGCCGGGCCCGGGTCTGGCCGCTGCTCTGGGCGCCACTGATCGCCGCCCTGGCCGCCACGTCGCTTGGAGCAACCGAACCCGGGTTGCTGCAGCGCCTGCTGACACCCGGGGAATTTCACCGGGCCGGTTTGGACCGGCTCACTCCGGAGGAGCTGGAATTCCTGAATGCCCGGCTGGCGGCGAACGGAGTGTCGGCGCGCCAGGCCGAACCGCGATCTCTGTCCGGGGAGCCGGCGCCGCTCGCTCCGCCTTCTCCGCAGCTCCCGCAGGGCGAGGCTGCTTTCGGGAACGAACAACAGCTGCACGTCCAGGCCGAGAAGCTCCAGCGGGTCCCCACATCGATCCGGTCCCGCATCCCGGGGGCGTTTTCCGGCTGGGAAGGGAAAACGGATTTTCACCTTGAGAACGGCCAGGTGTGGCGGCAGGTCGACGGCTCCCAGTTCTCGGTCAACCTCACGGACCCGGTGATCATCATCGAGAAGGGCCTGCTGGGGGCCTTCTACCTTCACGTCGATGGCTATGGCTCGCGCGTGAAGGTCAAGCGGGTCAAGTGAGCGGGCGGCCGCGGCGCTACTTCTGCTCAATGGCGGGCATCTCGAGAACCCTGGGGGTGCCGACTCCCACTGTCGGCCTCCCAGCGGGAGCCAGGTGCTCCGTCAGGAACTTTTCCATCGTACGGTAGAGGTCGACCTTGTTCTTCCAGCGTCGGTAGCCGTGCCCTTCGTCGAATCGGACCATCCATTCGACCGGCACATGGTTCTTGCGCAGCTGCGACGCGAGGCGGGTGGCATGTTTCATGTTCACGCGGTCGTCCAGCTCGCCGTAAATGAAGAATACAGGCGCGCGGACCCTGTCGGCGTGGAGCAGCGGGGAGGTCGCCTCGAGGCGCTCGCGGTCCGTCTTCGCGTTGCCGGTCGTCACCTCCAACTGGGCCCGCACGGTCTCCCATCCCTTGGGAATGGTCTTCAGGAGAAGCTCGATGTCAGTCACGCCGACGTAGTTGATTCCGCAGCGATAGAGCTCGGGTGTGAACGCGAGCCCGGCCATGGTCGCATAGCCGCCGTAGCTGGCCCCGTAGATGGCGATACGGCGCGGATCGGAGATCGGAA
>CAZKDK010000051.1:0-15560 GCA_964551145.1 uncultured Opitutaceae bacterium | reverse complement strand
GAACGGAATCTCGCGGTCGTTGTGCTTGGCGCCGTAGTGGAAGCTCACCGCCGCGATGACCTCGTGGCGCCGGTGCGCCCAGTACAGGGCCGTCACCGAATCCATGCCGCCCGAGCAGAGCACGACGACTTTCATTCGTCCGGAGCATGCCGCGCGCGCCCGGGAAAAGCACAACAAGAAAGTGACGGGCGCCGGCGGCCGGGCGGCGCCAATATCTGGCTTCACTTCAGGGCACCGGTGCGTTGTGCTCGAACCGCGTGGCCCGACCCCTGTTCATTGCCCACCGCGGCGCCTCCGCCGAGGCGCCGGAGAACACGCTCGCCGCCTTTTCGCGGGCCCTGGCGGCCGGAGCCGACGGGGTCGAACTCGACGTGCAGGTGACGCGGGACGGCGTGCCCGTCGTCTGCCATGACGCCACCCTCGGACGCCTCGCCGGCCGGCCGGGCTCCATCGCGCGCCTGACCCGCGACGAGCTGCGCGCGGTGCGGATCCGTGGCGAGCCCCTGCCGACGCTGGCCGAGGTCCTCGCACTCCTCGCCGGCCGGGCCGTCGCCCAGATCGAGATCAAGCACGGCGTGCCGGTGGCGCCCGTCGTGCGGGTGGTCCAGCGGGCCCGGGCGGGCGGCGCGGTCATCTTCGCGTCGTTCGACGCCGCCATCGTGGCCGAGGCCCGCCGCCTGGCGCCCGGCGTCCCCCGCATGTTGATCTGCGGTCACCGGGGCCTCCGGCCCGCGGCGCCCGCCGCCCGGGTCGATGCCCTCGTGCCGATCCTGGCCGCCCTCGGCGCCGCCGGCGTCAGCATCGACTGGCGCGCGGTGCGCACGCCCGCGTTCATTCCCGCCTTGAAAAGCCGCGGGCCGTGCGTCTGGTGCTGGACCGTGAACGATCCCCGCCTGATGCTGCGCCTCGCCGACTGGGGCGCCGATGCCATTCTCTCGGACGATCCGGCCCTCCTGCGATCGACGCTGGGCGGGCCGGTCCGCGGAGTCCGGCACGGCCCCCCATCGCCGCGTCCCCATGATCATCCTGCACGACCCGCAATGCGTTGAATACGGGTCCCCGTCGCGTCCCGAGCAGCCGCAACGCATCGTCCGGACCGCGGCCCAGTTGCGCGCCGCCCATCCGGAATGGGAATGGCGCATCCCGGCCATCGCCACCGAGGACGCAATCCTGGCCGTGCACACGCCGGCGCTCCTCGCGCGCCTGCAGGTGCCGCCGGATTTCGACGACGACACGCCTTTCTTCCCGGGAATCTACGATCACGCCCGTCGCGCCGTGGGCGCCGCGCTCGCCGCCATGCATCTGGCCCTCGTCCAGCACGAGCGGGCCTTCGCCCTGATGCGCCCGCCGGGTCATCACGCCACCGCTTCCCAGCCGATGGGGTTCTGCTATCTCAACCAGATCGCCATCGCGGCGGTCGCCGCCCGGGCGCGCGGCGCGCACCGCGTGGCGGTGTGGGATTTCGACGCCCACCACGGCAACGGCACCGAGGCCATCCTCGACGGCCGCGAGGGCTTCCTGTTCTGCTCGATCCACCAGTTTCCCGGCTACCCCGGCACCGGCACCCGCAACAGCTCCAATTGCCGGAACTACCCGATCTCCCCGCACACCGCGCGCGCCCAGCACATGGCCGAACTCGCCCGTTCCTGGGACGCCATCGTCGGCTTCAAACCCGACCTCGCGCTGGTCTCCGCCGGCTTTGACGCCTATGCCCGCGATCCGATCACCGCGATGACGCTCGAGATCGAGGATTTCGCCACGCTCGGCCGTTGGGTCCACCAGGCCGATTTTCCCGCCGCCGCCGTCCTCGAGGGCGGCTACAGCGACGATCTCCCGCAGCTGATCGACGCCTTCCTCAGCGCCTGGGCCGGGTGATGGTACGATCCGGCAGGGTGGGTGACAAACGATCCGGGGGATAGGTTACGCTTCGGGGCATCATGTCCTGGAGAACCGTCACCCCCATGGAAGAAATCGTCCGCTTCGCCATGCGGGCGCAAAGCGACCGTTTCACGGTCAGCGAGCTGTGCGAGCAGTTCGGCCTCAGCCGCCAGACGGCCTACAAGCACCGGGAGCTCCACGCCGGGGTCGTGTCCGGCACCAAAGGGAGAGTTGATCTGGCGACGCGGCGAGAAATAGGATGCCGGGATGTCGTGGCGACCTCCGCCTCCGTGGTACGGACTCTGGGTGCGGAGGATGATCATGCCCGCAATCGTGCTGGCGGCGGTGGCCGGGGCCTACTGGCGATCGCTGGGCGGCGGATTCATCTGGGACGACAACGACTATGTGCCCAGGGCGGAACTGCGCGGGCTGGACGGCCTGGGGCGGATGTGGACCGAACCCGGCGCGACGGCACAGTATTATCCCCTGGTATACAGCGCGTTTTGGGTGGAACACCGGCTCTTTGGAGACAAACCGACGGGCTACCACGTCGTGACGGTGCTGCTGCACGCGAGCGCGTGCTGCCTGCTGGCCCTGGCGCTCATCCGCCTTGCCGGGGTGGCGCGCGTTGCCCCCGAGGCGGTTTCCAATTCGTCTTCAGCTCCGTCTTCCCGCCCCGGTTCCCGCGCGCGCTCCGGTTTCACCAGATCCGCCGCGCCGCGCGCCGCGGCGGATCCCCGCGCGGCGGCCTGGCTGGCGGCCCTGCTTTTCGCGGTGCATCCGGTGCACGTGGAATCGGTGGCCTGGATCACCGAACAGAAGAACACGCTCTCATTGGTGCTGTATCTCGGGGCGGCGCTGGCGTACCTGCGCTTCGACCGGACAAGAGGGGGTGGAGGGTACGCGCTCGCCGCGGCCCTGTTCGTGCTGTCGCTGCTGTGCAAAACGGCGACGGCGACGCTGCCCGGCGCGCTGGCGGTGGTCCTGTGGTGGAGGAAAGGGCGGCTGAGCTGGCGCGGAGAGATCCGACCGTTGCTGTTTCTGCTGGTCGTGGGGGCGGCGGCGGGTCTGTTCAGCGGCTGGGTGGAACACCACTACGTCGGCGCGCATGGAGCGGACTTTGCCATGAGCGGAACGGAGCGGGTGCTCGTCGCGGGCCGGGCCGTCTGGTTTTACCTCTGGCATCTGGTGTGCCCGGCGGGTTTGAATTTCATCTATCCGCGCTGGACGATCGACCCGGGCCAGGTCTGGGGCTGGCTGGCCGTGGCGGGAGTGCCGGCGCTTGGAATGGCGCTCTGGGCACTGCGGCAGCGGGGCGCGCTGGCGGCGTACCTCTTTTTCCTCGGCTCGCTGTTCCCCGCGCTCGGATTCGTGAATCTGTACGCGGGGCTGTACTCGCACGTGTGGGATCACTGGCAGTATCTCGCGGATCTGGGACCGCTCGCCCTGATCGCGGCGGGACTGGCCCGGCTTGAGCCGGCGCTCGGAAAGCGGGCGTGGCGCATCGGGACCGGGGCGCTGGTCGGTCTGCTCGGGCTGCTGTCCTGGAGGCACAGCACCATGTTCGCAGACAACATCACGCTTTTCCGGGAGACGCTGGTGCGCAATCCGGACTGCTGGATGGCGTACAACAATCTGGGCCTGGAACTGGCGAAATCGCCCGACCGGCTGCCGGAGGCGCTGGCGGACTACGAGATGTCGCTGCGCATCAATCCGGAGAACGCCGAGGCGAACAACAATCTGGGAATGGCGCTGGCGGGTCTGCCCGGACGCGCGCCCGAGGCGATTGCGCACTTCGAGGCGGCGCTCCACCTCAGACCCGACAACGCGGAAGCCCACAACAATCTGGCAATCGTGCTCGCGGGCCTGCCGGGGCGCGCGTCCGACACAATCGCGCATTTTGAGGAGGCGCTGCGGATCTGGCCCGGTTTTGCCGATGCGCATCTCAATCTGGCCAACTTCCTGTCGGCGATCCCCGGGCGCGAAGCGGAGGCCCGGGCGCATTATGAGGCGGCGCTCAGGATCAGGCCCGACTACGCCGAAGCCCATTTCGGCATGGCCAACTTTTTGGCGAGGCTGCCGGACCGGGAAGCGGAGGCGGAAAGCCACTACGAAGCGGCGCTGCGGATAAAGCCCGACTACGTGGAAGCGCACAACAATCTGGGAATCCTGTGCGCTCGACAGGGTCGGCTGGCCGACGCGCGCCGGCATTGGGAGCGGGCGCTCGAGTTGGCGCCGGGCTTTGAGGACGCGCGCCGGAATCTGCGCCTGCTCCAATCCGGAAACTGAGGCTCAGAAGAATCGGCGGCTGGGGTCAGGTTGAAGTCGCACCGTTCATTCCGCGCCAATCCGGCAGGGCCCGGCTGACCATTTCACGCTGAGCTGGACAGGTCGTGGCGACCGCGAATTCCAGCCCGGCGTCCGGGGCGGCGCCGTGAGGTCTGTGCACGTCGACGGTGCGGCCGCCCTCGTGGTGCCTGATGTGGCGGTTGCCCTGCCAGCTGAACGGCAGGATGGCGAGCAGGGCGGCATCGCGATGCTCAGCCGTCCGCATGGCAGTCGATGCGGGCCAGGTGACGATGGCTGCCGCCATCGCCTTGGGCGGCTTGGAGGACAACGGCCCGACGAGCAGCGAGACGCACTTTCGTCTGTTCAATTCCTCCGCCGTATTCCAAACTCGGGGCTCGATTCCCATCGCAGCAGCCTTGAATGCCACGGCCGCCCATTCGTTCATCGACCAATCCGCCCAGCTCGCGCCGCTCTTCGACGCCCTTGACCGCGTCTCCGAGGTGGCGATCGACACCGAGGCCGACAACCTTTTCCGCTACCGGACCCGCATCTGCCTGCTGCAGGTGATGGCCGGCAGGTCGATCTTCCTGGTCGACCTCATTGCGCCGATGGCGCTGGACGGGCTGTGGTCGCGCCTCGCGGCCAAGCATCTCGTCATGCACGGCAGCGATTTCGACCTGCGGCTGTTGCACGAATTCTGCGGCTTCAGAGCCTCCAGCCTGTTCGACACGATGATGGCCGCCCAGCTGCTCAACCGGCCCCGGGTCGGCCTGGCTCCGCTGCTCGAACAGCACTTCGGCGTCATTCTCGCCAAGGAGGGCCAGAAGGCCAATTGGTCCCGGCGCCCCCTGCCGGACAAGCTGCTCGACTACGCGGCGCTCGACGTCTTCCACCTGCCGGCCCTGCGCGACATCCTCCAGGCCGAGTTGGAGAGCCGCGGCCGCCTGGCCTGGCAGGAACAGCGCTGCCGCTGGCAGATCGAGGCCGCGCTGCTCGGCTTTCCCCAGAGCGACGAACATGCCTGGCGCATCGGCCGGTGCGAGCGGCTCGGCCCCCGGGCCCAATGCGTGCTCTGGGCCGTCTGGCATTGGCGCGAGGAGGTCGCCCGGGAGCTCGACCAGCCGCCGTTCAAGATCACCAGCAACGAGCTCCTCTTCGAGATCTCCGCCCGCGCCGATGCCGGCCTGCCCGAGGAGGCCATCCTCGCCGTCAACCTGGGCAAGCGCCACGGCCGTCTCATCCACCGCCTCGCCGAGGCTGTCCGCGCCGGCCTGGCCAAGAATCCGGCCTCGCTGCCGCGCCGCCGCCGCGGGCGCGATCCCAATTTCGTGCCGCTCAGCGCCGCCGAGCTCGCCCTCCAGGACCGCCTCAAAAGCGACCGCGACCGCCTCGCCCGCGAGCTGAACCTCGACCCCACGCTCATCGCCAACCGCTCCCAGCTGGCCCAGATCGCCCGGGCGCCGGACAAGCTCGACGCGATCCTCATGCCGTGGCAGGCTGAACTCCTGCGCAACCAGCCCGCGCTCAAGAACGGCGGCGAGGAGCAGGAGTGATCGCGGCCGCCGGTGCCGCCTGACCGCGGCGGGCACCGGCTGGTCACTGCAGCCTTGCGCGGCGGGCGAATTGGGCGAGCCTGACGGGCGTGCCCGCCGAGTCCGCCAACATCGCGCGCCACCTGCCCCTCATGGCCGCGCGCCAGCCGGGCTGCGCCGCCGTCAAGATCCCCCGCGGCCGCACACCCGCCGGCGATATCGACTACCTGACGCTCACCTTCGCCGAGCTCGACGCCGAGGTCGACGCCTGGGTGGCCCGGCTGGCCGCCCGCGGCGTGCGCTCCGGCGATCGCACGCTCGTCATGGTGCGCCAGGGCCTGCCGCTGATCGCCACGGCGTTTGCGCTCTTCAAGCTCGGGGCGGTGCCGGTGGTCATCGACCCCGGAATGGGACTGCGCAGCTTCCTCGCGTGCGTGGCCCGCTCCCAGCCCCGGGTGCTCCTGGGCATCCCGCTGGCCCGTCTCATCAGCCGGATCTTCCGACCGTCCTTCCGGACCGTCGAGGTTCGCGTCGCGGTCCCCGGCGCGATGACGGCCCGCCTCGGCCCGTCGCTGCCGGCTGCCGGCCCGCCGGCGCCGCTCGCCACCAGCCGCCCGGACGATCTGGCGGCGATCCTGTTCACCTCCGGCTCAACCGGTTCGCCCAAGGGCGTCTGCTACGAACACGGCATGTTCGACGCGCAGGTGCGCCTCGTCGGCGCGACCTACGGCATCGAGCCCGGCGAGATCGACCTGCCGATGCTGCCCGTCTTCGCCCTGTTCGACCCCGCGCTCGGCCTGACCGCGATCGTGCCCGAACTCGATCCCGGCCGTCCCGCCGCCGTCGATCCGGCCCGCATCGTGCAGGCCATCCGCCAGGAGGGCGTCACCAATTCCTTCGGTTCGCCCACGCTCTGGCGGAAGATCGCCGACCATTGCCTCGCCCGGGGAATCACGCTGCCGAGCCTCCGCCGCGTGCTTTGCGCGGGGGCGCCCGTGCCGGACGCGCTCTGGGCGGCCGCGCCGCGCCTGCTGCCCGGCGGACGGCTGCACAGCCCCTATGGGGCCACCGAGCTGCTGCCCCTCAGCACCGCGACCGCGGACGATGCGGGCGCCGCCGGCGTCCGCGGCGCCTGCGTCGGCCGCCCGCTGGCCGCCAACCGCGTCAAGATCATCGCCTTTGCCGACGGCCCCATCCCGACCCTCGCCGACGCCCGCGAACTCCCGCCCGGGAAAGTCGGCGAGATCATCGCCACCGGCCCGACCGCCACCCGGGAATACGACCGCCTGCCCGACGCGACGGCGCTGGCCAAGATCCGGGACTCCGATTCCGGAACTCGGTCCGCCTCCCCCTCGTCCGCCTCACCTGGAACTTGTCCCTTGGACCCTGGAACTTCCGCGCCCCGGCGGGGCGCGGTCTGGCACCGGATGGGCGACGCCGGTTATCTCGACGCGGAGGGCCGGCTCTGGTTCTGCGGCCGCGCGGTCGAGCGCGTGGAAACCGCGGCCGGCCCGCTGTTCACCGAGCCGTGCGAGCAGGTCTTCCGGGGTCACCCGCTGGTCGCGCGCTGCGCGCTCATCGGAGTGGGACCGCGTGGCCGGCAGGAACCGTGCCTCGTCATCGAACCCAGGACGGGCAGCCTGCCTCGGGCCGCGCGGCGCGACCTGGCGGACGCGTTGCGCCGGCTCGCCCGCGGGCACCCGCACACCGCCGGAATCCGCCGCTTCTATTTCCGCCGGAGCTTTCCGGTCGACGTGCGCCACAATGCGAAGATCCACCGCCTCGCCCTGGCCCGCTGGGCCGCGACCCGAAACGGCTTCGCGTTTCGGGAGTGACTCGTGGGAGTGAAGAGTGAGAGTGGGGGTCCCCGCCGTTTCCGTGTCCGCCCCTTTCACTGCGCACTCTCACCCTTCCCTGGGCCCCGCCCTGGTCACCGGCGGCACGGGATTCCTCGGCCGGCACATCGTCGAGCGCCTGCTGGCGCAGGGCCGTCCCGTCACCGTGCTCGCGCGGCGTCCCGCCCCCGATCTCGAGGCCCGCGGTGTGCGCTGCATCGCCGCCGACCTGGCGGACCCCGGCGCCGGCGCCGCTGCCTGCCGCGGCGTCGAGACGGTCTTCCATGTCGCCGCGCGGGTGATCATGTGGGGCCGCCTGGCGGATTTCATCCGCGTGAACGTGCTGGGCACGCGGGCGCTCCTCGCCGCCTGCCGGGCCCACGGCGTGCGCCGGTTCGTCTATACCGGCACGGCCTCCGTCGTCTATCACGGGCGCGATCTGGCCGGCGTCGACGAGTCGCTTCCGCTGACCACGCGCTGCCCGTCGCCCTATCCCCTCACCAAGGCGATGGCCGAGCGCGAGGTCCGGGCGGCGAACTCGCCGGAGCTGCGCACCGTGGCGCTGCGGCCGCATCTCATCTGGGGCACCGGCGACCCGCACCTGGTGCCGCAGGTGATTGCGCGGGCCCGGGAGGGGCGCCTGCGCATCGTCGGAGCCGGCCGGAACCGGGTCGACCTCGTCCACGTGGACAATGCCGCCGACGCCCACCTGCTGGCCGAGGGCGTGCTCGCCGGCGGCGGAACGGCCGCCGCGGCAGTCGGCGGCGGCGCTTACTTCATCACCAACGGGGAGCCGGTCGTGCTCTGGGACTGGATCAACGGGATCCTGCGCGAACTGGGCGTGCCGGCCGTCACCCGGCACACGTCCCTCGCGGCGGCCACGGCGCTGGGCGCCGCATGCGAGACGCTCTGGCGCGTGGTGCCGCTCCGCGGCGACCCGCCCATGACGCGGTTCATCGCCCGGGAGCTGGCCATGGATCACTGGTTCGACATCACCGCGGCACGGCGCGATCTCGGCTACGCTCCCCGCGTGTCGATGACCGAGGGGGCGGCGGCGCTCGTCGCGCATTTCCGCAACCGTGGCGCCTAGGATCGGCCGCGAGACGCGGCTCAGGCCGGCCGGCCCCGCTGGCGCACCGCCTCGAACAGCGTGAGGATCGCCGCCATGCCCACATTCAGCGAATCCGCCTCCCCCGCCATCGGAATGCGCACCAACAGGTCGCTCTCCTTCAACCAGAACCCGCTCAGTCCGTACTGCTCGCTGCCCATGATGATCGCGAGCGGCCCGCGCAGATCGGCCTCAGTGTAGACGGCCGGCGCCGCCGGGGTCGTCGCCACGGCCCGGATGCCGCGGGCGCGCAGCCAGGCCCGCACCGCCGCGCCGTCCTCCACGATGACCGGCAGGGCGAACAGCACGCCCGTCGAGGAGCGCACGACGTTGGGATTGAAGATGTCCGTCACCGGATCGCACACGATCACCCCGTCGACCCCGGCGGCGTCGGCCCCGCGCAGCAGCGTCCCGAGATTCCCGGGCTTCTCAATGGCTTCGACGACCAGCAGGAAGGGCGGCCTTGTAGCCGGGGTCGCCGACCCCGGACCGGCCTCGGCGAGGCCGGCTACAATTATGTCCAGGTCGGCGAGGGAGCGTTTCCATTGCGGCGCCACGGCGAGCAGGCCGTCGGGGCGGTCGCGGTAGGAAACCTTGGCAAAAGCGTCCTTGGACAGCGCATACACCTCCGCGCCTCCCGCCTCCGCCGCCGCGATCAGGGCCGGCTCGTTCCCGCCCAGGAACCAGTCCGGGCCGGTGTAGAGTTCCCGCAGCTTCACCCCCGCGTCGAGCGCGCGCTTCACCTCGCGATAGCCCTCGACGAGAAACAGGCCGGCTTCGTCGCGCGGCCGCCGGTCGCGCAGCCGCACGAGCTGCTTCAACCGCGGGTTCTGAAGGCTGGAGATCCGCTCGGCAGGCATGCAGCGGCAAAAAGGCGCAAATGATCGAAAATGTCAGCCTGGAACTGTTTTGCCCTTTCGGCCGATCGCTGCCGTCATCGTTTCCGCCGTGGCCCGGAAAAAATTCAACGACCGGCCGTTCGCCTATCACCAGGAGATCGAGCTGGACATCGTCACCCTCACCAATCTGGGCGTCGGCCTCGGCCGGATCCTGCTGCCTGGCACTTTGGAACTTGGCCCTGGCGACTTGGCACTTGCGACCCAGCCGCCTTCCGGCGGCTGGGTCGTCATGGTTCCGTTCGCGCTTCCGGGCGAACGGGTGCGCGCCCGGGTGTTCCGCAACCATCCCAACTACTCCGAGGCCGACCTCGTGGCCGTGCTGACGCCGTCATCCGAGCGCCGGGAACCCCGGTGTCCCCTGTTCGGCCGCTGCGGCGGCTGCCAGTATCAGAACCTCGACTACTCCCGGCAGCTCCACTGGAAGCGGCTCCAGGTGCAGGAGCTCCTCCAGCACCTGGCGGGCGTCGAGTTTGCCGTCGCGCCGGTGATTCCGTCGCCGCGCGGGTTCGGCTACCGGTCGAAGATCACGCCGCACTTCGCGGCGCCAGGCATCGGTAGGGCGCGACCGCTGGGCGCGCCGAATTCCGACGGACGGCCCGGCGGTCCGTCCCTATCCGACGCCGCCGATTTCCCGATCGGTTTTCTGAAGCAGGGCTCGCGGTTCGAGGTCGTCGACGTGCCGCGCTGCGACATCGCCACCGACGCGATCAACGTCCGGCTGGCGGAGGTCCGCGCGGCCGCCCGCGCCGGAGCCGCGACCGGCGGCTACCCGCGCGGGGCCACCCTCCTGCTGCGCGAGGCGTCGGGACAGGTGACGACCGATCCCGCCGCGGTGATCACCGAGGTGATCGACTGGGGCGATCCCGCCGTCCCGCCCCTGCGCCTGCGCTTCCTCGCCCGCGATTTCTTCCAGAACAACCCCTTTATCCTGCCGGCCTTCGCCGCGCATGTCCGCGACCAGGCGGCCGCCAGCGGCGCGCGCCTGCTCGTCGACGCCTACTGCGGCAGCGGGCTTTTCGCCCTGGCCGCCGCGCCGCGTTTCGAACGCGTGGCCGGCGTCGAGGTCAGCGACACCTCGATCGCCTTCGCCCGCGAGAACGCCGCGGCCAACGGGATCGCCAACGCCGTCTTCCAGGCCGGCGACGCCGCCGCGATCTTCGCCGGCATCGACTTCCCCGCCGCCGACACCGTGGTCGTCATCGATCCGCCGCGCCGCGGTTGCGACGAGCGGTTTCTCGAACAGCTGCTGGCGTTCCGGCCGCGCGCCGTCGTCTACGTGTCGTGCGACCCGGCGACGCAGATGCGCGACCTGCGCCGCCTGCTGCCCGCGGGCTACGCCCTCGCCGCCGTCCAGCCCTTCGACCTTTTCCCGCAGACCCGCCACCTGGAATGCGTCATCACGCTGCGGCGGGAATAGCCAGGTGGTGAACCGGGGATACCTCCGGCCGGCCTCCATCCGGGGCGATGACGAGACGCGCGGCTTGCCGGGGATGGATTGCCGCCAGCCCGGCCGGACGGCCGGGCCGGCGTTTTCAACCAAAGCGCAACCCAACAGACCTATCGACTGGTTGCGTAAAGGTGTGGTCCCCTGGCCTTCGTCTGGGCAGTAATCACCTCGGCCGCGGGGGCGTTGACGAACTTCAGGTCGGCGACCTTGCCTTGAGCGAAGGTGATTACCAGAAGGGTGCAGCCACGCGCCTCGGCTTCGGCCAGGTCCGGCTTATAGCCCTCGTAGAGCCAGACGTCGGGCGCGAGTTGCCGGGCAGGCTGGCCCATGGCCGAAAGGACGTCGGCCCGGTCGATACCCGCGCAGATGGTTTGCGTGTCAGAGCGTTGCAGCAGGCCGTTCCAAGACCAAGCGGTCACCGTGCGGGCCCGGTAACCGATGGCCGGAGTGCCCGCCGGGGCGCCGAAAGCGGAAAGCAACGCGACCGTCTGCAGGGCCGCGGCGATCAAGAGGATGGAGGATGTGCGCGTAGTCATGACGATGTTTCGTTCGAGGTTGTTCGATTGGTTTTCGACCGGACGGTAGCACGGCGCGGTGACAACCCTATGTCAGGAGAGTTATGACCTGCGGTCGGGCCCGCGGACGAATGGCGTACGTATCCAACGCCGCAGCGCAGCGCCGGATCGCCGGGGCGTGCAGATTCACCGCCCGCAAATCGCAGTGATTACAGGCCGCTCTCAGGCAATCAGGGAAGCGGACCGTGGGCGGGGCGCCAGCGACGGCCGGCGGACAAATCCCCATGCCGCCCCGAAGCCCAGGCCCGGTCTGAGGCGACGCCTCGCTACCGGTACTCCAGCCACTCCGGCGAGGAATACTGCTCGGTCAGGCCGCCGACCTCATCCTCGTTGAAATCGGGCCAGGGGGTCGGAGTCACCGGGAGGCCCAGGGCCTGCGCGAGCGCCGCGAGGAACCGGCCGCCCAGCACATCCCAGTCGACTTGGGCGTCGACCGCCGGTTTCCAGATCGAGCCCTGAAAGAGCAGGCCGTGTTTGTTCCGCTTCTGCGCCGCGCCCGCGATCTTCGCGCCGCTGCGCTCGTGCACGACGTCATACAGCTCCGCGTGCTCGAAGCAGACGCCGGGGCCGGCCGCAGCCGCGGGATCCGCCTGCGTTTTCACGGCGGCCGGCTGGCCGAGCTCATGGAACGCCTGGGCCAGGCAGGTGTGGACCGTGCGGTAGGAATCGGTCGCCCGCGCGTCCCACCACGCATGTTCGCGCGGGATCACCAGCGCGTAGGTCCAGTCGCGCCGGTGGTCGACGATGCCTCCGCCCGTGGGCCGGCGGCACAGGTCGAGGCCTTCCTCCGGCGGCAGTTGCCCGCGCACCCAGGCGAGTTTCTGCCCGAAGCCGAAGGTGAACGCCGGGCGCTGCCATTCATAGTGGCGAAACCGGATCGCGCCGCCATGCGGGTAACGCTGCAGCAGGAGGAAATCGAGCGCCATGTTCTCGGCGGCTCCGCCGGTGCGCGTGGGCAGGGCATGCAACTCCATGGGGGCAGGCTAGGGGGCCGGCGGCCCCTTGCCAACGCCGGACCGGTCCGCCTCGTCAGTCGTCGGCGCCGCCCGGCGCCGACAGCAGTTCGGGCGGCAGCTGCCAATAGACCGACCAGCGCGTCCGGCCCGATTTCTTGTGCCTCCCGCCGGACCGCTCCAGGGCGAGCACCGCGCCTTTTTTGACGACGAAGCCGACCGGCGTTTGCTTTCCGCGCACGAGCAGCGTGGCCAGCGCCCCCATCTGCGGCTCGTGCCCGACGATCATGACGCTGTGGTCGAGTCGTTCCAGGCGGTCGGCCAGGGCCACGGGATCATCCGCCGGCCGGAGGCCCGCGGTTTCAACCAACGGCGCGTCCAGCCGCAGCTCCTCGCGAAGCAGTTCCGCCGTCTGGCGCGCGCGGAGCAGCGGGCTGTGCCAGATCTGCTGCACCCCCGCCAGCGCGCCGCTCGTCCGGAGAAAGGCCGCCATGCGTCGCGTCGCGTCGATGCCGCGCGCGCTCAGCGACCGCTGGCCGTCGTCCGGGTCGGCCGCCGCGTGGCCATGGCGTACGAGAAAGAGTTTCATGCCGCTCACCGCCGGTTCAGGATCTTCCCCGGCGGCGTGCCTGGATGGGTGCTGCGCGGCCGTCGGCGGGGTCTTCCATGTCCGGTTCGCCTTCCAATGCATCGACGCCGGCCGCGATGTCAAAAGCCACGTGGCCGGCCGGCGGTTTGCGGGTTGTCATCGCGGGCGCCCGGGGAATGCTCGCTGCCGTCCGTCGCGCCGATGCTCTTCACCGCCCACTTTTCCGCGTGGATCTATCCGCTGCTCTTCGCCACCGGATTCAGCGCCGGGCTGATCGACGCGATCGCAGGCGGGGGCGGCATCATCTCGCTCCCCGTGTTGCTCAACCTCGGCCTGCCGCCGCAGCTGGCGCTCGGCACCAACAAATTCCAGGCCTCCTTCGGCAGCGTGGCGGCCTCGTGGCGCTATGCGCACCGCGGTCTGGTCGATCTGCGCACCTGCGGTCCCGGCATCATCCTCACGCTGGTGGGCGCGGCCGGCGGCGCGCTGGCCGTCCAGCAGGTGGCCTCGCCCGTGCTCGGGAAGGCCATTCCGATCCTGCTCGCCGGCATTGTGGTCTACCTGGTGGTCCAGCCGCAGGCGGGCCTGGAGCCCCGGCCCCCGCGCCTCGGTCCCGTCGTCTTCTACGCGATCTTCGGCCTGGGACTCGGATTCTACGACGGCTGCTTCGGCCCGGGCACGGGTTCGTTCTGGGCGATCGCCTTCGTCGTCCTGCGCGGGCTCGATCTGTCCCGCGCCACCGCCCACACCAAGGTCATGAACGCCACGAGCAATGTCGTCGCGCTCGCGTTTTTCGCCACCGCGGGCCAGGTCGCCGTCGTCGCCGGCCTGGTCATGGCCGCCGGACAGGTGCTCGGAGCCCGGCTGGGCGCCGGCCTCGTCGTCCGGCGCGGCGCGCGTTTTGTGCGGCCGGCCTTCCTGGCCATGGCCGCCCTGACCGTTGCGCGCCTGCTCTGGGTCAATCTCCTCCAGCCCCCCTGACTCCCCCGGGCTTGTCCTGACGCCCTTCCGCGGCTTATGTGGCTGCCATGACGCCGTCCGAATACCTGGCACGCCACCAGGGCGATCTCGTCCGCCTGCTCCAGGACCTGGTGCGCATTCCCACCTACAATCCACCGGGCGAGAACTACGCGGCGATCACCGCCCGGCTGACGCGGGAGCTTGCCGCCGCCGGCCTGGCGGCCCGCCGCTACGCCGTCCCGGCTGCGGCCGCCCCCCTCCAGCGCCGCGCGGAAGTGCGCGCGTATCCAAGATACAACATCCTTGGGTTCAAGGATTTCGGGGCCAGGAGGACGCTCCACTTCAACGCCCATTACGACGTCGTTCCGGCCGGAGGGCGCTGGCGGCACGGAGGCCCGTTGGTGCCCGCGGTCGAGGATGGCTGGATTTACGGCCGCGGCACGGCCGACATGAAGGGGTCCATCGCCGGCCTGCTCCTGGCGCTGCGCGCCCTGCGCGCGACCGGCACCCGGCCGCGCTGCAATGTCGAGGTCTCGTTCACGGCCGACGAGGAAACCGACAGCTTCCTCGGCGCGGGCTGGCTCGTCGACCGGGCTCCGCTCCGGGCCGACTACGCGGTCGTGATGGAAGGCGGGGAGGGGCGGGCGATCGGCTGCGGCCACAACGGCGTCGTGTGGCTCAACGTCATCGTGCACGGGCGGGCGGCGCACGGCTCGGTGCCCGAACGCGGCATCAACGCCCTGGAGAAGATGTCCGCCCTCGTCCTGGCACTCGAGGACTACAAGCGGCGCCTGGCGCGGCGGAGCTTCCGCACGCCCGAGGGCCGGACGATGCATCCGACGATCAACGTCGGCGGCGTGTTCGCCGCCGGCGCCGGCGGCAAGATCAACACCGTGCCGGCCGAGGCCAGCTTCAGCATCGACCGGCGCGTGATCTCCTCGGAGACCACGGCCTCCGCCGAGCGTGAGCTGCGCGCGTTTCTCGCCGCGGCCGCCCGCCGCATCCCGCGGTGCCGCATCAGCGTGCAGAAGGTCTCGGAGAACCACCCCTGCTTCCGCGATCCGCGGCATCCGTTCTTTGCCGCCATGGCCGCCAGCGTGCGGCGCGTGCGTGGCGGCCGGCCCGTGTTCCGCCTGTCCGCCGGGTTCAACGACATGCATTTCTTCGCCGAGCGCCGGGGTTTGCCCACGCTCGGCTATGGCCCGATCGGATCCGACCCTCATGGGGTCGACGAGAGGGTGCGCGTGGCCGACCTCGTCGCCGCCGCCCGGATCTACGCGGACCTGCTGACCACATTCGCCGGGTAGGCGCCGGTCCCCCGGCACCTAGGGCGTCAGGCCGCGGCGGATCATGGCCACGGCGATGGCCGCGAGCAGCATCGAGATGATCTTCGAGATGGCCCGCAATCCGTTCTCGCCGATGCGGCGGCCCAGCCACCCGCTGCCCACGAAGGCCAGCGCCACCCGAACAAGATTGGCCGCCAGCGCGACCAGGG
>CAZKDK010000050.1:0-15726 GCA_964551145.1 uncultured Opitutaceae bacterium | reverse complement strand
GTCATCACCTCGTCGCGCGTCCAGTAGTAGCTCTGCAGGTTCTGCAGCCACTCGAAGTACGAGACGATCACGCCGCCGGCGTTGCAGAGGACGTCGGGGATGATCTCGATGTCGCTGCGGGCGTCGAGCACGCGGTCGGCGCCGTTGGTCGTCGGCCCGTTGGCGGCCTCGGCGAGGAGGCGGCAGCGGAGCCGGGGCGCGTTGGCCTCGGTGATGACGCGTTCGACCGCCGCGGGCACGAGGACGGTGCAGGGCAGCTCCAGCAGCTGTTCGTTCGTGATGGCGTCGCCGCCATCGAAATCGTGCAGCACGCGGTTGTAGCGGGCGTACTCGACCGCCTTCTGGGGGTCGATGCCCCGCGGGTTGTGGAAGGCGGCGGTGTGGTCGGCGAGGGCGATGATCGTGGCGCCGTACTCGGCCAGGGCCAGCGCGGTTTCGCTACCGACGTTGCCGAACCCCTGGATCGCGACAGTGGCCTCGCGGATCGGTATCTTGAGGTCGTCGAGGTAGGCTTTGACCAGATAGGCGACGCCGCGGCCGGTCGCCTCGCGGCGCCCCTCCGAGCCGCCGAGGGACAGGGGCTTGCCCGTGACGATGGCCGGCTCGACGTGGCCGACGTGATTGGAGTAGGTGTCCATCATCCACGCCATCACCTGCTCGTTGGTCCCCATGTCCGGGGCGGCGATGTCGATCCGCGGCGAAAGGAACGACACCATCTCCTGCATGTAGCGGCGCGAGAGGCGCTCGAGTTCGCCCGGGGAGAGGTTGAAGGGGTCGACGATGACCCCGCCCTTGGCGCCGCCGAAGGGCAGGCCCACGAGCGAGCATTTCCAGCTCATCCACATGGCGAGCGCGGCCACCTCGCCGAGCGTGACATCCTGGTGGAAGCGCAATCCCCCCTTGGACGGTCCGGTCGAGAGGCTGTGCTGGACCCGGTAGCCCTCGAACACGACCGTGGTGCCGTTGTCGCGCCGGATCGGCAGGGCCACCGCCATGCAGCGGCGCGGATATTTGGTGCGGTCGCGGAGGCCTTCCGGCAGGTTGATGGCGTCGGCCGCCTTGTCGAACTGCCGGCAGGCCATGCGGAAAACGTCGGAGTCGTAGAGTTTCGAGACAATGGCCTTGGACATGGGGCGAACGGGGTTCTCGATGGAGGAATTGTAGCGAAGCCGGGCGCGCTGGCAAACGACATCGCCGGGGCCCTTCCGGGGGCGCCGGCGGCGGCTCCCCCGGCATCGTGGTGCCGCCCGGCGGGATCCGGGCGCTCCGACGCCCGCACCTAGGGCCCGACCGAGAACGGTCAGAAGCCTGGAGGCCGGAGCGCTGTCGCCGGCAAATGGCCGAATGGCGCTAACGGAGCAGCGCCCTCCAAAGGGCAGACGCCCGGCGCCCGCGTTCCGCTCCCGATGGCCTCCGGACCTCGCCGGACATCCCCGGTTGCCATTTCCGGCGTTCGTGGCTTCCTGAAAGCCAGTCATGGATTTCAAACTGCAGGCCGACTACGCGCCGACCGGCGACCAGCCGCAGGCCATCGAGGCCCTGGTGCGCTCGCTGCAGGCCGGCCACCGCCACCAGACGCTGCTCGGGGTGACCGGCTCGGGCAAGACGTTCACGATGGCCAACGTCATCGCGCGGCTCAACCGGCCGGCGCTGGTCATCTCGCACAACAAGACGCTCGCGGCCCAGCTTTACTCGGAGTTCAAGAACTTCTTCCCGGAAAACGCGGTCGAGTATTTTGTCAGCTACTACGACTACTACCAGCCCGAGGCCTACCTGCCGTCGACCGACACCTACATCGAGAAGGACTCGTCGATCAACGAGGAGATCGAGCGCCTGCGCATCTCGGCGACGAGCTCGCTGGTCAGCCGGCGCGACGTCATCGTGGTCGCGAGCGTTTCCTGCATCTACGGTCTCGGCTCGCCCGAGGACTTCGCCGAGATGAAGATCGAGCTGCGCCGCGGCGGTTCGCCCGGCCGGCAGCGCCTGCTCGAGCGCCTGGTCGACAATCTCTACGAGCGCAACGACTACGAGTTGAAGCGGGGGTGTTTCCGGGTGCGCGGCGACGTCGTCGACGTCATGCCCGCCTACCTCGAGCAGGGGCTGCGCGTGGAATTCTGGGGCGACGCCGTCGAGGCGCTGAGCGAGTTCGACCCGCTGACCGGGGAGGTCATCCGTGCGTTGGACCAGTTCGACCTCTACCCGGCCAACCAGTACGTGACGACGCGCGGCAAGCTGGAGGGCGCGATTGCGGGCATCAAGGCGGAGCTCGAGGAGCGCGTCGGCTGGTTCGAAAAGAACAGCCGCTACCTCGAGGCGCAGCGCATCCGCATGCGCACGAACTACGACCTCGAGATGCTCCAGGAGATGGGCTTCTGCAGCGGCATCGAGAACTACTCGCGCCACCTCGTCGGCCGTCGGCCGGGGGAGCGGCCGTTCTGCCTGATCGATTTCTTCCCGAAGGACCTCCTGCTTTTCATCGACGAGAGCCACGCGACCGTGCCCCAGATCGGCGGCATGTACAACGGGGACATCGCCCGCAAGAAGGTGCTGGTCGACTTCGGATTCCGGCTGCCCTCGGCGCTCGACAACCGGCCGCAGAGCTTCGCCGAGTTCGAACAGGTCACCGGGCAGACCGTCTACGCGTCGGCCACGCCGGGGCCCTTCGAGCTGGAGCGGTCCGCGGTCGTCGCCGAGCAGCTCATCCGGCCGACCGGCCTGCTCGATCCGGAGATCACCCTCCGGCCGACCAAGGGGCAGGTCGAGAACCTCATCGGGGAGATCCGCGCCGCGGTGAAGCAGGGCGAGCGCGTGCTCGTCACCACGCTCACCAAGCGCCTGTCGGAGGACCTCGCGGCCTACCTGCGCGAGGCGAAGATCCGGGTCGAGTACCTGCACTCCGACATCGACGCGATCGAGCGCGTCGAGATCCTCCGCAACCTGCGCCTCGGCAACTTCGACGTGCTTGTCGGCATCAACCTGCTGCGCGAGGGGCTCGACCTGCCGGAGGTCGCGCTCGTGGCGATCCTCGACGCGGACAAGGAGGGGTTCTTGCGGAGCGAGACCAGCCTGATCCAGACGGCGGGCCGCGCCGCGCGCCACGAGCGCGGACGGGTCATCTTCTATGCCGATGTGCTCACCGGCTCGATCCGAAAGACGATCGAGACGACCCGCTACCGGCGCGAAAAGCAGCTCGCCTACAACCGCGAGCATGGCATCACGCCGCGCAGCGTCCAGCGCTCCGCCCAGGCCAGCCTGCACGTGTACGACGGCACCGATCGCGCCGCGGGGCCGGCGGCCGTGGCCGAGGGCGACGACGCCGACGTGGCGGCAGTCATCGCGGAACTGGAGGAGGAGATGCAGGAGGCGTCGGAGAAGCTCGAGTTCGAGCGGGCCGCGGTCCTCCGCGACCAGATCCACGCGCTCAAGTCCGGCGACTTCAAGCGGCGCGCGCCGCGGGGCGCCGCGCAGCCGGCGGCTTCACCGGCTACCGGCCGGCGTCGGGCGACGCGGCGCCGCTGAGCGGATGGTGCCACGCTTCGAGCTGGTGCCGGCCGTGGTCGCCCGATGACCGAATCCCGGCTGGCCTCACTGCGGCCCGCCCGGCTTCACGCCGAGCCAGGCCAGCCCTTCTTCGATCGTGTCGAAGGACTTAATGAAGACCCCGCGATTGCCCGCCACCGTCACGCTGAGATCCGCCCGGTCGCGCAGCGGCGTCCGCGCGACATAGGCCAGCTGCGGGTTCTTTTTCCGCTTCTCGGATTGGCGCATCAATTCCGCGGCGATGAACTCGCCGTAGCGGTAATGCTCCATCACGGTCGGGGCCCCCCTCAGGCCGAGGCAATCGACCAGCACCTTGGCGGCCGCGAGGCGGTCGACGACCTGCAAGGCCTCGGAGAACGTCCGGCATGCCTCCTCGAGCGCGAAGTCACCGGTGACCTCGAAGTGGAGGTATCCCTTTTTCATCTCATGCTTGACGGAAATGCTCATGCGGGCCACTCGGAGTTGGCCCCGTCCGGTCATGCGATCGGGCGGGCGTCGGCTTACGGGATCCGGACTACGTCCATAAAATCCCGAAATCCCGAATGGGTCAATCCCAGACGCTGCCGGCGGTCCCGCGCGGATGTACTAGGCCCATTCCGGCGGATTCTGGAGATGCGGCTTGAGCACGCCGATGCAGGGCAGGTTGCGGTAGCGCTCGGCGAAATCGAGACCGTAGCCGACGACGAACTGGTCGGGGATCTCGAACCCGACGAAGTCGGCCTCGAAGGCCACTTCGCGGCGGCCCCGCTTGTCCAGCAGCACGCAGGTCTTCACCGAGGCCGGCTTCAGCTTCTTGGTCAGGTTGACGACGACGGAAAGGGTCCGGCCCGTGTCGAGGATGTCGTCGATCAGGAGCACGTGGCGGTTGGCAATGTCGATCGTGGGGCTGTGCACGATCTCCGGCTTGCCCTGCGGCCGGATGCCGTTCCGGTAGCTCGAGACGCGGATGCAGTCGAGGCGGATGGGGCAGGAGACCTCGCGCAGGAGGTCGGAGGCGAAGAGGAGCGCGCCGTTGATGATGGCGACCACGGTGATCTCCTCCTCGCCGTACGCCGCGCTGATCTCGGCGCCCAGTTTGCGGACCCGGCGCCGGATCATGCCCTCGGAGATGATGATGTCCTTGAGGTCGCGCAGGGCGGGGGCGGTTCGTTCGGCGGCGGGCATGGCGGCGGTGGAAAACGGTTGAGGGACGGGGGCGGCGGGCGCGGGCGCAGCGGATCGCCCCCAGCCAATGGCGAAATCCGGGCCGCTGGCAAACGATTCCGGCGCGATCCGGCGCCGGCGGATCCTTATTCCTTTTGACTTTGGCGGGTCCGGCCGATTGCTTCGCCCGGCGCGTCCGCCCTGCGATGATTTCAATCCAGATCAGAAAGCTGACGAAGCGTTTCGGCCCGGTTGTCGCCCTTCGCCAGCTCGATCTCACGATCGATCCGGGGGAGCTGTTCTTCCTCCTCGGTCCGAGCGGTTGCGGGAAGACCACGCTGTTGCGGTGCCTCGCGGGCTTCGCCCAGCCCGATGAGGGCCGGATCCTGTTCGGCGAGGAGGACGTCACCGCGCTCGCGCCCCACCGGCGCAACACCGGCATGGTCTTCCAGAGCTACGCGCTTTGGCCGCACCTGACCGTGGCCGAGAACGTCGCGTTCGGGCTGGAGGAGCGCGACGTGCCCGCGGACGACATCCGGCAGCGCGTCGGCGCGGCGCTGGAATCGGTGCGGATGGGCCCGTTCGCGGGGCGCAAGCCGAACGAGCTGTCGGGGGGGCAGCAGCAGCGCGTCGCGCTCGCCCGGGCGCTCGTCGTGCGGCCGCGCTGCCTCCTGCTGGACGAGCCGCTGGCCAACCTCGACGCGAAGCTCCGCCTCGAGATGCGCGGCGAGATCCGGCGCGTGTGCAAGGAGTTTCAGCTGACCACGGTGTACGTGACGCACGACCAGAAGGAGGCGCTGTCGATCTCGGACCGGATGGCGGTGCTCGACGGCGGCCGCATCCTGCAGACCGGAACCCCCCAGGAGATCTACCGCCGGCCCGTCTGCCGGACCGTGGCCGCCTTCATCGGCGAAGCCGACTTCATCCCGGGCAGGGTGCTGGCCGCGAGCGGCGGCCGCGCGACGGTCGAGACCGCGGCGGGTCGCTTCGAGGGCGTATTGGGCGATCCGACGCTGCCGCCGCCGGCGGGCGCCGAGGTCACGCTGTCCATCCGGCCCGAGTGCTGGGTCCTGAGCCGGGAGGCGCAGCCGCAGAACTGCGTGCAGGGCACGATCGGCGGGGCCGTCTACCTGGGCGAAATCGCCCAGTACGACTTCCGCTGCTCCGGCCTCACCCTGAAAATCTTCGAACTGAACCCGCGTTTTCTCGGCGCCGCGGCCGGCGGCCCCCTGTGGGCGGCGGTCGCGCCCGAGGACGTGGTCGTGCTGGTGGCCTAGGGCGATGAGGACGAACACGCGCCGCCGGACGATCCGCGCGGGCGCGGGCGCGCCGCCCGCGCGCCGGTCCGGGAGGCGTTCATGAAGCGCGCGATCCTGCTCGGCCTCCTGGCGGTCACGCTCGCGCTGCCGTTCGCGCTGCGGCCCCGAAAGCCGGCGGCGGCCGGGGCGGACGTCACGCTGGTGATCATCACGCCGCACAACGAGGCCATCCGCTACGAGTTCGGCCACGCCTTCGAGCGATGGTACCGCCAGCAGACCGGCCGGTCGGTGTTCGTCGACTGGCGCGTGATCGGCGGCACCAGCGAGATCACGCGGTACCTCGACGGGGCCTACGCGGCGTCGTTCGAGGATTTCTGGACGCACACCCTCAAGCGGCCCTGGAACGACACCGTCCGCGCGGCCTTCGCCGATCCCCGCGTCCAGCCCGGCGCGGCGCCGGCGGGCGACCGGCCGGCCGAGGCCGCACGGCGCGCGTTTCTTGCGTCGGACATCGGCTGCGGCATCGACCTGTTCTTCGGCGGCGGGCCCTACGATGCCGTCCAGGAGGCCGCGGCCGGACATCTCGTCGACTCCGGCGTGCTCGGCCGGCATCCGGAGTGGTTCACGGACGAGGTCATCCCGCGGTTCTTCGCCGGCGAGGAGTATTGGGACCGGCAGGGGCGCTGGATCGGCACGGTGCTGAGCAACTACGGCATCCTCTACAGCCGGGAGTCGCTGGCCCGGCTCGGCCTCCCGCAGCCGCCGGCCCAATGGGCGGACCTCCAGGACCCCCGGCTGCTGGGCGAGGTGGCGCTGGCCGACCCGACCAAGAGCAGCTCGATGGCCCAGGCGTTCGAAAACGTCGTCCAGCAACGGATGCAGGAGAGCCTGATGGGCCTGATGGTCGCGGCCGACCGCATCTCGGATCTCGACGAGGCGGCGACGACCGCGAAGGCGATCCGCGAGGGATGGATCCAGGGTCTCCAGAGCATCCAGCTGATCAGCGCCAACGCGCGCTATTTCACGGACTCGTCGCAGAAGGTGCCGATCGACGTGGACGACGGCAACTGCGCCGCGGGCATGTGCATCGATTTCTACGGCCGGCAGCAGGCCGAGGCGGAGCGGCGCCGGAGCGGCTCGGACCGGCTGGGGTTCGTCGCACCGGCCGGCGGCACGGTCAGCTCGGTCGATCCGATCGCCCTGCTGCGGGGCGCGCCGCACCGCGAGGCGGCGAAGGTCTTCATCGACTGGGTGCTGTCGCCGGAAGGCCAGAAGCTCTGGAATTTCCGGCACGGCACGCCGGGCGGTCCGGAACGCTACGACCTGCGCCGCCTGCCGGTCCGGCGCGATTTCTACTCGCGGGAGGACTGGCAACAGTACCGCAGCGATCCCGGGGTTTCCCCGTACGCCGAACAGGAACGTCTGGTCTATCACGCGGCCTGGACCGGCGGGCTCTTCCGCGAGCTGTCGTTCGTGATCCGCGTCGTGTGCCAGGATCTGCACCCGGAACTGGTCTCGGCCTGGCGGGAGATCATCGCCGCGGGCCGTCCGGACGATGCGCTGGCCGTGCTGCAGGACATGTCGGCGGTCGACTACGACCGGACTTCCGGCGAGATCCGCGCGGCGCTCGAATCGAAGAACAAGGTCGACGAGCTGGCGCTCGCCCGGCGGCTCGGCGCGCATTTCCGCGAGCAGTACCGCCGCGCCGCCGACCTGGCGCGGATGCACCATTAGGTTTTCGTGCGCCGCGGGATCCTAGGGTGGCGGCGGCTGCCAGGGCTGCGGCTGGCGCTTCTCCATCTGGCTCTCGGGCCGGGGGACGGGCACGAATCCGAACTGCACATACAGCCCATGGGCATCGCGGGTGCCGAGGGTGAATCGCCGGACGGTCCGGAGATCGGGATGGGACATGACCACGCGCATCAAGGCCTTGGACAAGCCGCGGCCGCGGTGGGCCTCGAGCACATAGACATCGCAGAGCCACGCGAAGGTCGCGAAGTCCGTGACCACGCGGACGAGCCCCACCTGCTCCCCGCCGGCGGTGTAGAGGCCGACACACAGGGAGTGGCGGACGGCGCGTTCAATCACGTCGCGGGGCACGCCGGCCGACCAGTAGCTGCGCGTGAGGTAGGCGTGGATGGCGTCGACATCCAGCCGCGCCGGATCGTCCGAGATCAGATAGCCCTCAAAGGAGGATTCGCAGGGCATCGGCGGCCGCGGGACTTAGATCCGGGCGAACGCGGCGGCGAACGCGGCCGGATCGGGTGCGCCAAAGAAGGAGGTGCCGACCACGAACGTGTCGGCGCCGGCGGCGCGGCATTCCGCCGCCGTGTTGAGGTCGATGCCGCCGTCGACTTCGAGGCGGAAGGCGAGCCCGCGCTCCTGGCGCCAGGCGGCGAGTTGCGCGATCTTCGGCAGCATGTCGCGCCGGAACGACTGTCCGCCAAAGCCGGGCTGGACCGTCATCACGAGCACCAGGTCGACGCCGCCGAGCAGCGGCGCCGCAGCCGGGGCGGGCGTGTCCGGGTTGAGCACCAGGCCCCGCTGGCAGCCCAGCTGCCGGATGCGGGCGAGCGTGCCGGCATGGTCGTAGTCCGGCTCGACGTGAATGCTGATCTGGCTGGCTCCGGCCGCGGCGAACGCTTCGACGTACCGTTGCGGCTCGTCGAGCATCAGGTGCACGTCGAAGAAGAGGCGGGAGGACCGGCGCAGGGCCTCGACCGTGCCCGAGCCGAACGTGAGGTTCGGGACGAAATGGCCGTCCATGATGTCCACGTGGATCCAGGGCAGGCCGAGGCGGCCGACGAGGGCGGCGCCGTCGGCCAGGCGCGCGTGGTCGCCGGCGAGGATGGAGGGGACGAGGAGGGGAGTCGGCATGGAGCGGTCTCTTTCCTCTTAATCTTACTCTATCTCTTCAATCTCCATCAACCATCAAGACGGGAGGCCGGGTGCCAGGCGGAGAGAAAGAGAAAGATTAAGATCCAAGATTCCATTACCACACGTCGAGCACCGCGTGGGCGACCTGGTCGGCGAGCGTGTCGGCCAGCAGGGGCAAAGCCTGGTACTCGACCTGCAGCTGGCCGCTGTCCACATAGGCGCTGCGGGTGGCGGTGATCTCGCGTCCGGCAAACAGCGGCCGCCCGGTGCGGTTGTCCGTGAGCGTGCAGGTCGCGCGCAGGTTGAGCGCGAACTCCCGCGCCAGCCCGGTGTCGGCGGAATTCGAGGCCATCACGGTGCGGCCGTACGCCACGAGGGTGATCCGCAGCGTGGCCTCGGCCGCTTCGGGGGAGGCTGTCAGCGTGACGCGGCCGTCCTTCAGGAGAGCCTCGCGGACGGCGGTGGCCACGATGGCACGCGCCTGGGGCAGAAGCACGCGGCTGTCGACCGGAGCCACGTAGAGCGTGGTGAAGCCCGGCCGGGCCGGGGTGCCGAGGTGGTAATGCGCGCAGCCGGTCAGCGCCAGCAGGGTCAGGCCGAGGAGGGCTCCGGGCAGCCGTCGCCACGGCTGCGGACACCACCGCGGTGGGGGAAGGCCACGCTGCGCCGGGAAGGGCATGCCGGGGGGCCGCGCCGGGCGGTCAGAAGATCAGGAACCGGTGCTTCCGGTGCGGCGGTGCAGGCTTCTGACCCGGGGCGGCCGCGTTGACCTTTTCCTGCTCGGCCAGCTGGGCGTCGACGATCTTGAGTTGCGCCCGGGCGCGCGCGGCCACGGGCGAATCGGGATAGTCGGTGATGGCCTCGTTGAAGAAGACCCGGGCGGCCTTGTAGTTGCGGCGATACTTGAGGTAGTAGTTCCCGATGCGCATCTTGCTCTCGGCGAGGACCTCCTTCATGTTCGCGAGGCCTTTCTCGGCGGCCGCGATATTGGGATCGTTCGGGTAGAGGATCATGAAGTCCTCGTAGTAGGTGACCGCTTCCTTCGTAGCCGTCTGGTCGTAGTTGGGACCCGCGACCTCCGCGGCCAGCGCGTCCGCGGTCTGCAGATAGGCGTCGGGCGCCAGCAGGCTCTTGGGGTAGAAGTTGATCATGCGGTCGAGGGCTTCGATGCTGGAAGCCGGATCTTTGAACCGCCGGTGGGCCCGGGAGATGCACATGAGCGACAACTCCGCGTAAGTGCTGTAGGGGGCGTTGGCGATCACCTGTTCGAACATGATCACGGACGCCTCGCGGTTGCGGAACGCCGGGAGGAAGGCGTGGGTGTGGTTGCGGGCGCCGTCGAGCAGCGTCGCGGCGATCCGGTATTGCTGGCCGACCACCTCATTGAACCGCGTGGTGTTGGGGTAACGCGTGATGATCTCCTGGAAGGCCGCGAACGCCCTGGTGTACTGGTGGCGCGACTCCATGAGCATGCCCATCCGGTAATACGCCTCGGGCGCGTAGACCGACGTGTTGTACCGCCGGGTGACCTTCCGGTAGGCGGAGATGGCGGCGCCGTAGCTCCGCCGGTTCTCGGCGGTGCGGGCCCGGTTCATCAGCTCGACCGCACTGTAATTCTCCTGCGGCGGCAGGCCGGAAATGACGCCGCCTTCCAGCCGCCACCCGGTGTCGGGCGTCCACACCAAATCGGCAGCCAGCCGTGCGGGGAGGAACAGCAGGGCGAGGGCGGCGAGCAGCTGCAGCGCGTTGCGGGAGGACACGGCGGTAAACGGCATGAAGGTAGGCATCACCAGCGAATCAGGGCGCTCCCGTAGGTCAAGCCCGCCCCGAACGCCAGGATGAGGATGAGGTCGCCGGCTCGGAACCGTCCGGCGCGCGCCACCTCGTCGAGCGCGAGCGGGATCGAGGCGGCGGAGGTGTTGCCGTGGCGGTCGAGGTTGATGACGAAGCGGTCCATCGGGAGGGCGAGGTCCTGCGCCAGGGTCTCGATGATGCGCCGGTTCGCCTGATGCGGGATGATCCCGTCGATTTCGTCAGCCGTTACCCCGTGTTGTTCCAGGATTTCCCGCCCCGCCTGCGCCAGGGTGCGCACCGCGTGCTTGAACACCTCGCGCCCCTTCATCAGGCGACCGGCTGGTGGATCAGCTCGTTGGCGAGCGCAACATCGGCCTCGATGCGCCGGTTCAGATCGGACTGGATGGCCACGTTCGCGATGCGGATGGCGTTCTTCCACGACTGCCGGGAACTCGATCCATGCGCCTTGACGAGATGGCCCTTCAGCCCCAGCAGCGGCGCGCCGCCGTAACGTTCCGGGTTGATCCGGCGACGCAGCGCGTTGAACGCCCCCCGGGCGAGCAGCGCCCCGGCCGACCGCAGGGGATTGGCCCGCAATTCGTCGCGCAGCTGGCCCGCGATGAACTTGGCCAGCGACTCCCAGCTCTTGATGCAGATGTTGCCCACGAAACCGTCGCACACGACGACGTCGACGTGGTCGAAGAACAGCTGGAAGCCCTCGATGGGGCCGACGTAGTTGACGATCGAGCCGACGCGTTTGAGGGCCTCGTGGGTCTCGGTGGTCAGGCTGTTGCCCTTGCCCTCCTCGGTGCCGATCGTGAGCAGCCCGACCCGCGGCGCGCGGCACCCGAGCTCGATGCGGGCGTAGTGGGAGCCGATGATGGCGTTGTGCACGAGATGCTCCGGCCGGGCCTCGGGGTTGGCTCCCGCGTCGATCAGCACGAAATATCCGTCGGAACACGGCAGGACCGGCGCCAGGGCCGCCCGGTCGAGGCCGTCGAGCGTGCGGAGCTTCAGAATTCCCGCCGCCACGAGGCTGCCCGTGTTGCCGCAGCTGACCGCCGCGGTGGCCTCGCCGCTCTTGACCAGTTCGATGGCGCGCATCATGGACGAGTCCTTCTTCCGCCGGATGGCCTGCAGCGGCTTGTCGTCCATCGTGATCACCTCGGAGGCGTGGCTGACCGTCAGCGCCGGATGGCCCGTCAGGCCGGCCTTGGCCAGCAGGGGCTGCAGCTGGGCCTCGTCCCCCACGAGGATGAGGGGACTGAGCCCGGGATACTCGGCCAGGGCCAGGCGCGCGGCCTCGACGACCTCGGCTGGACCCAGGTCGCCACCCATGGCGTCCACGGCAATCCGACCGGCAGCGGAACTCTCAGCCATCGCGGGAAAGGCGGCGGAGCACTCCTGAACGTCCGGACGAAATCGTCCTCAGACCTCGACCGTCAGCACCTGACGGCCGCGATACATGCCGCTCTTGGGATTGACGCGATGCGGGCGGACGGCGCTGCCGTCGGCGGGATCGCGCGCCAGCTGCGGAGCCTTGAAGGCGTTGGCGGCGCGGCGGTTGGCGCTGCGGCGTTTCGATTGTTTTCTCTTCGGATTGGCCATGGTGAAAAGCGTGGGTTGAACAGCGGGCGGGGCGCGGAGGCGCGTCCAAAACCTTCAAAGGTGCCCGAGTAAAGGTGACCCCGGAGGAGGGTCAAGTCATCATATCGCGGACTCCTCGTCCGCAGGCGGTTACACGAGGTAAAGTGCGCAGAGCGCGCCGGCGAGGAGCAGCCGGTACCAGGCAAAGACCGCGAGGCCGTGGCGGGTCAGGTACCCCACCAGGAACCGGATCGCTCCCGCGGCGGCGATGGTTGCGACGGCCATTCCCAACAGGACATGGGGCCAGCCAAAAACCGCGATCATGGCCAGGCCGGAATCGTACGCCTTGTACACGGTCGCCGCGGTCAGGGTCACGAAGCCGAGCAGGAAGCTGAATTCGGCGGCCCGCACGGGCTCGAATCCGGCGAAATAGCCGCCGACGATGGTCGTCATCGACCGGCTCATGCCCGGCCAGAGGGCCAGGCATTGCATGAGCCCAATGTAGAGCGCTCGCCGGGCCGGCAACTCGGCCACGCTGAGCACCGCCTTGACCGAGGTGGCGTATTTGCGCCGCCAGCGCTCGGCCGCAAGCATCAGCACGGCGCCGCTGATCTGGGCGGTGACCACCGCCTGCACCGAAAACAGGTCGTGTTCGATCCACCGGTTGAGCAGCAGTCCAATCACCGCCGCCGGCACGAACGCGACCAGCAGGTTGCGCAGCAGCCGCAGTCCCATGGGATCCCGCCCCAGCAATCCGAAGACGATGCCGAGCAGTTGCGGCCAATAGAGCAATCCCACCGCCAGGATGGCGCCGAACTGGATGACGATCGAATAGGTGTCGGCCGCCAGTTTCAGCGTCAGCCGCTCCCCGCCGGGATGCCGGGACGACGGCTCGCGGAACCAGAGCGGCCGGCCGGCGGCGTTGGAAAGCGGGGTTTCGGAGTCGAGGCGCAGCGCGTGATTGGCGATGATCAGATGACCGGTCGACGAGACCGGCAGGTACTCGGTGATGCCCTCGACCAGTCCGAGCACGAGGGCATCGCCCACGCTCAGTTCAGTGCCGGCGCCGCCCGGCGCAGCCGCGACGACGCCCAGCGGAAGACGGAAGGCGGAGAACGAGAGTCCCAGGCCCACCACGAGCAGGAGCAGTAACCGGCGGCGCACGGCAAGTTGGTCGGATTTTTCCCTCCGGCTGTCGAGATTTATGAGACGGGCTTTTTCGCTTTTCTCCGGCGCCGCGCGCCCCAGAGTGCTCGCTGACATGTCCGAGCTTACTCCGCTGACCGCCAAACTGGCCGGCCGCCGGGACCTCGAGGCGGAGGAGGTCCGCTGCGCGGCCCATGCGCTGGCCGCGCCCGGCGTGCCCGAGGCGGACAAGGCGGCCTTCCTGGCGGCGTTCGCCGACAAGGGCGAGACCGCGCCCGAGGTCGCCGCGTTCGCCGCGGTTTTCCGCACGCTGGTGATCGATCCCGGCCTGGAGGACTGGGCGCCGCGGGCGATCGACATCGTGGGCACCGGCGGCGACCACCTCGGCGGTTTCAACGTATCCAGCATGGTCACCCTCGTCGTGGCCTGCGCGGGCGTGCCGGTGATGAAGCACGGCAACCGCGGCATCACCTCGGCCTGCGGCAGCGCCGACCTGATGGCGGCGCTCGGGGTCGACCTGGCCCCGCCGCCCGAAAAGCTGCGCGGGGCGATGGCGGAGCTCGGATTCGTTTTCCTGTTTGCGCCCAATTTCCATCCGGCGTTCCGGCACGTCGCGGGCGTCCGCAAGGCGCTCGCCGTCGCGGGCCGCCGCACAGTCTTCAACTTCCTGGGACCGCTCATCAATCCCGGCCGGCCGGCGCACGTGCTGCTCGGCACGTTCTCGGAGGCCTGGGCGCTCAAGCTGGCCGCCACGCTCGAGAACCTGGGCGCGCGCGCCGGCCTCGCGGCCGTCGGCCTGGTCGACGCCGACCACGGCATCGACGAGCTTACCACGGCGACCACCAACCGCGTGCGCGGCTTCGGCCGGCTGGCCGCCGTCGACGAGCGCTGGGCGCCGGGCCGGTTCGGCCTGAAACCGGCGCCGTTCGCGGACATCCGCGGGGGCGACGCGGCCGCCAACGTGGCCACCGTCGAGGACCTCCTCGCGGGCCGGGGCCCGGCGGGCCTGGTCGACACGATTGTGCTCAATGCCGCCGTGGCGCTCTGGATCGTGGGGCGGGAGACGCGCGTGGAGGACGGCCTCGGGCTGGCCCGCGAGCTGCTGCTGGGGGGAGCGGTGCGCAGCAAGATCGCGGCGACGCGGGAATTCTTTCGTTCATGAAGCGACGGTACTTCGGCACCGACGGGGTGCGGGGCCCCTACGACGGACCCGTCATCAACCGTGCCTTCGCGCGGCGGCTCGGCGCGGCGGCGGCGCGCTATCTGCAGGACAAGGGCGTGGCCCGCGGCGCGCTCGTCCTGCTGGGACGCGACACGCGGTTTTCCGGCCCGGCGTTGGAGGAGGCCGTCGCAGCCGGCCTGGCCGACGGCGGCTGCGCACCGGTCAGCCTGGGCGTCCTGCCGACGCCGGCCGTCTCGCGGGCCGTGCGCGAGCTGGGCGCCGGCCTCGGCGTCGTCATCACCGCGTCGCACAATCCGGCCGCGGACAACGGCATCAAGTTCTTCGGCCCGGCCGGCACCAAACTCACCGAGGAGGAGGAGTCGCTGATCGAGCGCGCCCTCGAGTCCGCCGACACGCCCGCGCGCGGCGGGGCGGTCGGGACGGCGCCGGCGGTCCGGCCGGATGCGGCGAGCGCCTACATTGCGGCCGTGTCCCGCCTCCTGCGGCCCGCCTGCCTGGAGGGCTGGCGCATCGTGCTCGACACCGCCAACGGCGCCACGTTCGCGACCAGCCCGGCGGTCCTGCGGGCGCTGGGCGCGACCGTGATCGGCCTGGGCGACGCGCCCGACGGCCGGAACATCAACGCCGGGGTCGGCAGCGAGCACCCCGAAAAGCTGGCGGCCGCGGTCCGCGAGCACGGGGCGCGGCTGGGCGTGGCCCATGACGGCGACGGGGATCGCTGCGTGCTCTGCGACGAGACGGGCGAGGTCCTCGACGGCGACGAGATCCTGACCATCCTGGCCGTGCACGCGCTCCGCAGCGCCACGCTGACGAAGGGCCTGCTGGTCGTGACGGAGCAGAGCAATCTGGGAGTCGATGCAGCCGTGAAGGCGGCCGGCGGGCGTGTCGTGCGCACCCCTGTCGGCGACCGCCAGGTCAGCGAGCGGCTGCTGGCAGAGGGTGGGAGGCTGGGGGGCGAGTCGTCCGGCCACATCATCTGCGCGGAGGTTTCGCCGACGGGCGACGGGCTGGTCGCGGCGCTCAAGGTGATCGAGGTCATGCTCGCCACGGGCTGCCCGCTGTCCGAGCTCCGGCGCGTGCTGCGGAGGTTTCCGCAGCGGACCGCGACCCTGCCGGTGAAGGAGAAGCCGCCGCTCGAATCGCTGCCCGCGTTGCAGGCGGCGATCCTCGGGGTGCAGGCCGAGCTGGGCGCGGCCG
>CAZKDK010000049.1:4700-16068 GCA_964551145.1 uncultured Opitutaceae bacterium | reverse complement strand
TGGAGCAGGCGCACGATGAGCTGATACTGCCCGCGCTGTTCGTAGACGCTCACCTCCCCGTAGGCCCGGACCTGCCCGCCGTCGCGCACCGCCACCGACTGCCGCAGCGCGTCGCCGCGGAACAGCACGCAGGCCAGCTGCGCGCCGGCGTCCTTGAGCGTGAAATACACATGCCCGCTGGCCTGCGCCCTCAGGTTCGACACCTCGCCGCGCACCCAGCAGGGCGGGCACCCCGCCTCCAGCAGGGCCTTCACCCGCCGGGTGAACTCGCTGACGGTCTCGATGCGGCCGGCGTCGTCAGCGAACAGACTGGGCCCGTCGTTTGCCATAGTGCTTGCGCAGAAGATGGACCGCGATCACCGCCACCACCAGCACGCTCACGCCGAATATCGCCATGCGCGCCTCGCCCCGCATCAGGGCGTCGCCCGCCAGCACGAAGCCCACCCCGTAAGCCATGGCCACCGGCCACGAAATCGCCATGTAGGTCGGAAAGGACACCTCGCCGAGCCCGAGCAGGTAGTTCTGAAAACAAAACGGGGTGCCCGGCGTGACCCGGACCAGCACGGTCAGCTCCACCTGCTCGTCCCGCGGGACCGGCGGCAGCCGGTAGCCCAGTCGCGCCATGAGCCGCGCCACCAGCGGCCGCAGCGCGAAGCGCGCCAGCCAGTACGACAGCGCGAGGTTGAGGGCGATCGCCACGCCGTAGGCGACGAGCACGCCGCCGCGCCCCCACAGCGGGATGAAGGCGGGCCCCGCAGGCAGCGCAAAGGCGAGCTGCGGCGCGCCGAACGCGGGCAGGACCGCCATCGCACCGAAGAACACCCAGGGCCCCGCGCCCGCGATCAGGGTCACGCCCTGCACGATCAGGCCCTTGATGTCCACCCCGCGCCAGATCAGGACCCCGGCCGCCAGCACGAGCACGCCGGCCACGGCGGCCTTGATCAGCAGCCCTTTCCTCGACGCGGGTGCGGCTTCCTGCATCGCAGCACCATGCCGGCGACCGCCCCGGCCCGTCAAGGCCACAGGGACCGCGCAAACCCGCCTTGCCGCCGGGCTTCGGGTCGATAGTAATGGCAGGCGCCGTTCATGACCGCCCTCCGCCCCGGCTCTTTGCTGTCAAGGGTCCCTGCATTTCTCGCGCTGCTGGCGCTGGCGGTCTTCGCCGCGCTTTCGCTCAGCACCAGCGCCGCCACCCGGTTCTATCAGTGGCCCTGGTTCTTCTACTGGCAGGTGCTGCTCGTCGCCCCGGTCGCGCTGCTGGCCGGAAGGCTGGTCGGCTCGCGCCGCGGCCTCCCGCGCTTCGGCGGGTGGCTCGACGGCGGCCTCGGCCTGCTCGTCCTCGCCAACCTCGCCGCGGCCCTGCTGAGCCCGTTCCGCCCGCAGAGCCTCACCGCCGCCCTGGTGCCGCTGGCCGGCGCCAGCCTGGCCTATCTGATCCTCGACTGGATCGAGCGGGGCGGGGCGGGCCGCGCCCTGCGCATCGCCCGCGTCGCGCGCCTCGCCGGCGCGCTCATGGGCCTGTTCGTCGCGATCAGCCTCGTCCTGTGGCTGGCGGGCAGCGTCGGACCCGCCTGGACGGGGGGCCGGCCGCTCCGCGCCGCGCTGGCGATCCGCAACCCCGAGCCGCTCGGCCATCCCGTCTATACCGCCGGTTTCCTCGTCCTGGCCATCCCCTGGCTGGCCGCGCTGGGACTGGCCGCCCGCGGGTGGGCGCGCGGCGGATGGCTGCTGGCGGCGGCCGCCGCTCTCGCGCTCGTGCCCACGACATCCAGCCGCGGCGGCGCCCTGGCGGTGGCCGCGGAACTGGCGGCGGCGGCCGCGCTCTGGGCCGCCGCGACCCCGCGACGTCCCGGCCTGCGGTGGCTGGTGCCCGGCGGCGTGCTCCTGGCCGCGGGCCTGGTGGTGACGGCCGACCCCCGGCTGCGCGGGCTCCTGACCACGGGGCGCTGGAGCGAGGCGGCCGGCGAAAGCAACCGCCAGCGCTCCGCCATGCTCGCCGCCGGCTGGCTGATGGGCCGGGACCGGCCCTGGACCGGGTACGGGCCGGGCACGGTCGCGCTCGTGTATCCCCACTATCGCGCGCAGCTCCCGGGCGGCGTCGAGGATGTCCTGCAGCTCCACAGCACGCCGGCCCAGCTCTGGGCCGAGCTCGGCCTGCCCGGCGTGCTCGGCGCCCTGCTCGCCGGCATCGGCCTCGCCGGCCTCGCCCGCGGCTCGGCGCGGCGGCGGGCGGACGCCGCGGCCCCCCGGCGCGAGCGGATGCTCTCGACGGCCCTGATCGCCGGCGCCGCCGGCTATGGCGTGGTGTGCCTGTTCGACTACCAGTTCGACGTGCCCCTGTTCGCCGCGGCCGCGGCGGCCCTCCTGGCGCTCTGGCGGGCGTGCGTCCCGGTGACCGGGGCGGCGCCGCCGGGGCCCGTGATCCCGCCGGGGTGGGCCCGCGCCGCCGGCGGCCTGCTCTTCGCCGCCCTCGCGGCCGTGCTCGTGCCCACCCTCGCCGAGGTCCGCGCGCACGCGGCCTTCGCCGCCGCGGTCGCGGCCCGGGAAGCCGGCGACGGCGCGGCGTTCGCCGCCGGCGCGGAACGCGCGGCGGACCTCGCGCCGTGGGACACCTTCCCGCTGACCCAGCTGGCCGCCTTCTACGGCGAGCAGCTGGCGGGCCCCGCCGACGCCGCGGCCCTCCCGGCGGCCCGGGAGCGGTGCGTCGCGCTCCTGCGGCGCGCGCTCGCCGTGTATCCTGATGAAGAATACTGCCATTTCAACCTGGGCTGGCTCCTGCTGCCCGGGGATCCGGCGGCGGCCGAGGCCCATTTCCGCGCGGCCGCGCGCCTGGCGCCCGACCGGGGCGGCATTGGCCTCGGCATCGGCTTCTGCCGGCTTGCCCGGCGCGACCGGCCCGCGGCCGCGGAGGCGTTCGCCCTCGAGTGGCTCAACCACCCGGCCGCGCTGGCCTCGCCCCTCTGGGACGATCCGTCGATGTCGGACCTGCGGCAGGAGGCCCGGGCCGCCCTCCACCGGCTGGGCGCCCGCTGGCTGCAGGCCGGCCTGCCGGCCCCGGTGCGGGACCAGGTGCGCTACGTCGCCGCGCTGGCCGACTGGTGGACCGGCGCATCCGCCGACACCGGCGACCTGATTCGCTGCGGCACCGCCGCCCAGCGGGAATTCTTCGCCCGCCTGCCGGCCCTCGACGCGCGCACCTACGCGCCGGCCCCGCCCCTGCGGCCCTGGGAGCAGCTCTACGCCGCGTGGCGGGACGGGACGGATCCGGCCGGGCTCGAGGCCGCCCCGGCGGCGACGGCCGCGGCCATCCGCCGGCGCTGCGCCGGCACGGGCGGCGCGTTCGCCCGGGTGCTGACCGCGCCCGTGGGGGCGGGCGAGGCCTTGGTGCAGCTCGTCCGGAACCAGCGCCCCGGCTCCAGCGTGCTCCAGCGGAACCAGGACGGCTACGTCTTGAGCGATCTCTGGGTCTTCCCCGAAAACGCGCTGGTCGCAAGATACGCCTCGTTTCTGTTCCCGCCCAAGGGTTATCTTCCCAGCCCGGTGCTGCTCCGCAGCCTCGACGCATTGCCTCCGGCGCCCCCATGAACGGCCCCATGCAAAAAACCTTCCGTCAGCGGACGCTTCCGGCCGTGCTGGCCGCGGGCGACCTGCTGTGCATCCTGGCCGGCCTGCTGATCGGCTATGCCCTGCGCTACCACACGGCGCTGGGCTCGGTCTTCATCGCGGTCCCCGGCGCCCGCCTGCGCGACTACCTGCCGCTCCTGCTGCTGGGCACCGCCTTCCTGATGGGAGCCTTCGTCCACCTCAACCTCTACGACCAGCGCCTGCTGCTGCGGCGCTACCAGGCGCTCAACATCATTCTCAAGGGGACCGCCTTCTGGTTCTTCGCCTATCTCGGGGTGTCGCTCGTCCTGAGATTCGAGCCCCCGATCTCGCGCCTGTTCGTGGTTTTCGCCTGCGGGGCCGTGCTGGCGCTGCTCTATGTCTGGCGCAGCCTGTTCTACCTGGCGGTCGCCTCCACCGCGCTGCGCGGCCGGGTGCAGCAACGGGTGGCGCTCCTGGGCTGGACGGCCGAGGCGCGCGCCCTCGCGGCCGACGTCGCGGCCACGCCGGCCCACCCGTTCCGCCTCGTCGGGATCATCGACCTGCCGACCGGGGAACAGAGCCGCGCGCCCTTCGAGGGCGCGCTGCCCGTGCTCGGGCCGGTCGCCGAGCTGCCGGCCCTGCTGGAAAAGCACGGCCTCGACGTGCTCATCGCCGCGCGGCTCGATCTGCCGCGCGCCGACCTCGCCCGCCTGGTCGGCCTCTGCGAACACGCGTACGTCGAACTCAAGATCATCCCCTCCGTGTTCCAGATCTTCGTCTCCGGGCTGCGCCTGCAGACGATCGGCCAGGTGCCGGTGCTCGGCATCGAGGAGCTGGCCATCAACAAGCTCTTCAACCGCGCCCTCAAACGCGGCTTCGACCTGGCGGGCGCCGGCGCCGGACTGGTCCTCTCGCTCCCCGTCCTGGCCGTGGCGGCCGCGCTCATCCGGCGCGAGTCGCCCGGCGGGCCGGTCCTGTTCCGGCAGACGCGCATCGGCGCGGGCCACCGGGCCTTCACCCTCTACAAGCTGCGCAGCATGACGCCGGAGGCCGCGGCGCAGGACGACGAACAGGTGAGCACGCGGGCCGGCGACCCGCGGCTGCTCCGCATCGGCGCCTTCCTGCGCCGATGGAACCTCGACGAGCTCCCGCAGTTCTGGAACGTGCTGCGCGGCGACATGAGCCTGATCGGCCCCCGGCCGGAGCGGCCCCACCACGTCGACCAGCTGGCCGACGTCATCCCGCACTATCTGCCGCGCCACCTGGTCAAGCCGGGCATGACCGGCTGGGCGCAGGTGAACGGCCTGCGCGGCGGCAGCGCCCTCGACCAGCGCGTCCAGCACGACATCTACTACATCGAGAACTGGTCGGCCTGGCTCGACCTGCAGATTTTCCTGCTGACGTTCGTGCGCTGGCGCAACCCGGGCGATTGAGCGGGCCCTCCCGGGCGGCGGGCGGGTCACCCGGGCCGGACGCGCCGGCGGCCGGCGAGCCGGGCCCCGAGGAGGGCGAGCGCCTTCCACGCCCCGAAGGCGAGCCGGTATTTCCACCGCACCAGCCGCGAGCCGCGCGGATTGAAATGCTTCAGGTAGACGTCGCGGTTCGCGTCGAAGATCGCCCGGGCCATGCGGTCGTAGTCCCGGGCCACGCTCATGCCCTTCAGGTGCACGATCTCCACGCGGCCGTCGTAGACGATGCGGAGGCCGGCGCGGGCGATCCGGATGCACAGGTCGAGGTCGTCGCCGTACATGAAGAAGGCCTCGTCGAAGACCGACGGCGGGCGGCCGGGGGCGCCGGCGATGGCGACGCGCGCCAGCACCTCCCGCCGCGCCATCATGAACGCGCCGTTGATCGCCCCGACATCGTAGGTGCCGTCCGCCGGGAGGTGCGTCAGGTTGTAGCCGGCGAATGCCCGGACCCCGGGAAAGGCCGCGGCCAGGCCGCTGGCCCGGCAAAAGCCGTCCCACAGGGTCGGGATCGACCGCCGGCAGGCGGGGTCCATCGCGCCGTCAGCCTGCACGAGTCGCGGCGAGATCAGCCCGATGTCCGGTTCCGCCAGGAGCCGCCGCCCGCAGTGTTCCAGCGCCGCCGCGCCGGCCACCGTGTCGGGATTCAGGAACAGCACGAGCTCGCCCGCCGACGCGCCGAAGCCCAGGTTGTTCGCCCGCCCGAACCCGAGGTTCCCGCCCGGGGCCACGTATCGCACCCAGGGAAAGCCGTGGCGCACGATCTCCTCCGTGCCGTCGCCCGGCGCATTGTCCACCACGATCGCCTCGACCGCCCGGCCCGCGATCTCCCGCGGCAGGGCGCCCAGGCAGGGCCCGATCTCGTCGCGCGACCGGTAGGTCACGATGATGATCGAAAGCCAGGGCGGGGAACCGGACAGCGGATTCATGAGTTGCCTCCCGCGAAGCTAGCGGATTCGCGGTTCCTTGTCATCGAGATTGACGGCGGCCCCGCCGGCGCGATCCGGCCGCCCGCTTCGGAATCAAGTTTAGGCTCGTTTACCAGGCTCCCCTGTCTTTTCTAGGCGGTATGAAAATCGCGGTGGTTGGGCTCGGTGGCACCGGTCGGCCGCCCGCGCGGCAGGACGGCCGTTTCCGCGGAGGGCCGCGACCGTGAGTTCATCCGCCCTCCCGCGGATCGCGGTCATCGGCTGCGGCACCTGGGGCCGCAACCTGGTGCGCAACTTCCATGCGCTCGGCGCGCTGCGGGCGGTGGCGGACGCCGCCCCCGCCGCCTGCGCGCTGGCCGCGCAGCTCGCCCCGGGGGTCGAGACCACCGCCGACATCGCCGGCGTGATCGCCCGCCCCGGGATCGACGCCGTGGTGCTCGCCACGCCCGCCGTCACCCATTTCGAACTCGGCCGGCAGGTGCTGGCCGCCGGCAAGGACCTGTTCGTCGAGAAACCCATGGCCCTCGGGCTCGACGACGCGCGCCGCCTGGTGGACCTCGCGGCGCGCGGATCGCGCATCCTCCAGGTCGGCCACGTGCTCGAGTACCATCCCGCCGTGGCCGTGCTCCGCCAGTGGATCGAATCGGGGCGGCTGGGCCGGCTCTGCCTGCTGCATTCGCGCCGCCTCAACTTCGGGCGCGTGCGCACCGAGGAGGACGCGCTCTGGAACGTCGCGCCGCACGATTTCGCGATCATGCTGCGCGTCACCGGACGGCTGCCCGGCGAGGTGAGCTGCTTCGCCTCCTATTCCCTCGGCACGCCGCGCGCCGACTTCGCCATCGCCATGCTGCGGTTTGCCGGCGGGGTGGACGCCCACGTGCTCGCCGGCTGGCTCCATCCGAACAAGGAGCAGCGCCTCGTCGTCGTCGGCGACCGGGGCGTGGCGGTGTTCGACGACGCCGCGCCGCTCGCGCAGAAGCTGATCTTCTGCGACCAGCGGGTGGACCTGGCCGCCGGCGGCCCGGTGCCGCATCGCGGTCCGGTCGAGGCCGCGGTGCTGCCGCCGGACGAGCCGCTGCGCCTGGAGTGCGCGGCGTTTCTCGACAGCATCGTCCGGCGGCAGCCACCGTTAACGGATGGTCAAAGCGGCCTGCGGGTCGTGGCCGTGCTTGAAGCCTGCCGCCGCTCGATGGAACATGGCGGCCAGATCCAGGTTGTGGCCACCCTCTGATTTCCCGCCCCCGCATGCCCCCGGCCTATTTCGCCCACCCCACCGCGGTCATCGACCAGCCGTGCACGATCGGCGCCGGCTGCAGGCTCTGGCACTTCGTGCATGTCGGGGAGAACGCCGTGCTCGGGCCCGGCTGTATTCTCGGGCAGAACGTCATGATCGCCGCCGGCGTGCGCCTCGGCGGCAACGTCAAGATCCAGAACAATGTCTCGGTCTATGCCGGCGTGACCGTCGAGGATGACGTCTTTCTGGGTCCGTCCTGCGTGCTGACCAATGTCACCAATCCGCGTTCCCAGGTGGTGCGCCGCGCCCTCTACGAGAAGACCCTGATCCGGCGCGGCGCCACCGTCGGCGCCAACGCGACCGTGGTCTGCGGCGTGACCCTCGGCCGGTACTGTTTCATCGCGGCCGGTGCCGTTGTCACGCGCGACGTGCCCGACTACGCGCTCGTCGTCGGCGTGCCCGGCCGCCAGCGCGGCTGGGCCAGCCGGCATGGACACCCGCTGCGGCGCGCGGTCGACGGCGTCTTCACCTGCCCGGAGAGCGGCTGGCGGTACCGGGAGACGGCTCCGGGGGTCCTGCGCTGCCTGGATTGCGACGAGGACGCCCCGCTGCCCCCGTCGCTTGCCGAGGGACGCCGGCCCTACCGGGATTTCGATCATCGCGGTTGATTCGAATCATGGGCGTCCCCCTGCTTGATCTCACCCGGCAGAACGCCGCCCTCCACGGCGAGCTCGCCGCCGCGTTCGAGCGCGTCCTGCACTCGGGCCACTTCATCCTCGGACCGGAGGTCGAGGCGCTGGAGACCGAGGCCGCGCAGCATCTCGGCGCCAAGCACGCCATCGCCGTCTCGTCCGGCACGGACGCCATCCTCGTCGCGCTCATGGCCCTCGGCATCGGCCCGGGCGACGAGGTCATCTGCCCCGCGTTCACTTTCTTCGCCACCGCCGGCTGCGTCGCGCGGGTCGGCGCGACGCCGGTGTTCGCCGACGTCGATCCCGTGACCTTCAACCTCGATCCGGCCGACGCCGCCCGCCGCGTCACGCCGCGCACCCGGGCGATCATCCCGGTGCACCTGTTCGGCCAGTCCGCCGGAATGGACCCGCTGCTGGCCCTGGCGCGCGAGCGCCGCCTGGCGGTGATCGAGGACGCGGCGCAGGCTCTGGGCGCCCGCCACCGCGGCCGGGCCTGCGGAACGATGGGCGACGCCGGCGCGTTCAGTTTCTTCCCGTCGAAGAACCTCGGCGGCTTCGGCGACGGCGGGCTCGTTGTGACCGGCCGCGACGACCTCGCCGCGAAGATGCGCCTGCTGCGCGCGCACGGCGCGAAACCGAAATACTACCATGCAATCGTCGGCGGCAACTTCCGGCTCGACGCGCTGCAGTGCGCGCTCCTGCGGGTGAAGCTGCCGCACCTCCCGTCCTACACGGAGGCGCGGCGCCGCAATGCGGCCGCCTACGACGCGCAGCTGGGCCAGCTGCCGGGCGCCGCCCGGGCGGACACGCCGGCCGCCGCCAGCGCGAGTCTCGTCCTGCCGGTCGGCTTGCCCGGGAACGACCACATCTGGAACCAGTACACCCTGCGCGTGCCGGGAGCCGGACGCCGGGAGGCCCTCCGGCAGCACCTCGCGGCCCGCGGCATCGGCACCGAGATCTACTATCCGCTGCCCCTGCACCGCCAGGCTTGCTTCGCCGGGCTGCCCCGGGTCGACCTCCCCGTGGCCGAACAGCTCGCCCATGAAGTGCTGAGCCTCCCGGTTTTTCCGGAGCTTCGCGACACCGAGAGAAGCGAGGTCGTCGGAGCGCTCGGCGCCTTTTTTATCCCCACGGCCGATCGTCGGTAGCGGCGGCACGGCCGAAGCGCATCGCCACGCCATGCGCCATCCGCCAAGTCGCAAGGAATGGTTCGCTCCGGGACGAACTCATCGCGCGCAGAACCGGCACCCGATACCGCCAGCGCCGCGCCAGCTGGCCGGCAGCCACAGCCCGCTCGATGGCCAATGCCGCTGCGCCGTAGCATTCCTGACGTACCAGCGCCTCGCACAACGCCTGCGCCGCTGCGCGAACGCCTCCCGGCGCTGACGGTGGGAAGAGCTGCGAGTCCGGCGCTTCGCGCAAGACGCGCATCCGCGTGACATCCTTCGACAGTCGCATGAGCAGCCGCCGGTGACTCATGTTCTGCGCATGCCATCGGTACCGTAGAAAGAAGCCGGGCGCGCGGGCGAAATCCACGCCCGCCCGCAGCAATCGAAGCCACATTTCACCGTCGACGTCCGCCCGCAGGCCCTCATCGAAAGCGCCGTGCCGCAGCAGGACGTCGCGGCGCAGCAATACCGACGAACCGTTGATGAAATTCCCCAGCAGCAGCCGCCACAGGGCCCAGGTCGCTGCAGGCTCGTCGGAGACGTGGCGGCTCAGCTCGCCTCCCGCCGCATTGATCATGATCCAGTCGGTATAGAGCAAACCGGCCGCCGGTCGCGCCGCGGCAAGCGCCAGTTGCGCGGCGATCTTGCCGGGCAAATACGCGTCGTCCGAACTCAGCCAGCCAACCCAATCGCCGTGCGCAGCCTGCAGCCCGCGGTTCAACGCCCGCGCCGCGCCGGAATTTTCCTGCCGCAGCACCCGCAGCCGATCGCCATAACCACCCAGGATCGCCGGCGTGGCGTCGGTGGATCCATCGTCCACCACGATCACCTCCAACTCCGGGTAATCCTGGGCCAGCACGCTGTCCACGCACTCCTGAATGAAGCGTTCATGGTTGAAAACGGGAATGACGATCGAGACGCGCGATGCCATCTAGTGCAGGCTGCCACGTTCCCTGAGCCAGGCGAGCGTTTGCCGCACGCCCTCGTCGAAACGCCCGACGGAGGGCAGGTTCACCGCGTCGAGCAGCCGCCGCGCCGAGGCATGGAACGTCACTGGATACTCCTCGCGCCCGCCCGCACTCTCGACGGCGAGCGTGACGCCGACGATGCGCGCAATCTCCTTCGCCAGCTCGATCACGGTGCGCGGGGCGTTGCCGCACAAATCGAAAACGCCCTCGACCTCGGGCCGCGCCGCGGCTCCCACCAACACATCGGCCACGCCCGCCGCGAAAAGCGGATCGATGCAGCTCTGCCCCGTGCCCTGCACGCGAAACGGCTCGTTCGGGCGCTCCAGCGCAGCCGAGAGCACTCGCGGCACGAGGCGGCGCGGTTTGTCATGCCGTCCAAAGGCATAGAACAGCCGGATCGTCGCTAGCGAGGCGAGCCGGCCGCGTTCGCGCGCGGCCGCCGCGTAGAGTTCGCTCGCGAGCTTCGAAATGCCGTAGGCGAAGGTCGGCCGGACCGCGAGTCCCGGGTTCACCTCGCCGCTCAGTCCATAGTAGACGGAGCCCGATGAAAGGTACACCAGCCGGCCATGGAAAGCCTCGATGAAGCGCAACAGCGCCGATGCATTGAGCTCCGCATCGAACAGCGGCCGATCGGCGGCGGCCGCATGGTCGGCGTTGCCGGCCGCATAGATTGCCGCGTCGAACTCGCCGGGCAGTCGCACCGCGCGGCCGAGGTCGAGCTCCAGCGGCTCGATCCCGCGCGCCCGCGCCCACGGGGGAAAATCGGCCGCGTGGCAGTACGTCGCCGCCACCTGTCCGAATCCGTGACTGCCGGCGGCGAGCCGCTCGACCACATTGCGGCCAATGAACCCGCTGCCGCCGACGACCAGCAACCTCATGTCGCCGCCGCCGGACGGGGGGCCAGCGGAACATTCTCCACCTGCCAGGCAATCGTCCGGCGGATGCCCTCCTCGAGCGGCACCGAGGCGCTGAAGCCGAACGCATGATGCGCCTTCTCGAACGAGGCATCCTTCACGGGCGTGAGGTATTTCGCCGGCGGTTCGACCTCGCGGACCAGCTCGGCCGGCTTGCCCAGCAACCCGCAGATCGCGAGCGCGACCTTCTCCATGGGCTGCACGTCGTCGCGGCCGAGATTATACGCCTCGTAACCGCGAAAAGGGGCGTTCATCGACTGCATCATGCCGTGCACGATGTCATCGATATAACACCAGCTGCGCTTGGTGCCGCGATGCACCTCGATGGGCTGGTCGCGCCGCAGGCGATCGATGAAATTGGCCATCGCGCTCCGGAAGGGATTCGGATACTCGCCGGGGCCGTAGCACATG
>CAZKDK010000049.1:0-4690 GCA_964551145.1 uncultured Opitutaceae bacterium | reverse complement strand
GCCCGCAGGCCGTCGTTTTCCACCATGTGGCGCAGGAAATTCTCCGCATGCAGCTTCGACCAGCCGTAGATGTTCGTCGGCCGCAGCGCCAGGGTGTCGGCGAGGTCCTCGGTGACCTTGCGTTCGCCGAGCCGGCCGTACACCTCTGAGGTCGACGCAAAATAGAGCCGGGCGCCGTGTTCGCGGCAGAGTTGCGCGAGATTGAACGTGCCGCTCTCGTTGATCTCGATGCAGCGCCGCGGAAACTGCTCGCCATTCTCGCGGCCCACCTCGCCCGCGAGGTGAAATACATGTTGCGGCCGGAGCCGTGCAAACACCGGTGCGAGTTCCTCGTAACGCGTGATGTCGGCCCTCTGGTAACCGGAGCGCTTGAGGATCGCTTTGTCGGTGACGAGCACCTCCTGACCGGCCGCACGCAATGCGCCGGCCAGCCGTGTGCCGATTACGCCCAGGCCGCCGGTAACAAGAATGGACATGCCAGCAGCATCACCAATCCGCGCGTGCTGGCAATCCTTAGTCGGCAGGCGCCACGGTCTTCCCTCTCCATCGGCCCGCGCGGCGGACGGCAGCCAGCGCCGCGGCACGCTCGTCGTCCGCCAGCATCCGCCAACCCGCAACGGGCGCACCCAGGCAGACCGCCGCCGATAGCCAGGGAGCCGCCCCCGGGCGCCACGATTCAAACGCAAGCAACGCTCCCCCCAGGAGCCATAGTGCAAACACCGCCGCCCAGCGCGGCGCCAGCGCCCGCACCAGCGATCCCAGCCTGGGCTGAAGCGTGCAGGTATAGCCGAGCGCCGCGAATGCCGCGCCCGCGAACCCGGCCACCGTGGCCACCGCGCAGCCCAGGCCGCCGAGCAGCGGCACCAGCCAGAAGCTCAGTCCGCCGTAGACCACCACGGCGGCGGCAAGAATCACCGTCTGGGCGTTTTCGCGTCCCTCGAAATAAAGAGGTATGATCCCGACATAGAACAATCCGGCCCAGACGTGGGCATTCGCCGCGAGAGCGACCAGCCGGTACGCAGAGTGGAAGGCGGGCGCGGTCATCAGCGTCACGATCGGGCGGGCCCCGGCACCCAGCAGCAGATTCAGCACGCCCAGCGCCAGGGCGAGCCGCAGCAGCATGCGCGTATTGCTGGCCAGCGCCTCTTCCGGCTGGTCCCGGCGCGCCATGATCGCGGGGAACCAGGCGCTCTGAATCGACATCACCACGAGATTCATGAGCAGCGCGATGCTTAGCGCCACATTGTAGAGGCCGAGTTCCGCAAGGCCCCGATGCGCCTGCAGCAACCACTTGTTCCCATGCTGCAATGCGAAGACAAGAAAACTGGTGGGCATGAGCGCGAGTCCGCTCATGACCAATCCGCGCGCCATCGACGGGTTCCAGCGCGGCCCGCCCAGTGAACGATTCAGAAATGCCGCGATCGCGACCCCGGCGATCTGGCCGCCCAGCATGGCTTCAAACCATCCCTCCACCCCCCGTTTCATCACCACGACCAAGATCACCGCAAGGCCCAGGGTCGCCCACGCCGAGACGAGCGAGACCGTCGTGAACGCGCGCGCCCGCCCCGAGAACTGCAGGTTCCCCTGCAGCGGCACCAGCAGTGCGCCGGCGGCCAGCGCGCTGACGCCCAGGAAAAAGCCGTGGCGGATCCGGGGCGGCACGCCGAGCCAGCCGTCGATGGCTCCCCCTGCCAGAAACACCAGCACCAGCGTCCCGAGGGCGGCTCCCGCGATCAGCCATAGCGCCGTCCAGGTCACCTCCTGCCGCCGTCCTTCGAAATCGCGCCGGAAATACTGGGGCGCCAGGCCCGCTCCGAGCCCCAGCGAGACCAGCGGATTCACCACGATGCCGAGCCAGCTGAGCAAGGCGATGATGCCATAGTCCTCCGGACTCAAGTAGCGCGTGAAGAGGGGCAGCAGCAGGAATCCCAACGCCCGTGCCATGACGTTGCCCAGCCCATAGGTGATGATGTCGGCGACGAGTTTCAGAGTCGGGGGGATTTGCCATCGCCCGCCGGACTTTGCCGTTCCCGCCCGATCACGGCGAGAAATTTTGCAGGACCGCCGGCGTCGGGTTGACCCGGGCCGGAGCGAGCCGGCGGGGTCCGCCATCCGCCGGTCGGGCCCCGGACGAACGAAAAGCCGCCGCAATCGCGTGTTGCACGTCCCGGCGCTCCGGGGAATCATTCCTGGCTCAGGATACCTCCGGGTTTCCTTTCTTCGAACCGTTGGCCTTTCGCGTTTCTGTGAAGATTGTCACCATTCTCGGTGCCCGCCCGCAGTTCATCAAATCATGGTCGGTAAGCCATGCCCTGCGGAATGCAGGGGCCGCCGAAGTTCTGGTGCACACCGGCCAGCACTACGACCCGAGCCTCTCCGGTCGATTTTTCGCCGAGCTCGGGCTCGCTGAGCCGGCCTACAACCTTGAAGTCGGTTCAGGGCCCCAGGGGCAGCAGACCGGCCGCATTCTCGAAGCCGCGGAACGCGTGCTCCTGGCGGAGCGCCCCGACTGGGTGCTCGTCTATGGCGATACGAACTCGACCCTGGGCGGCGCACTCGCCGCCGCCAAGCTCCATCTGCGCCTCGCCCATATCGAGGCCGGACTCCGCAGTTTCAACCGCCGCATGCCGGAGGAAATCAATCGCGTCCTGACGGATCACGTCAGCGCGAGGCTCTTTTGCCCTTCGGCGGCGGCGGCGCACAATCTCGCCCGCGAAGGCATTGCTGAAGGCGTTGAGATTGTCGGCGACGTCATGCACGCGTCGCTGCAGCATTTTGTCGCGCAGGCGCGCACCTCGTCCACGGTCCTCGACCGCCTCGGACTCGCCCCGCAGCAATACCATGCCGCCACGCTGCATCGCGCCGAACTCACCGGGGATCCGGAGCGGTTGCGCGCCGTCCTTGAGGTGCTGGACGCGCTGGAACTCCCCGTGGTGTTGCCGCTCCATCCACGCACCAACGCGACGCTTGAGCGCACCGGCGGCAGGCCGCGGCTCCGCGGCGGCCTGCGCCTGGTCGAGCCGCTCGGCTATCTCGACTTCCTGCGACTGGTGGAGGGGGCGTGCCGCGTGCTGACCGATTCAGGCGGCCTGCAGAAAGAAGCCTATTGGCTGGGGCGCCCCTGCGTCACCTTGCGCAGCGAAACCGAATGGACCGAGACCGTCGCGGCCGGCTGGAATACGCTCGTCGGTACCGACCCGCAACAGATCCGGGCGGCGCTCGCCGCCCCCCCACCCGCGCTCCACCCGGAGCTCTATGGCGACGCCCATGCCGCCGAGCGGATCGTTGCCACCCTGGTGAAATGCGTATGATCCCAGGCAAGCGGCGGGCAGGGCGCCCAGCAGGGCTTCGCCAAGTGCGGGCTGCCGCTTTCGCGGCGCGCCGGCGCGGGATCCACCCGCCGGCCCACCCATGAACAACAAGAGGCATGTCCTGATCGTCCCTGCCTGGTATCCAAGCCCGGGACATCCTCATTTCGGGATCTTTGTCCGCGAACAAGCGAGAGCCCTGCAGCTTTTCGCGCCGGATCTGACGGTGTCAGTGTGGAACTGGTGCCCGGCGTTGCTCAGCCTTAGTTTCAAGCGGCCGCTCGAGTTATTGCGTTCGATCCGCCGCTGGCGGCAGCGTCCGGCGGTCGGCTGGAGGGTGGATGACACCGGACTCCGGGAATACGTCCGGCCGTTGTTCGAACCACCCCGCCCCTTTCCACGAGAAACGGCTGCGTTCCTCCGCGTTCTGCGCGAAGTCATCGCAACCGTCGGAGCGGACCGGGGTCGACCCGACCTGGTCCACGCCCATGTCGGACGGGTGGCCGGTTGGGCGTGCTCGGAGGTCTGCCCGGAGCTGGGCATCCCGTGGGTGCTGACCGAGCACATGGGTCCGAAGATGATTGCCGACCTTGCGCCGCACGGTGCCCTGGATCGCCATTGGCTGCAGGCTTATCAAAGCTGCGCCGCGCTGGTGGCGGTGAGTTCGTCCCATGCGGACGTTCTGCGCCAATACTGCGGCCGCCAACCCGTCGTCATCCCGAACGCCGTTGACGAGGACTTCTTTTGTCAACCCGACCAGCCGCCGGCACCGGAGGCGCCCTTTCTCGCGGTGACCCGCTTTGCGCCGGTCAAGGCGATCGACGTCTTGCTGCGGAGCTATGCCGCCGCCGCATCGACCCAGGGCCTGCCGTCGCTCCGGATTGGCGGGGACGGGCCCTTGTTCGACTCTTTGCGAAGGCTGGCCGGGACCCTGGTCATCGGAGGGCGCGTGACCTTTCTCGGCCGCCTGTCGAGAGGACAGGTGCGCGACGAAATGCAGCGCTGCGCCGCCCTGGTGATATCGAGCCAGTCGGAGTCATTCGGCGTTGTCGCCGTCGAGGCCATGGCTTGCGGTCGCCCGGTGCTGAGCACGGCCTGCGGGGGCCCCGCCGATATTGTCACCCCTTCCACGGGAATTCTCGTTCCGGGCACCGAGGTGAAACCGTTGACTGATGGTCTGGCCGCCATGGCGCGGGTCTGGCGGCAATTCGACCCTGCGACCATCCGCAACCATGCCATCGCGGGCTTTTCCCGTCCTTCGGTCGCGGCCAAGTTATGTCAACTTTACGGTCATTCGGCTCCGTGATTCAAACCAGTCGCTTTCGGTCGCCGCCCCGGCCGGCGGCGAACCCATCTCCGTGATTCCCGCCTTCAATGCCAGG
>CAZKDK010000048.1:0-16136 GCA_964551145.1 uncultured Opitutaceae bacterium | reverse complement strand
CCGCTGAAAACGCCATGGCCCGCGAATTGATGAAAGGAAACGAGGCGATCGCCGCGGCGGCCATCGGCGCCGGATGCCGCTATTTTTTCGGCTACCCGATCACCCCGCAGAACGAGATTCCGGAGTACATGGCGCGCGAGCTGCCCAAGGTCGGGGGCGCGTACGTGCAGGCGGAGTCCGAGGTGGCGGCGATCAACATGGTCTACGGCGCCGCCGGCGCCGGCGCGCGCGTGCTGACGTCCTCCTCCAGCCCCGGCATCAGCCTGATGCAGGAGGGCATCTCGTACATTGCGGGGGCGGAGCTGCCCTGTGTCGTGGTGAACGTGATGCGCGCCGGCCCCGGTCTGGGCGGCGTGCAGCCGTCGCAGGCGGACTATTTCCAGGCGACGAAGGGGGGCGGCCACGGCGACTACCACCTCATCGTCCTTGCCCCCGCCAACCTCCAGGAGGCGGTCGAGCTGACCCAGCTGGCCTTCGACCTGGCCGACAAGTACCGCAATCCGGTGATGGTGCTGGCGGACGGCATGATCGGACAGCTGATGGAGCCGGTGGAACTCCCGCCGGACCGCCCCGCCGCGGAGCTGCCGGCCAAGGACTGGGCCACGACGGGCACGGACCACAGCGCGGGGCGGCGGCGCATCATCAATTCGCTCTACCTGTATCCGGACCAGCTCGAAAGCCACGTTCGCGCGATCTTCCGGAAATACGCCGAGATCGAGCGGAACGAGGTCCGCTGCGAACTCCAGGCCTGTGACGACGCCGAGGTGGTCATCGTGGCCTACGGCACGACCGCGCGCATCGCCCGCTCGGCCATCGCGAAATGTCGCGGCCTCGGCCTGCGGGTCGGCCTGCTCCGCCCGATCACCCTCTATCCGTTCCCGGTCGCCGCGTTCGACCCGGTGGTCCGCACCGCCCGGGCTTTCCTGGTGGTGGAGATGAGCATGGGGCAGATGGTGGACGACGTCCGGATCGCGGTGGCGGGCCGGCGGCCGGTCTCCTTCTACGGCCGCACCGGCGGCATCGTGCCGACCGCGAACGAGATGGTGAAACAGGTGCAGCTGATCCTGGAAGGGCGCGGCGCATGAAAACCGTCTATCAGAAATCGGCGGGATTGACCGACGTTCCCCTGCATTACTGCCCGGGATGCACCCACGGGATCATCCACAAGCTCGTCGCCGAGACGCTCGTGGAGGCGGGCGTCCTCGGCCGGACGGTCGTCGTCGCGCCCGTCGGCTGCGCCGTGTTCGCGTACGACTATTTCAACTGCGACGCGCAGGAGGCGGCTCACGGGCGCGCCCCGGCGGTGGCGACGGGCATCAAGCGGGTGCACCCGGAGGCCATTGTGTTCACGTACCAGGGCGACGGCGACCTCGCCTCGATCGGGACCGCCGAGATCGTGCACGCGGCCATGCGCGGAGAGAACATCACGGTCGTTTTCGTGAACAACGCCATCTACGGAATGACCGGGGGGCAGATGGCGCCCACGACCCTCGTCGGCCAGTCCACCACCACGTCGCCGCAGGGCCGCCTCCGCCTCGGCCAGGGCGCGCCGCTGCACGTCTGCGAACTCCTGGCCACGATCGAGGCGGCGGCCTACATCGCCCGCGTCTCGGTCAACACGATTCCGCGGCTGAACGGGGCGAAACGGGCCCTGAAACGGGCGTTCCAGATGCAGATCGAGAACAAGGGCTTCAGCCTCGTGGAGGTGTTGTCGACCTGCCCGACCAACTGGGGGATGTCGCCGACCGACGCCCTGCGCTGGGTCGAGCAGACGATGGTCCCCGTCTTTCCCCTCGGGGTGTACCGGGACATCGAAGGAGGAACCTGACCATGCCGGAGGAACGCATCATCGTCGCCGGCTTCGGCGGTCAGGGGATCCTGATGCTTGGCAAGCTGCTGGCCCACGCCGGCATGATGGAGGGGAAGCAGGTGACGTGGCTGCCATCCTACGGCCCGGAGATGCGCGGCGGCACCGCCAACTGCAACGTGATCATCTCGGACGATCCCATCGGGGCGCCCATCGTCACGGAGGCCACCTGCGTGATCGCGATGAATCTCCCCTCGGTGGAGCGCTTCGCGTCGTTTGCCCAGCCCGGCGGATGGCTGCTGCTGAACCGTTCCCTCATCCCGGTGACCCCCGACCGCAGCGACGTGCAGACCCTCGCCGTTCCGGCGAACGACCTGGCGCAACAGCAGGGCAGCACGCGCGTGGCGAACGTGGTCATGCTCGGCGCGCTGCTCGCGCTGACCCGGGCCGTCCGCCGGGAGTCGGTCGTCACCGCGATCAAGGAGGTGCTCGGCCCGGGGAAGCAGCACCTCCTGGGCATCAACCTGAACGCGCTGGAGGCGGGCATGGCGTTCGCCACGAAAGTGCCGGTGTAATCATGGACAAGGAGAAGGTCATCATCGAAATCCCGCCGCGGGCCCTGCATGTCGAGCATGCGCAATGCCCCCGCGGGCACAGCCTCATGGATCCAACGGTGCCGATCGGCGGCCGTCCCTCCATCAAGGTAGTCGCCCAGTACGGGGCCATCCGGGGGAACATCCACCTCGACCCCGTCTTCGGTAGTTTTCACAACCTCTTCGACGTCGACATTCCCGAGGGCGTCGTGATCGAGATGTTCTGCCCGACGTGCGGCGTGTCCCTGAAGGTCGAGCACGAGCGCTGCGGCTTCTGTTTCTCGCCCATGTTCGCCCTGTATCTGCCCAACGGCGGGCTCCTCGAAGGCTGCCTGAAGGGCGGCTGTCATGAGCACAAGCTGGTCCTGGTCGACGTGCACGAACAACTCGGGATGGTCCATGGCGATGATCCAATCCAGCTCCTCATGTGACAGCGCGGTGGCGGTGGTCCCGCCCGCCGCCGGCTCCGGTCCCGCCGCCGACCGCCTCGCGCCGGGAGCGGCCCCGGGCCTCCGGGGCCGCACCACGACGGCGGATGCGGCGGTCGCGGCGATCCAGCCCGGCATGCGCGTGTTCATGACCGGTAACTGCTCCGTGCCCCGGGTCGTGATGACGGCCCTGGTCGGCCAGGCGCCCCGCTTCACCCCGCCCATCGAACTCACCCACCTCTTCACCTTCGGCGACGCCGACTACGTGGCACCCGGCCTGGAGCGCCACATCCGCGTCAACACCCTGTTCATCGGCGGCAGCGTGCGCCGGGCCGTCAACGAGGGGCGCGCGGACTTCACCCCCTGTTTCCTCTCGGAGATCCCGGGTCTCTTCCGGCGGGGGATCCTGCCCCTCGACGTGGCCCTGGTCCACCTGAGCCCGCCCGACGCGAACGGCCTCTGCAGCTTCGGCGTCGAGGTCGGCGTGACCAAGGCCGCCGCCGAGTCGGCCCGCATCGTCATCGCCGAGATCAACGACCAGATGCCGCGGACCCTCGGCGACAGCTTCATCCACGTGTCGAAGCTCACCCACATCGTGCCGGTTTCCTATCCGCTGCTCGAACTCCACCAGGGGCACGGCACCGAGGCGGAGCGCCGGGTCGCGCAGTTCTGCGCCGATCTCATCGAGGACGGATCCACGATCCAGATGGGCATCGGCGGCATCCCGGACGCGGTCCTGGGCTTCCTCGGCCAGAAGAAGGACCTCGGCATCTACAGCGAGATGTTCTCCGACGGGGTGATCGACCTGGTCAAACGCGGCATCATCACGGGCGCGAGGAAGACCCTGCATCCGGGCAAGATATCGGCCGGCTTCCTCATGGGGACCCGGCGCCTCTATGACTTCGTCCACGACAACCCGATGGTCGAACTCCACCCGACGGAGTACATCAACGACCCGTTCCGCATCGCGCAGAACGACCGCATGGTCGCGATCAACTCCGCCCTCGAGGTGGACCTGACCGGGCAGGTCTGTTCCGACTCGATCGGCAGCCGGCTGTACAGCGGGGTGGGCGGGCAGGTCGATTTCATCTACGGGGCGAGCCGCTCCCGCGGCGGCAAGCCGATCATCGCCCTGCCCAGCACGGCGGAGGTCGACGGCCGGCCGGTCAGCCGGATCGTCCCGATGCTCCGGCCCGGCGCCGGCGTGGTGACGACGCGGAGCCACGTCCACTATGTGGTGACCGAATACGGCGTCGCCGATCTCTACGGCAAGTCCATCGCGCAGCGCATCCGGGCGCTGACCGCCGTGGCGCATCCCGGGTTCCGCGAGGACCTGGAACGGGCGGCCCGGAAGCTCGTCTGAGCGTCCCAGGCCGGCGGCGGTGCCGGCGTCACCAGCCCGCGCCCTTCGTGAGCGTCGGCACGCGCACGAGGAACATGTTGCTGGTGATATAGAGCACCGAGCCGTCGCCGCCCCAGGCGCAGTTGCCGGTGGGCTCGCCGGTGATAAGCCGGCCGAGGAGCTTGCCGGCCGAGGACACCACGATCACGCCGTCTGCGCAGCCGCACCAGACGTTGCCGGCGAGATCCACCTTCAGGCCGTCGGGCGGGCCTTTCGCGCCCGCGTCGAGGAGGGGCTGGGCGTTGAAAAACACGCGCTCGCCCGCCAGCGTGCCGTCGGGCTGCACGTCATAGGCCATGATGCGCGCCGCTTTCGGGTCGCTCACGCTCACGTAGAGGGTCTTTTCATCCGGCGAGAAACCGATGCCGTTCGGCCGGGTGAGGTGCCGGAGGAGCAGCGTGACGCGGCCGTCGGGCGCCACGCGAAACACGCCGTTGAACGGCAGCTCCTTGAGGGGCGAGGCATCGCCCTGCTCGAAGCCGTAGGGCGGATCCGTGAAATAGATGTCGCCGTTGCGCCGCACGGCGAGGTCGTTGGGGCTGTTGAAGCGCTTGCCCTCGTAGTGGTCGGCCAGCGCGGTGAAGCCGTCCTCCTCGTAGCGCGCGATGCGCCGGGTCGCCCCCTGGCAGAGCAGCAGGCGGCCTTGGGCGTCGCGGCCAAGCCCGTTGCTGCCGGGCTCGCGGACGCCTGGGATCGGTCCGCCGCCGCCGCTCGGCTGGAGAAAGACCTCGGCCTGCGTCTGGCCGGGCCGCCAGCGGTAGGCGATGTTGGCCGGCACGTCGGAGAAAATCAGCGCGCCGTCGATCCACACCGGGCCCTCGGCCCAGCGGAAACCCTCCGCGAGCTTCTCCAGGCGCGCATCGGGAGCGACCAACGCGTCGAAGGCTGGATCGAACCGTTCGATGCGCGGATGAAACGGGCGCGCGGGTTCAGCCGCGAGGACAAGGACGGGGGCGAACAGGAGGGGCAGGGCGGACAGCTTCATGCCCGGCAATTAGGCGGACTTCGGCTCAGTCGCAAGACGGCGGAATCTGATTGCTGATTCGGAATCGGTGCAGGTCGCTCGCTTGCGGGCGCGATCGGCCGACCTCAGAAATCATGGGCCAGGATCGCCTCGAGCCGCCGGCAGATCTCGCGCCCGTAATCGGTCCAGATGCCCGTGCCCCAGTAGCGGTAGCAGCTGGTCTGCGAGCACAGCAGGTGGAAGAGGGCGTTGCGGTAGCGCGGCTCGTGCGTGAGCCGGCCCGGCTGGAGGACCTTCTGGAAGAAATGGGCGCTGGCCTGCTCGATCGGGCCGAGCAGCTGCTCGTAGCCGCGCACCCACGAGATGTTGTTGGTCCAGCTCCCGCCCTCGACATGAAAGCGGTTGTCCTCTTTTTTCAGCTGCTCGACGACCGACGCCAGCTTGTCCGGGCCGCCGCCCGGCTGCATCCGCTCCCAGATGCGGTGCTGGAAGAGCGGCTGCACGACCGGCAGGTCCCGTTCCCGGAGGCCGAGGGCGAACAGATGCTCGAGGTATTCCGTCGCGTTCATTGCCGGCGTGTCCGAGCCGGAGCACTCGCGCATCACCTCGAAGAACTTCGCTGGAAACTCGTTCATCATCACGCCGCCGTTCTCGCCGTCGGCGATCTGCGTGACGAGCGGCGGCACCTGCCGGCCGGCCAGCTCCCACCGCGACAATCCCCGGGCCTCGTAGCAGGGCTGCATCTGGGCGACGAGCTTGGTGTCGCTCCCCTGGGTCTTGATGATGGCGATGATGCTCGCTTCCTCGCCGCGCGAGCTGCGGCACACCAGCCGGTGTGGGAGGTGCTTGCGTTCCGGCCCGCCCCCGCCGCCGGGGCGCTCCACGGTGTGCTCCTGCACCAGCACCCAATCAAAGCCGCAGTCCCTCAGCGTGCGCACGAATTCGTAGGCGGTGTCGGGATGGTTCGGCAGCGCCATCTCGGCCGGCGAGAAGCCGCGGACGCGCTGCAGCGCCTCCCAGCCGAATATCGCGGCGAAGTGATGCTGCCACGCCCGGACGTGCAGGCGGTAGTCCTGCACCGGGGTTGAGGGCGCGACGGCGTGGCCCCAGGGGCAGCCCAGCCATTCGACCGACGGGCGGTAGCGCGGGTCGACCGTGATATGCTTGAGGGCGTCGAGCACGTCGTGCCGGCCCATCTGGCGCAAGCCGTGCAGCAGCGTGCCGGGGTACTCGAGCATCACGCGCGGCTGCCGGCCCTCGCCGACCAGCTTCGGGATGAACTCGCCCATCCGCCGGTAGCACTCGGCGAAAACCGGGGCGTTGTGGTTGTCACCGACGCCCGGGTTGTTCATCATATGCTGCAGGTTGCCGATGATCTCGGCGGTCGGGAGATCCGGGCCGCCGGCGGGAATCAGCGGCTGGTGCATGTGGAGGGCGATGGCGAAGGCGCTGCGGATCCGGCCGAAATCGATCCGGCTGCCGTGCTGCAGGAAAACCGGCTCCTGGCGCCCGGCCCGGACCGCTTCCTCCACGGTGGGTTCGGAGCCGCTGAGGTTCGGCCGGCCGTCGACGTATTCGGGCAATGGGTTCATAAGCTGGAGCATCGGTTCACCCGGACGCGGGGGTCCGGCTTGCGAAGAGCACGGCCGTTGCGGTGGCGGACGGATTCATGACTTGTAGCATTGCTCGGTGCGTTCGGCGACGGTGTCCCAAGCGAACGCCGTCTCGACGGCGCGCCGCCCGTTGCGGCCCATCCAGCGGCCCCATTCAAAATCGGTGAACAGCGTGCCCAGTCCCCAGCCGATCGATTCAACCTGCGGATGGATCTTCAGCCCGGTCACGTTGTGCCAGATCAATTCGTTGGGGCCGCCGTTCTGCGAGGCGACCACGGGTTTGCCGGCCGCCCAGGCCTCCAGGATGATGAGGCCGAAGGGCTCGTTGCGGCTGGGCACGCAGACCACGTCACAGGCCTTGTACAGGTTGACCAGCTCGCCGCCATTGCGATGCCCGAGGAAACGCGTGGCGTGGGCCACGCCCAGCTGGTCCGCCCGGCGTTGCAGGCTCCCGCGCATGTGCCCGTCGCCGGCGAAGAGGAACCGGGCCCGCGGATGCCCGCGCAGGAGACCAGGCACCGCCTCCAGGAGCAGGTCGGGCCCCTTTTGCACGACGAGCCGGCCGCTGAACAGGACGGTGGGGTCCATCGGCCCGATGCCGTAGCGGGACTTCACGTCGGCGGCGTTGATGTAGCCGTCATAACGGTGGACGGACACGCCATTGTAGATCACCGCACACTTCCAGTCCGGCAGGTTGTACATCCACATCAGCTCCTGTTTGAGCGACTGGCTGACGGCGATCACGCGGTCGGCGCATTCCGTGCCGTGACGCTCAAGGTCACGGATCCGGGCCGATCCGCCCTTCCAGAAATGGTTGCCGCTCCGACCGTACTCCGTCGAATGCATCGTCAGCAGGGCACGATGGTCCGGGCGGCCGCGCTTGATCCAGACCAGGGCGTTCGCGGCGAGCCAGTCGTGCGCGTGCACCACATCGAAATGTCCGCCGTGGTCCTCGGCCTGGAAAAAGTGCCACACGAACGAGCGACACATTTCCTGCACCTCGTCCGTGAAATCGCGCCGGAGCGCATGCGGGCAAAAATGGTGCCACACGCCGTCGATCCGGCTGACGCCGCCCATGCCGAAACCCGGCCGCGTGAACACGTGCACCTCGTGGCCGCGGCGCTCCAGCGCCGACGCCAGTTCGGTCACGTGCGCCGCGACGTCGCCGACTGCGTGGGAGTGCAGGGTTTCCCACGACAGCATGGCAATCTTCATAGGCGCCCTTCATCCCGCCATCGGGGCGCGCCCGCCCCCGCGGCGCGGCGGAGGCCGCGCCGCATTCGGCGGAGATCTGTCCCGGACGGCGGCGGCGGCCTAGGCCACCCGGCGAACCGCGTCCTGCGTGCCGAAGGGATTCATGACTCGCTCCGGACACTCCGGATCGTCGCGCCATTCGCCGTCCACGATGAAGCGGTAGTGATGGTCGCCTGGCGGCAGCGCGACCGTCGCCTGCCAGAGGCCGCCCAGCTGCCGCCGCATCGGGATCGACCGTTCCTGCCATCGCGTAAAATCGCCGACGAGCAGCACGCGGGCCGCATCGGGGGCGTTGATTAAGAAGGTCTGTAGTTTGGTGCGTGATTTTGCCGCAGCCATAGGGATGTCCTTGATTCTGATTGATTGCTGTTGAGTACCTGTCGCCCGGGCCGAAACGAGCCCCGGTGGGACCAATCGGTTTCTTGAAGGCAAAAGGCTTAAGTTGTGGCCGGCCGAGGGTGCCCGGTCGTTCACGAGGCGTTTTTATCATCGACCTGGCTCACAAGCAAGCATGCGGGCCGCCAATCGGTGGGCGCGGGTGGAAGTCTTGCCCGGCGAGTCGTTTGGAGCGGTCGGAGCGAGAGGGGAGGTCAGTTCGCGGCGCCATTCGGACACGATTGCGGGTCCGGCCTCGATCGAACCCGTTGCCCCAGCTTCCTCATCAGCGCATATCATCGCACTGGATACATGCAATGCAACCCGCTGCGCCGGGGAATTGGCGCGGCGAATCCTAGCGCGGTCCGCGCGGCGGGAATTTTCCCCGGCCGCCCGACGCCGGCTAGCGGTGGCCGCCGAACACGCCGGTGATCGACTGGCCCACCCGGTGCGCGGCCCGGCTGATCCGGCAGGTCGACCGCGACCATCCGGTCGGCTCCTCCGAGCCAAATTCGACGTCGTCGATGGAGGTGGTCAGATCCGACGAGGTGATCAGGACCTGCGCGACGGGCCAGCAGATCCGGCTGTATTCGACGGCGGTGAAGACCGTCGAGATCGGCGGGCGGCGCTCTTCGATCAGGTCCTGCTCGGGGCTGTGGCTGTAGTAGCGGACGACGACGGGGCCGACCAGATCGCAGGCCAGCTTGAAACGGATGAACGTCGGGGGAAACGGAAACCGGATGGAAAGGGTGGTCTCGTTCTGCTTGACGGTCCGGTGAAACACCAGCCAGCGGTTGGCGGGGTAGTTGGGCAGGGAACCGAGGTACATCCGCCCGTGAACGATCTCGAAGGTCACGCCGGTGACGTCATCCGTCCACCCGCGCGCGGGCCCAGCGCCGTCCCGTTCCAGAAACGGAGGCGTGAGAGTGTCCCAAGGCTGCGAGCCGACGTTGAAATCGATGATCTCCATTATGGGACTACGATTCCCACTTACTGGCGTTTTTCCGCGTTCCAGCAATCCAATTTCATTAGGCCCAGACCCCGGGGCAGCCTGAAGCCGATGGTCTCCAAGGAGTAAGTATCTGAAAAGCGAGGTAATCTCCATTCCGAGCCGGTGGTTGGGTCCGGGACTCCGGCGCCCCGCACAAAAGCCTTTCATTTGGCCTGCGACTCGTGAAAAGTCGGAGCCCGACCCGGGACCCGACCCCATGGGGCTGCTCATACGCAACGCGCGGATCCTCACGCTCGCCGGCGACGCCCGCCCGCGCCGTGGCGCGGCCATGCGCGAACTCGGAGTCATTCCGGCCGGCGACGTGCTGGTGGGCGAGGGGACGATCGCGGCCGTGGGTGCGAAACTCGAGGCCCCGGAAGGCACGGAGATCATCGAGGCGCGCGGCCGCGTGCTCCTGCCGGGATTCGTCGACTGTCACACGCACGCCTGTTGGTCCGGCGATCGTTTCGAGGAGTGGGAGCGGCGGCTGCGCGGGGCGCCCCGTCGGGACATCGTCCAGGCGGGCGGTGGCGACTCCGCCACCGTGCACGCGGTGCGGGCGGAAACCCGGAAGCAGCTCGCTGCCGCGCTCAAGCCGCGGCTCGACGCGTTTCTCCGCGAGGGCACGACGACGGTTGAGATCAAGAGCGGCTTCGGCCTCGCGACCGAGGAGGAGCTCAAGCTGCTGCGGGCGATCGTCCGGGCCGGGCACGAATGGGCGGGCACGATCGTGCCGACCGCGCTGCTCGGGGCGTCGTTCGAGGGCGCGCTCGACGAGTACGCCCGGATGGTCGTGAAGGAGATGCTGCCGGAGGTCGCGCGCGAGTTCCCCGACATCGCAGTGGACGCGATCTGCGAACGGGACGCGTGGTCGGTGGACGCGTGCGTGCGGCTGTTCGAGAAGGCGAAGAAGTACCACGCGATCCGGGTGCAGGCGGACCGGTTCAGCTCGCTGGGCATGGTGCCGGAGGCCATCCGCCTCGGCGCGCGCAGCGTCGACCACCTGGAGGCCGCGTCGAAGGCCGACCTGGAGCAGCTCGCCGCCTCGCGGGCGTGCGCGGTCTTCCTGCCATGCGCCGGCTTCGACTCCAACCAGCGCTACGCCCGGGCCGGGTTCTTCGTCGACGCCGGCGGCGCGGTGGCGCTCGGTACGGATTGCGGCCCGGGCGCGGCGCCGACCTACTCGATGCCCTTCGCGGTCGCGCTGGCCGTGCGGTTCTGCGGGCTCTCGCCGGCCGAGGCCATCACGGCGGCCACGGTCAACGCCGCGGCTGTGCTCGGGCTGTCGGACCGCGGCACGGTCACCGCCGGCCAGCGGGCGGACCTGGTCCTGCTGCGCCACACGGACGAACGCATGCTGGGCTACGAGATCGGCGGCAATCCGGTCGACCTGGTGATCTGCGGCGGCAAACGCCTGGAGCCAGCCGGCCGGACGGTCGCGCCGTTTGGGGCGGCAGCGGCTGCTGCTGCGCCCGCCGGACCGTAAGACGGACGGACGGAAGACGGGTTTTTGTCACAGAGGACACAGAGAACCCGCACAGAGCGCACAGAGGATGCGTAGCGGCTGTTCCGGAAACGATCGCAGCCTGAAGGGCGGCGCGCTGTCGCCGCCAGATGCCCGAGCGGCGCTGACGCCGTTCGACTCCGCTCAGGATCTTCGAGCGCAGCGCCCCCACAGGTCGGCGCGGCCGGCTCTGCCCGATGTCATCTATTAAATGACAAAGGTCGCGAAGCCAGTGATTCCGCGCGGAAGCTGTGAAGCCAGGAGGGGGATGCGCGGGTCGGGGCTGCTTTGCCGGATTCCGCGGTGACGACAGCGCGGAATCAGTCCGCCGATCAACTCGGATCTTGAATTCAGAGAGATTTCCGACCGATGATATCCGACGCTCCGGCCGGCGCTCGCGCCCCAGTTAGGGGGCCCCGTGCCGACGTGGACACGACACGACGCCGCTGCGGCATATTACTCTGTTCGCCACAAATGAAGCTTCTCTGCCTCATCGTGGGATTCGCCGCACTTCTCTGCGGTTGCGCGACGACAGCAACGGACCAGGCGCTGTCCAACACGGATGTGATCGCGAAGTACCTTGGTGGACACTTTCAAGTGATGGGGCCGGTCGATGAAACCCGCATCACAAAGGCTGATTTCGAATCGGCCGATAAGGTGCGGGCTATCCAATCCAGATCAGAAGGAGCAGACATCTATTTCGTCTTTGAGCCAGCTGACCACATGAGGACTGCAGATCAGGGTCGGCGTGAATTCCCGATATTGCATGAATCATTGATGCTCGTGCTCCGTGATGGGACAGTTGTCGCTTCCTATCCCAAGAAAAGCTGGGCGAACCAGCCGGTTCAGACAACTCCGACAGCGGCCACGCCGCCTGCTGGCGCAGAAGCCGCGCCAGCTCCCTCCGTGTCTAATCATTGAACGCATTCCGCCTTCCATGAACGAAACACCTCCCGCCATTGCGCCGAGCGGCAACCACAAGATCTGGGGCATTCTGGTCCACCTGTCCGGATTCATCGGCGTGGGCTTCATCCTGCCGCTCGTCGTGTACTTCGCGATGCGCCACGAGTCGGAGTACGTGGCTGGCAACGCCCGTTCGGCGCTGAACTTCCACCTGTCCCTCCTGCTCTACGGCATCTGCTGCATACCGCTGATCTTCATCCTGGTCGGCATTCCCCTGTTGATTCTGATGGCGCTGGCGTCGTTCGTGCTGTCGATCGTCGCGGCAATCAAGGCGTCCGACGGCGGATGTTTCCATTACCCGCTGAGCATTCCGTTCTTCAGTTGAGCGGTGGAGCGAAACACCGTCAGCGAAATCCTGTAGGCCCGGTCGGTGACCGGGCGATGAGCGATTGATGATCTCGGAGCTGGCGGGCATAAAGCCCGCCCCACCACTCAGGCAGATCGGCGCGCGCGGAGGCTGCGGGCCGGCGGCGGCTGGCGCGGGCAACGTGCGGCAGGACACCAGGTCGCCTGGCAGGCCGGCCATCACTGCCCGCAGTCCCTCGAGGCCGGCCGCTGCCTCCAATGTCAACTAATAGTTGACATGTTGGAATGGCTGCCCGGGCGCTGTCTGGGGCTGGGGCGCGCACGGCGGTGCGTCCCCCAGGTGGGAAGACGGACAACCGGCGGGCGCAAAGCCCGCCCCACCGAAGAAGACCTCGGAATTAGCGGGCGGGCGCGGAGAGCTACAACACCAGCTTGAGCTGCTGCAGGGCGCGGACGGCAATCGCCAGGTCGCTGACGCCGCGCAGGCCGCTGACGCCGACTGAGAGGCGGGAGCCGTCCGGCAGCGTGAACGGCTGGCCGCCCTCCCAGCCGATCAAGTCGGGACGGGAGATGCCGAACTTGTGCTCGTCCACTTGACCGTTGTAGAGCGCCTTTTCGTACTCGCCGGTTTTCATGCCGGTGATCCAGACCTGGCTGGCCTTGGTCCAGGCGACACGGAACGACTGCCGTTTCCGGATCCGGTCGGGGCCGAACATCGCACCGTGGATCCGGCCGGCCTCGTCGATGATGCAGACGCCGAGGTTGCCGTTGGCGACGCTCCGGTCGGCCGGGTCGGCCAGATATTCCGGGAGGAGCTGCTCGATGGCGGCGATGATTTTCGCGGCGATTGCAGACGAATCGATGGAGCTCATGAGGGAGTAACCGCTAATGTACCCTGATTTTCGCTGATTGGAATGAGATGATTCCCGTGAGAATCAGCGGGCATTGGCGAGGAGTAGCGGTGTGAACGATCTCAACCCGGGCACCCCGGCAAGGACCGGGGAGGGAACCACTGATGCACACTGATCTACACTGATCGGGTCTGGAGGAGCTCGATCGGATCAGTGCGCATCAGTGTGGATCAGTGGTGACAACGGTCCGAAGTTTGAAATCAGGGTTTCGATAGGGAAGGGAACCACTAATGCACGCGAATCTTCACGAATCGGGGGGCGGAGCCCGAGCGAATTCGTGCCCATTCGTGTGGATTCGTGGTGCAAAGGTCCGGAATCCGGATTCAGGGCGCCACGGTGTATTCGGCCGTCAAATCGATATCCGCCGAGGATTGCCCGACGAACACCGTGAACCTGCCCGGTTCCTGTTTCCAGGCGTGGCCGGTCACGTCCCAGTACGACATGGCGCGCGGCTCGAGCACCAGCGAGACGTGGCGCTTCTCGCCCGCATTGAGGTCGACGCGCTCGAATCCCTTCAGCTCCTTCAGCGGGCGCGGCACGCCGGCCGTCGGGTTGCCGAGGTAGATCTGGGCCACGGCGGTGCCGGCGCGCGTGCCGGTGTTGGCCACGTCGAACGAGACGGTGACCGCCTCGCCGACTTTGGGGGCGGCGGGCGCGATGGCGAGGTTCGAGCACGCGAACGTCGTGTAGGTCAGCCCGAAGCCGAAGGGGAACAGCGGCTTGACCCCGGTATGCTCATAGCCGCGGTACCCGACGAACACGCCTTCGCTGTAGATGACGGTGTTGGCGGGCGCGTTGGGATAATAGGTGTCGTGGACGGGATTGTCCTCCCAGCGCCGCTCCCAGCTGATCGGCAGGTGGCCCGACGGGTTGACCTCGCCGAACAGGAGCCGGGGGAGGGCGCGGCCGGCCTCCTGGCCGCCGTACCAGGTTTGGAGCAGGGCCGGGACCTGCTCGATCCAGCGCGTGACATCGACGGCGCCGCCGGCGGTCAGCACGACGATCGTGCGCTTGTTGGCCGCCGCGACTTCCCGGACGAGGTCATCCTGGCCGAAACCGAGGCCGAACGTCCGGTCGGCGCCCTCGGATTCCGAGGTGGGGTTGAAACCGACGAAGACGACGGCGGCGTCGGCCGTCGCGGCCATCTTCTTCGCCTCGGGGGTGATGAGTTCGTCGGCGGGGATGGCGCCGAGGCCGATGCGATGATCGCGCCAGGTTCCGCCGACCACGCACTCGAATTTGACGGCGACCGGCTTGCCCGCCTCCATCGGCACGTCCACGCCTTCGGGTCCGCGGCCCTCCTGGGGATCCCGGGCCAGCACGAGGCGGCCGTCGAGGTAGAACTTGACGGCGTCGCGGCCGGCCAGGCTGATCGCCCAGTGGTAGGTCGTCGTCTTGGCCGGCGTGAACCAGCCGGTCCAGCGGATCGAGAGTCCCTTGACGACCATGGCGTGCAGGCTCTCGTTCCGCCAATCGAAGTTGACGTGCACGTCGTCGCGCACGACGGGAGTGCCCGAGAAATCGGCGCTGTTGAAGTACTCGCCGTGGACGCCCGGCTGCGCGCCCTTCTCATCCAGCGAGAACCGGGTCTGCCCGAGGATGTCCGCAGTGGCGACGAGGCCGGGGCTGTAGAGGACCTGGACCCCCTCGAGGTAGTCGCTGAGTCCCTGCAGGTAGCTGACGGCGGTGAAAGGCTCGACGCCGGCGCTGCCACCGCCGACGGGCACGGCGGGGTAGGCACCCGGCCCGATGACCGCGAGGGTGTGGATGGACGCGCGGTCGAGCGGGAGCACGGGCCCCGCATTTTTCAGCAGAACGGCGGACTCCTCGGCGCCGCGCTGCGCGACGGCACGGTTTTCCTCATTGTAGCGGGGAATGGTCAGCTCCAGCTGATCGCGGTCCAGGAACCCGAACGCGACCGCCGTGCGCACGATCCGCCGCACCTTTTCGTCGATGGTTGCGACGGTGACCGTGCCGGCCTGGATCGCGGGAAGCAGGTTGGCGCGGTTCATGAACCGGCCGGCCGGCATCTCGAGGTCGAGGCCGCCATTGGCGGCGCCGACGGCGTCGTAGGTGGCATCCCAGTCGGACATCAAGATGCCGCGGAAGCCCCAGGAGTTCCTGAGCACCTCGATGTTCAGGGCGGCGTTCTGGGTGGCATGCTCGCCGTTGACCAGGTTGTAGGAATCCATGACGGCCCCCGCGTTGGCCTCGCTCACCGCGGACTCGAAGATCGGCAGGTAGATCTCCCGCTCCGTCCGCTCGTCGATCTGGTCGTTGATCCTGTGGCGGTCGAACTCGGAGTTGTTTCCCATGTAGTGCTTGACGGTCGCGATGACGCCCTCGCTCTGGACGCCCTCGACGTAGGCCACGACGATGCGGGATCCGAGGAAGGGGTCCTCGCCGAAATACTCGAAGTTCCGGCCGTTCATGGGCGCGCGGTAGATGTTGACGCCGGGACCGAGGAGGAAGTGGACGCCCTTGGCGCGCGCGTCGCGCCCGAGGCCCACGCCGATGGCGCGGGCCATGTCAGGATCCCAGGTGGCCGCGAGCCCGATTCCGGCTGGGAAGGCAGTGGCCGGGCCCCAGTTGCGCACGCCCATTGGGCCGTCGGCCATTTTCAGCCGGGGCCAGCCCAGGTCCGGGTAGCCGCGGATGAAGAAGTCGTCGACGCCGCCGATCAGGTCGATCTTCTGATCGAGCGTCATCCGGCTCACGATGGCTTCGGCGCGCTGGTCGATGGCGGCGAGGGCGGCCGGCTCCTGGGCCCGCGCGACCGCCGTCCCGAACAGAAGGATCACCAAGACAGGGAGGGACTTGAGGTAGTGCATGGAGAATAGGGAGGACGATGAATCGACGCCGCGTCATCTGAAAGGATCCCCAGGGGAGCGGGCAACCAACAAATGGGCGAATCCGGCGCGCCGGCGCAGGGCGACGGCGGACAAAGTTTTGTTTGCTTTTGCGGAATGGCAACCTATACCCTCGCACCCTTTTCCACTACGCCTGCCTCCACTGCCGGAGTGAC
>CAZKDK010000047.1:4931-16182 GCA_964551145.1 uncultured Opitutaceae bacterium | reverse complement strand
AGATAACGGTCGAGCAGATCCATGATGGGGTCTCCTAGGAATGTCTGGCCGCGGCGATGCGGGTGATCGATGCGTTGATGGCCTGCCATTCGGCGAGCAGGTGCTTGAGCAGCTCGCGCCCCCCGGGGGAGAGCCGGTAGAAGCGTTTCTGCCGCCGGTCCTCCTCGCGCCATTCGCTGACGAGCAGCCCCTGGCTTTCGAGGCGCCGCAGGAGCGGATACAGCGTGCTCTCGTCGATGGCCGTTCCCTGTTCCTCAAGGCTTTTGCGCAGCGTGTAGCCGTAGCGCTCGGTCCGGAGCTCGGCCAGCACCGCGAGAATCAGGCAGCCGCGGCGCAGCTCGAGGCGGAGATTTTCAAAGAGTTCGGTCGGCAGGGTATTCACCGTATGGCAGACAGTATGCGGCATATAGTGTATGGCACACAGTATAGGTCAAGCGGAATCCTGCGAGACGGGTGGGGCGGGTGGCGGGCACGCAGGAACGGCCGGGCCGGAGTGGGCGAAAGCGGCGGCGCGACCGTTGAGTCTGGGCTTGGCTTTCGGCGGGCGGCCGGTAGCAGATGGCGGGTGCCGGCGGCCGCGTCCGCCGGCTTTCTTCATGAGCCAACCCCGCTCCTACAAGCATCCGCTCCTGTGGGTGCCCTCGCTCTACCTCGCGATGGGCATTCCGAACGCCACGGTCGCCCTGGTGTCGAAGACGATGTTCAAGAACCTCGGCATCACGAACGAGGACATCGCGATCTACACGGGCCTGATGTACCTGCCCTGGGTATTGAAGCCGTTGTGGGCGCCCTTGATGGAGCCGTACCTGACGAAGCGGAAATGGGTGCTCGGCATGGAATTCCTGATGGCGGCGTCGATCGGGTTGGTGGCCCTGGCCCTGCCGCTGCCCGGTTTTTTCCGGATCTCCCTGACCCTTTTTTGGATCACCGGCTTCGCCTCCGGCACGCAGGACATCGCGGGGGACGCCGTCTATCTGACCACGATCACGCCGAGGGATCAGGCGAGGTACATGGGCATCCAGGGCATCTGCTGGAATTGCGGTGCGATCATCGCCTCGGGAGCGCTCACCTGGTTCACGGGCTATCTCCATGATGAAGCGCGCTACACGTGGATCCGGGCGTGGGAAGTCGTGATGGTTCTCATTTGCGTGCTCATGGCCGTTCTCGGCGTGTGGCACCTGCGGATGCTGCCCCCGGGCGAACCGTCGTCCCTGCGCGGCGGCGGGCTGGCCGGCGCGTGGAAGGCCCTGAAGGAGTCGTGGCTGACGTTTTTCCAGAAAAAGAGCATCTGGATGATGCTGGCGGTGATCTTCATGTACCGGTTCGGCGAAGGCTTCATCGAGAACTTCGGCCAGCTGTTCCTCCTCGATTCGCGCGCCGTGGGCGGGATGGGCTTCAACAACCAGCAGATCGGGAACATCTACGGCTCCCTCGGCACCGGCGGTTTTCTGCTCGGCGCGCTGGCGGGCGGATTCTTCGCGGCGAAATTCACGCTGAAGCGGTCATTCCTGTTTCTCGCCATCGCGCTGAACGTCCCGCATGTGACCTACTACTACCTGAGCCACGCCATGCCGCACAGCCTGGTGCTCATCACGGCCGTCGTGACGGTCGAGAAGTTCGCCTTCGGGTTCGGATCGATCGGGCACATGCTCTACATGATGCAGCAGATCGCCCCCGGCGCGTTCAAGATGACGCACTACGCGTTCGCCACCGGGGTCATGGCTCTGACCAAGATGGTGACCGGTCCCCTCAGCGCGCTGGTTTTCCGCGAGGTCCACCGGAGCTATCCGAACTTTTTCCTCTTCGTGCTCTGCGCCTCGATTCCGCCGATCCTGCTGGCCTGGTTCGCGCCGTTCCCGCAGTCGGCCGGGCAGGACGCAGCCGCGCCGGCCGGGTAAAGGGTAAGGAGTAAGGGCTAAGGGGTAAGAAGTAAGGGGTAAGGCCAAGAGCCGCCCGCGGGGTGGCCCTTACACTTTAACCATTACACCCTTCTGGCGGAGCCGCCGACGCCCGGGGCGGCGCTACACCTCGACGGTGTCGCCCAACGCCGGCAGAAGCGCGGTGATTCCGTGGGCCTTGGCCAGGAGCGCGGCCAGGGCGGTCCGCTGCGGATCCTCACCATGGGTCAGCACGAGTCGCGGCCGGGACGCGGCCAGCGGCGCGAACCACGCCGCCAGATCCGTCTGGCCGGCGTGGGCGCTGAAGCCGCCCAGCGTGTGGATCCGCGCCTTGACCGCGATGGGTTCGCCGAAGATCAACACCTGCCTCGCGCCGTCGACCAGCTGGCGCCCGAGCGTGCCGGCTCCCTGGTAGCCCGCAATGACGACCTGCGCCTCCGGGTTCCAGAGATTGTGACGCAGGTGATGCAGGATGCGTCCGGCGTTGCACATGCCCGCGCCCGCCATGATGAGGCAGGGACCGGGGCAGGTGTTGATCTGGCGCGATTCGGCCGGCGTCGCCGTCATCTTCATCGTCGTGAGATCCTTCGCCATCGGCCGGGCCTTGAGGAAGGCGACCATCTCCTCGTCGTACAGCTCCGGATGGCGCTCGTAGATGTGCGAGGCCTCGATGGCCATGGGGCTGTCCAGGAACACGGGGAACGGCTCGACACGCCGGTTCCGGAAGATCCAGGCCAGCAGCGCGGTGAGCAGCTGCGCCCGGCCCACCGCAAAGGTGGGCACCAGCACCTTGCTCCTCCGGTTCACGGCCTCCTGCAGGATGGCGATGAATTCGTGGACGGTTTCGGCGAACGGCCGGTGGTCGCGGTCGCCGTAGGTGGATTCCAGGAACACGAGGTCGGCCCGCGCGAAGGGCTCGGCGTCGCGGAGAATCGGCGCCCCCTTGGGGCCGAGGTCGCCGGAAAACACGACGGAGGTCCGCCGGCCGCCCGCGTCCGTGAACAGCTCGAGGCTGCCCGACCCGAGCATGTGGCCCGCCTCGACCACACGCACCTGCAGGCCGGGCGCCACGGCGAACGGCTGGTGGTAGGCCATGGGCCGCAGCTGTCGCAGAATCTGCTCCGCCTCCTCGATGGAGAAGAGGGGTTGGACGGGGGCCTCGCCCGCCCGCTGGCGCGCCCGGTTGCGCCGCTCCGCGTCCTGGACCTGGATCTTGGCGGCGTCGCGCAGGATCAGCCCCGTCATGTCGATCGTCGCGGGCGTGGCCCAGATCGGGCCGCGGAATCCCGTCCGCGGCAGCAGGGGGAGGCGGCCTGTGTGGTCGAGATGCGCGTGCGTCAGGACGACGGCGTCGAGCGGCGCTGCGCCGGCTTCGACGGGCGGGCGGTTGAGCGCCGCGGCCTGATGGCCCTGAAACTGGCCGCAGTCGACCAGAACCCGGGCCTGGCCCGTCTCGACGAGGTAGGCCGAGCCGGTGACTTCGCCGCCGGCGGCGCCCAGGATCGTGATCTTCATTGGAAAAGAAAGGGAGGGTCCGCAGGGACGGACGGCGCGCTCGACAGGGTCGCCGGGATCAGCTCAAACGCAACCCATGCCCGCCGGATCCGGGGTCCGGGCTGAAGGTGCCGCGCCTGGGGCACCGGCGGTCACTTCGTCGGAGCCTGCTTCGCGCGGAGACCCTTGACGTAGTTCAGTTCCCCCTTGGCCTTGGCATCATCCGGATCGAGCTCGAGGCATTCGGCGTACGCCTTCTCGGCCTCATCGAGCCGGTTCAATTCGATCAATGCATAGCCCCGGCCCCGGAGCGCGCGTCGGAGGGTTCCGCTTTGGTTGGTGTTGTCGGGGAGGGTCCGCGCTCCCTCAATGGCGCGGTCGAAGGTCTCCAGGGATTTCGGCCATTGTTTTCCGGTTTGATAGACGTGCCCCAGTTCCGACAGGAACTGCGCGTTGGACGGCGACAATTCCACCGCCTTCTGCAGAAATGGGAGGGCGCCGTCGAAATCACTCCGGTCCACGAGAATGTAGCCCTTCAGGTAGTAGGCATAGGCGTAGCCCGCGCTGACTGCCTGGGCCGCCTCGCCCTTCTCGGACGACCGGGCCATGTAGAGGAGCGTCTCGGCCGCGTCGCGTGCGCAATAAATCCGCTCCTTGCGTCCGGCATATTCCTTTTCGAACTCCGCGATGGTCGGTTCGATGACCTGTGCGAGGGCCGCGTCGAAACTGCCCTTCTGGACCAGGCTGATCGCCTGACTCATCCGGTCCGCGAGGGGATCAGGTTGCGGAAGCGACTTGGCTTCCGGTGCAGCGTAACCGGGGCCGGCCAGCGCCAGCGCCGTGAGGAATACCAATGGGATGGTTCGCATGATGATCTGGCCCGAGGTTTCGGGCGTACCAAGGCAGGGGCGGGACTTCGGCCGCGTCGGGCCGACGCAGGGAACTCGCCGATGCTGTGCCGCGACGGGTGTCCGGTCAACCCCGACCGCTGCCGGCGGGGCTGCCGCCGATCGGCGCCCCGGATGGGCGAAAGGTGGCGCCGGCATCCCGCCGGCCGACCGCCGGTGGCGCAGATGTCAGTTGGCCGATCCGGGCCAGGTCGCCAGCCGGGTCGCGCCCGGGGTGGCGCCGTCCCGGTCCGTCGGCCGGCCGGCCACCTCGCGGGCGAGGATCTCGCGCCGGGTCGGGTAGGCGAACTGCAGGCGCGGGTCGCGCGCGAAGTCGTTGAGGATGCGCCAGTGCAGCTGGTCGCGTATCGCGGATTTCTGGGTGTACTCGGTGACCGCCAGCAGGGTGAACATGACGCCGGAGTCGGCGATCGAGGAGTAGATCTTCGGCTCGTAGACCGCGTCGGGGCGGCCGAAACGGGCCTCGAACGCGACGGCGTCGCGCCGCGCGGCCGCGAAGGACTCCGCCGTGACGTCCTCGAGCGCCTTGCGGAGGACCACGAGGGCCTCCGCCACCGGCGTCTCAAAGGTGACGGTGATGTCGGTGCGCAGCCAGATCCAGCGATGGTGGCGCGTGTAGTTGTGGAGGCGGCTGCGGAAGATGTAGCTGTTGGGCAGGGCGACGATCCGGCCGGTGGGGTGGTCGATGCCGAGCCCGGTTTCGATCTCGTTCAGGGTGGTCCGCATCAGCTCGATCTCGATCACGTCGCCCTTGTCGCCGTCGATCTCGACCCGGTCGCCGACGCGGATCTTGTTGCTGATGACGATCGCGAACCAGCCGGCGATGGACACGAACACGTCCTGCAGTGCGATGACGAGGGCGGCGCTGACGATCCCGAGCGTGGTGGCGAGCAGCCGCAGGTCCTCGAGGAAGAAGCCGGCGATCACGGCGACGAGCATCGCAATCATGAAGTAGCGGTTCACCCGCCGCGCGCTCACGAGCAGGTCATGCTTGTAGAACCGCGGGAGCAGGAACCGGCTGATGGCGAGGAAGAGCAGGACGACCAGGCCGACGGCCGCCGCCGGCCAGGCGAGCCAGCGGAAGAAGCGCCCGGTGAACGCGACCTGGCGCTCGCGCAGCCAGGCGTGTTCCGTGTCCACCAGGTCGGCCCGCGCGACGGTCGCGTCGGCGGCCTCGGCGAGCGCGTTGGCCTGCGCCTCGAGCGCCGGCAGCCGGGCCACGAGCGCGTCCTTGTCGCGCCGGGCGGCGGCGAGCAGCTTGGGGACTCCCGGCGTGGAGCGGAAGATCCCGGTCTGGGGGGCAAGCAGCGCGATCTCGTCGTCGATCTGGCCGAGCTTCTCGCGGGCGAGGGCGAGGGCGCCGGCCGCGGTCGCGTGGCGCTCCTCGACCGCCCGGGCCGTCAGGGCGGCGGAGGCGGCGCGATCGGCCAGGGCGCCCAGTTCGCGTTGCCGCTCCCACCAGGTGGTGAGGCGCAGGGTGGGCGCGGCCGGCTCGTCGCGCAGGCGGCCGGCGACCGCCTCGACCTCCTGCCCGAGGGCGAGCCCGTGGTTGACCGCATCGCGCTGCAGCTGCAGCGCGTCCATCTCCTCCCCTTGGGTCAGGGTCTGCTCGTTGAGCGCGGCGAGGCGGGCATCGCGTTCGGCGCCGGCGGGGAACTGCCGGGCCTTTTCCTCATCGGCGCGAAGGGCGTCGCGCTGCAGGGCCGCATCGCGGATCCGCGCGCTGAGCGTCTCCATCCGGGTCTCCAGCGGCCGGGTGTGCGACTCGAGCGTGCGGAGCATGCCCTGCAGCTTGGCAGTCGGGCTGTCCAGCCGCCGGCGCTCGAGCGCGTCCTCCTTGGCCTCGAGCAGCTGGCGCTGCCGGAGAATGTCGCGCTCGCGCTCGAGCAGCGCGCGGCGCTCCTCGAGTTTCTTGCGCTCGCGGCCGTCCGGGAGCTTCTGCACGACGGTCTGGAGCGTGGCCAGCTCGTCCGTCACCTGCTGGAGCCGCGAGGCGTCCTCGGCGGAGGCGGGGAGGGCGAGCAGAAGCACGCCGGCGAAGGCGGCGGACCGGAGCAGGGCGGAATGCACGGGGGAACCTCTGGGAGAACCGGGAAGGCTGGTGGGAACGAAACACCCGGCGGCCCGCCGGGCGCTGTAGGTTGCGCACTTTCCCCGATTCTGCAACCGGGAGCGCGCGGATGGCTGCCCGGGCGCGGGGCCGGCCCGGGGGCATCCGGTCCGGCCTGCGCGGCGACTGCCGGTGCCGGCCGGCCTGATCTCCGTGGCGCCGATTTGAGAATTCCGCGCTTGCGGTCATCAGTGCCGCCGGCGCCAACGCGCCGGTGGACCGACCATGAAACCGTCCCGCTTGCTGGCCCTGGGCCTTGCACTGCTGCCGTCGCTTCGCGCCGGGCCGCCCTTCCTCACCGACGATCCCGAGCCGGTCGACTTCGGCCACGGCGAGGCCTACCTGTTCGCGAGCGGCGATCGCACCGACGGCGGCAATGCGGTCAACGGGCCGGCGGCGGAGCTCAACTACGGCGTGCTGCCCGACGTGCAGGTCCACCTGGTGGTGCCGCTCGCCTCGTTCACCCCGTCGGGCGGGCCGACCGCGTCCGGCCCCGGCGACACCGAATTCGGGATCAAATACCGGTTCGCCCATGAGACTGCCGGCGGACCCCAGGCGGGGATCTTCCCGATGGTGGAGCTGCCGACCGGCGCCGCGGACCGCGGGCTGGGCAACGGGCGGACGTGGTGTCGCGTGCCGCTGTGGCTGCAGAAGAGCTGGGGACCGTGGACAACCTACGGTGGCGGCGGATACGCGTTCAACTCCGCCCCCGGGCGGCGCGACCACGCGTTCGGCGGCTGGCTCGTGCAGCGTGAACTCGGTCCGCGCCTGATCCTCGGAGGCGAGATTTTCGCCCAAGGAGCGGACTCCGTGGACGGACGCGGGTTCACCGTGGTCAACCTCGGAGGCAGCCTTGCGTTCACCGAGCGGTTCAGCCTGTTGTTCAGCGCCGGCCGCAGCATTCACGGCGAGCGGCATACGCTGTGGTATCTTTCGCTTTACTGGACCTGGGGGCCGGCCGGGCGCACGCATTCGTGATCCCGCGCCTGCGCCTCTTGGGCTGGTTTCCAACCGATCATCGACATGAACCCATTCCGCTCCCAGGGCCGCGCCGCGGGCGCGCCCGCCAACATCCTCATCCGTCTCGTCACGGGCGCCGTCTTTCTCAACGAGGGCATCCTCAAGTTCCTCGACCCGGCCGCCAACGGGGCCGGCCGCTTCGCGGCGATCGGCCTGCCGCACCCCGAGGTCCTGGGGCCGTTCGTCGCGGCGGTCGAAACGCTGGGCGGACTGCTCCTCATTCTCGGCCTGTTCAGCCGCCCCGCGGCCCTGGCCCTGTTCGTCGACATCACGGTGGCCCTTGTCACCACCAAGCTGCCGGTCCTGCTCGGACATGCCTATCTGGGCCTCGCGTTGATGAAACTGAAGACCTACGGCCCGCTGAGCATGGTGCACGAGGCGCGCACGGACCTCGCCATGTGGTGCGGCCTGCTGTTCCTCCTGATCGAGGGGCCGGGACGCTGGTCGCTCGACGCCCGGCGCGGCTCCCGCGCCGCCACGGGCGGCCGTTGAGCGGACGCCCGAACCGGGCGGAACGCTACCGCATTTGGTAGCGGTAGGTGCCCGGGCTCAGGTGATAGCGCCGACGGAAGGCCTTGCAGAGGTGGTTGGCATCCGCGAATCCCGTCGCGCCCGCGATCTCCTTGAGCGGCTCGCGGGTCTCGCGCAGCCGTCGCCGGACCTCGCCCAGCCTGACCTCGTGCATGAACGCGCCCGGCGTCAGTCCTGTGGCGCCGCGGAAGCGGTGGCTGAAATGGCTGCGCGACAGGCCGTGGCGCCGCGCCAGATCCCCGACGCCGATGGCGCGGGGTAGGCCGGCGAGCGTTGCCCGCCGCGCGTCCTCAAGCGCGGCCTCGCGCCGGCCGCGCGGGTGGGCGAGGTCGTGAAGATGGCGCTCGAGTTCCAGCATCCAGTCCAGCAGCGCCGCCTCCTCGGCGAAGGGATCGTCGAACCGGCCGTGGCAGCACCGTTCGAAGAAGGACAGACTCTCGGCGACCAGCGGGGCTCCGGCGGGCAGCGCGAAAATAGGCGGGTACCGCTTCACCAGGCCGGCCAGCCGTTGAACGACATAGGGATGGGCAAACGTGAACCAGAAGAACGACCAGCGCGGGCTCTCCGGCGGCAGGAGGTAAAGATGCCGGGAAGGCAGCACGGCCAGGAAAGCCGATTCCGGCCCCACGATCCACCGGCGCGACCCCCGTTCGAAACGTCCCCAGCCGTCCAGGGTCGCCTGGAACATGATCCGCGGGTGCCGCGGATCGGCGCCGCGGCGCAGCCCATCCCAGCGATACTCGGCGGCCACCGTTTGCGTCTCGCAGCCGAGGTAGATGGCGCCGAAGGGGCGGGAGCTGAAGCGGTCTCCCGGCCAGGCGCGGAACGCCCGCTGAAACGCGGGCAGCCATCGGGACGGCGTGTTTGTCACAAATCGACCACTATGGGCAGAATGTGACCATTGCAGCCAAAATCCAGGGCTGATATGATGACAGCACCTTTTAGAGGCGTTCCGGACGAAACGACCATCCGGGGTCAGCCGCGCTGCGGATCGAGATCATTCGTCCGCCCCAAACTCCAAACCCCAGACTCCTTCCTGCTGCCATGCACGCGCAATTCATCAGGACTCTGATTCTCGTCGTATCGGGCGGCGTAACGCTTCTCTGCGGGCCGCGCGGAATCGCGGCCGAAGCCGCCGACATCCGGACGCCGCCCCCGCCGGCGGCCCCGCGCATCAACGGCCCGAACGGGTTCGGAGTAACGCCCGGTGCGCCCTTTTTGTACGCGATCCCGGTGACCGGCGAGCGCCCGATGGTCTACGCCGCGGACGGCCTGCCGGCGGGCCTGTCGCTGGATCCGGCCACGGGCCGGATCACCGGGAAGCTCGCGCGGGCGGGCGAGTCCGTCGTCACGCTGCGCGCCCGGAACGCCCAGGGGAGCGCCGAGAAACGGTTCCGTATCGTCTGCGGCGACCGGATCGCGCTGACGCCGACAATGGGCTGGAACAGCTGGAACTGCTGGGCGCAGAACGTCGACCAGGACAAGGTGCTGCGCTCCGCCCGCGCGCTGGTGGCGTCCGGTCTCGCCGATCACGGCTGGACGTACATCAACATCGACGACACCTGGCAGGGCGAGCGCGGCGGCCCGCACCACGCCATCCTCGGCAACGAGCGGTTTCCGGACCTGAAGCGGTTGTGCGACGACATTCATGCGCTGGGCCTGAAAGTCGGCATCTACTCGAGCCCATGGATCACGACGTTCGCCGGCTACCGCGGCGGATCGAGCGACGATCCGGGCGGCAAGTGGGAGCGGCTGACGGACTACGAGGCGAACAAACGGATGGGCCGGTATGCGTTCACGGCGAACGATGCCGCGCAGTTCGGGGAATGGGGCATCGACTACCTGAAATACGACTGGGCTCCCAACGACGTGGAGCATGCGCGCGAGATGGCGCTCGCCCTGCGGGCCACCGGTCGCGATGTCGTGCTCAGCCTGTCGGTCGGGGCGCCCATCGAGGCGGTCGCGGAACTCTCGCGCTGGGCCCAGAGCTGGCGCACCACGGGCGACATCTGGGATACCTGGGAGGTCCCCGGTCCGTACCAGAACTCGGTTTCCGCGATCGGCTTCAGCCAGGACCCCTGGGTTCCGTTCGGCGGGCCGGGGCATTGGAATGATCCCGACATGCTCGTCATCGGCCGCCTGGGCTTCGGCTCGCAGCTGCGCGACACGCGGCTGACCCCGGCCGAACAGTACTCGCACATCAGCCTCTGGTGCCTGCTCTCGGCCCCGCTCCTCATCGGCTGCAATCTCGAGGAGCTGGATCCGTTCACCCTCAATCTCCTGGCCAACGACGAGGTCCTCGCGCTCGACCAGGACGCCCTGGGCCGGTCTGCGCGCCGCGTCGCGACCCTCGGGGCGGTGGACATCTACCGGAAGGATCTCGAGGACGGTGGGGTGGCCCTGGGATTCTTCAACCGCGGGGACGTGCCGCACACGGTGACCGCGAAGCTCGACCGGCTCGGCCTCGGCGGCCGGCGGGCGGTCCGCGATCTCTGGCGCCAGAAGGACGTCGGCGTTTTCGAGGTGGACCTGCTCGTCACCGTCGCGCCGCACGACGTCGTGCTCTACAAGCTCACGGCCGCGCCGCAGGGCTGACGCGCAGCTCACCCGCGAGGATGCTGGGTCGCCGCGACTTCACTCGCTGGCTGCGGCGGTCGCGGGCGGGCCGAGTTCGGCCAGGGCGTTGAGGACGATGTCGGGCGTGAGCAGCTCCGGCAGGATGATCGGATCGGGGCGGCCGGGGGCGTAGATGAGGTCGAAGGGGACGGCGCTGCGATTGAACGACGCGAGCGTCTCCGTGATCTGCGGGTCCTTGTTGGTCCAGTCGGCCCGGAGCAGCACGACGCCGCGGCGGCGCAGCTCGGTGCGCACCCGGTCCGACGAGAAGACGAATGCCTTGTTGCTCTGGCACGTGGCGCACCAGCGCGCGGTGAAATCGACATAGAGCGTCTTGCCCTCGCCGCGCAGCCGCGCGACGGTCTCGGGACTCCATTTCTCCCACACGATATCGGTTGGCGCGCGGACGGGGTAGCCCACGGCCACGCCCGCGGCGAGCAGCACCGCGGCGGCTGCGAAGCCGAAGCGGCGCCGGCCGGCCGAACCGCCGGGAGGCGTCAGGCGCCCGTATGCCCAGATGCCCATCGCCACCAGCACGAGGCCGAAGAACACCTTGAGCAGGCCGGTGTCGGGCGTCTGCCCGGCCAGGACCCACACGAGGAAGCCCACCGTGGCATACAGCGGAAACGCCATCAGCTGCCGGAACGTCTCCATCCAGGCGCCCGGGCGCGGCA
>CAZKDK010000047.1:0-4921 GCA_964551145.1 uncultured Opitutaceae bacterium | reverse complement strand
GCTTCACGGCCTGCGGGAAGATCGAGAGGAGCAGGTAGGGCACGGACAGGCCCAGCGCGATCGCCGTGAAGACCACGATCGATTCGAACGCGGACAACGCCAGGGCCGCGCCGAGCGCCGGCGCCAGGAACGGCGCGGAGCACGGCGTGGCCACCACCGTCGCCAGCACGCCGGTAAGGAACGAGCCGCTGTAACCCGACTTCGCCTGCAGGCCGGAGCCGACGCCGGTGGCCGAAAGGCCGAACTCGAACAGGCCGCTGAGATTCAGCGCGAACACCAGCAGCAGCGCGGCCAGCGCGAACACGAAGCCCGGCTCCTGCAGCTGGAAGCCCCAGCCGAGCTCAAGCCCGCCCGCGCGCAGGGCGATCAGCACGCCCGCCAGCAGCCAGAACGAGGCGAGCACGCCCGCGGCGTAGGCCACACCGTGCAGGGTGACCTTGCGGCGGTCGGCGCCCGACTGGTTGACGAACCCGAGGATCTTGATGCCGAGCACGGGAAACACGCACGGCATCAGGTTGAGGATGAGCCCGCCGATGAACGCGAGCACGAGCGTGCCCAACAGGCCGCCGGCGGCGGTCGTGGTCCGGGCGGCGAGGGCCGAGGTTGATCCGGCCGCCGCCGCACCCAACGGAACGTCGATCTGCACTCCGGGCACGGGGCCCTTCGCCAACGCCAGCACGCCGCGGAGACGGTTCGCGTCCTTCGGTCCCTCCGGATCGACGGGCAGCGTGAGCGCGTACGCCCCATCGCCCGCAGTGCGGCCACGCTGCGGCTGATCGAAGGCGATGAGTCCGTCATCGGAGAAAAAGCGGAGATCCGCGGGCGCGGCGACCGTGCCGGCGGGCGGGTGAACGGTGAGCGTCACGGCACTTCCGGCGCGATCGGCGGACACCTGCCAGCCATCGGGGGCGCTGGGCAGCTGTCCGCGCGCGGCCGCCAGCTTCGGGCTCCACGTGGCGTCGGGCGTCGGCGGTCCATCGACGACGGGAAGGGTCAACTCGAGGGCGGCGTTTCCCGGCATGCACATGTCGCGGCACATGAGCCAGTCGACGGCGGCCTTGAGCGTGACGCTGGTGCCGGGGGCGAGGCCAGCCGGAGGCGTCAGCGTGACGAGCAGGAACACCTCGCCGTCGTAGCCGTTGCCGATGATCTTGCCGCTGTCGTCAGTCAGCACATGCGGCACGGGCCACTGGATGGCGCCGGTCTGCCAGCCGGGCGGGAGCGCCCAATGGATCGTCGTGGGCAGGCCGGTGCCCGGGAAAAGCCAATAGGTGTGCCAGTGCGGATCGTGCACCAGGCGCAGGGCGACGTCGAAGGCGCGACCCGGCTGGACGCCGGCCACGGCCGGCACGAGCTCGGCCTCGACCGCTCCCTTTTTGACGGGAGCGGCGCGCAGCGAGGCCAGGCCGAGGATCCCGGCGGCGGCCAGGCCAAGGCGGAGCGGGAAATTCATGGTGATGAGTCTAGTGTCGGCGGTGAGAGGCGCAATCCGTGAAGATTCTTCCCGGCCGCGGGCGGGCGCACGCGCGGAAACGTAACAGTTCCGACGGATTGGGCGGACGCGGCGCCTGGTCTTGCCCGACCTTTGTTCCTGTGTCACATTCCGCGCCCCATGAATAAGCGCACTCTTGGCAAGACCGGCCTGACCGTGGGCGAGATCGGGCTGGGCACCTGGCAGCTGGGCGGCGACTGGGGGGACGTGTCCGACGAGGCCGCGCTCGCGACCCTGCGGGCCGCGCACGAAGCGGGAATCGATTTCCTCGACACGGCTGACGTCTACGGCGCCGGGCGGAGCGAGCGCCTGATCGGCCGCTTTCTCAAGGAGACGCGGACGCGGGCTTTTGTCGCCACCAAGCTGGGCCGCTTCGGCGATCCCGGCTGGCCGGCCAATTTCACGCGGGCGGTCGTCCGCCGCCACACCCACGCTTCGCTGGAGCGCCTCGGGGTGGATGCGCTCGACCTCACCCAGCTCCATTGCGTGCCGCCGGACGTGCTCAGGCGCGGCGAGCTCTTCGGCTGGCTCGGCGAGCTGAAGGCCGAGGGGAAGATCCGGGCCTACGGCGCGAGCGTCGAATCGATGGACGAGGCGCTCTGGTGCGTCCGGCAGGACGGCTGCGCGTCGCTGCAGATCATCTTCAATCTCTTCCGGCAAAAGCCGGTGGCCGCGCTTTTCGCGGAGGCGCGGCAGCGCGGCGTGGCGCTGATCGTGCGCCTGCCGCTCGCCAGCGGGCTGCTCGCCGGCAAGTTCACGAAGGCCACGCGCTTCCCGGCCGGCGATCACCGGAACTACAACCGCGACGGGCAGGCCTTCAACGTCGGCGAGACCTTCGCGGGGCTGCCGTTCGAGAAGGGCGTCGAGCTGGCGGACGCGCTCAAGCCGCTGGTGCCCGCGGGGCTCACGCTCGCGGAGATGGCGTTGCGCTGGTGCCTCGACTTCGACGCTGTGGGCGTGGTCATTCCCGGGGCGAAGAATCCGGATCAGGCGCGCGCCAACGCGCGGGTGTCCGGCCTGCCGCGGCTCGCGCCGGCCCTGCATGCCCGGCTCGCCGACTTCTACCAGCGCGAGGTGCACACCCACATCCGCGGACCGTACTGATTCCGCCGGCTGGGTCGTGGGGCGGAGCGTCAGGCCGCCGGCCCGGGGACCGCACGCACACGATGTCAACTATTAGTTGACATTGAATCAGGGTCGAAGGACGCGCGCGAGGCGGGGGCGGGGCGTCCGGCCGGGATCAGGATGCGGGCCGGGGGGGCGCGGGGAATGCCGTCGTGCGCGCGAGGCGGGTGGCCAGCAGGAGGGCGGCGCAGGCCAGGCCCGCGGCGAGCCCGGCCCAGATACCCGGTGCGCCCAGGCCGGCGTGGAAACCGAGCAGGTAGCCGGCCGGGAGGGCAACGATCCAATAGGCGACGAACGTGATGACGGTCGGCACCCGGACGTCGGTCAGCCCGCGCAGGGCGCCGGCCCCGACGACCTGGGCGCCGTCGAAAATCTGGAAGACCGCGGCCACGAGCAGCAGCCGCGCCGCGAGGGCGGCCACCTCGGCGTCGGCGGTGAAACCGCGGGCGATGGCGCCGCCGCCCAGGGCGAAGAGCAGGGCGAACGATCCCATGATCGCCGTGCTCGCGCCGAGCGCGCCGAAGCCGATCCGCCGCAGGGCGTCGCGCCGGCCCGCGCCCAGGGCCTGGCTCATGCGGATGCTGACCGCCATCGCCAGTCCCAGCGGGAACATGAAGGTGAACGCCGCGCAGCTCAGCGCGATCTGGTGGGCGGCGAGCGGGACGGTGCCGAGCCAGCCCATGAGCAGGGCGGCGGCGGTGAAGGCGCCCGCCTCGAACAGCAGCTGGCCCGCCGCGGGCAGGCCGATGGCGAACATCTCGGCCAGGGCGGAGCGCGAGAGCCGGACCAGCCCGCCGAGCCGGGGCACGCGGCCGCGCCATTCGGGCTGGCGCCGCAGCCAGATCCAGATCAGCGCGACGCTCGCGGAGCGCGCGAACAGGGTGGCGCAGCCGGATCCGGTCAGCCCAAGCGCCGGCGAGCCGAGATGCCCGAAGATGAACACCCAGTTGAGAAACGCATTCAGGACCACGCTGAAGAACAGGATGGCCATGGGTTCCCAGGGGCGGCCGGTCGCCTCGCTGAACTGCCGGAGGACCTGGAACAGGAAGGTCGGCACGAGCGAAACGGCGATGATCACGAAGAACGGATTGGCCGCCGCGACCACCTCCGGCGGCTGGCCAAGACGATGCAGCTGGGTCGCCACGGCGGCCATGGCGAGCGCCTCGGCGAGGCTGACGACCAGGGCGACGGCCACGCCGTGCCGCAGCCACCGCGCACATTCATCCGGCAGGCCGGCGCCGTGGGCGCGCGCCACGAGGACCGACACGGGCACGAGCAGGCCGGTGCCCGCGATGAAGAAAAGCCCGAACACGCTGACGGCAAAGGCCGAGGCCGCCAGCGGCACGCGACCGACATGGCCGACCATCGCGCTGTCCGTGATGCCCATGAGAACCTGGCTCACCTGCCCGACGGTGATGGGCAGGGCCAGCGCCAGAGTCTGGCGCAGCTCGGAGCGGGTTGATGGGAGGACAGGCATGGGGGAAGCGGCGTGCCGAGTCGACGGGTCTGGCCGGAAGGGCGCTTGTGGTGGCCGGCGAGACTGCCGCCGGGCTAGATCTGCGATCGCAAGACCCGGCTCGGCGGCAGCCTCGCCCTCCAGGGCATGGCAGGCCTCAGAACGATCAGCCGCCGAAACGAATACCCGCCGGGCTTCCGGCCGGGCTCACCGTTTCGCCTGGACCTGGATCGTATAGCGGCGGGCGAGGTTGTTGGACGAGTCGAACGTGACCGCCTCGGTTGTGTTCTCGGTGAGGGTCAGGCTCCGAAAGGGCGTCTGGTCCCCGATGGATCCGCCCTGTTCGTCCTTGAACACGCAGTTGATCTGGACCCGGAGGCGTTGCGCCGAGCGGTTCTTCACGTTGGCGACCACCTCGAGGCGGCCGTCGGGCAGGATGCGCTCCTGGAGGCCGGTGCAGGTGATGGCCGCCTGGATCCCCTCGTCGAGCGGCACGAACTTGTCCGTGCTCTCAATCGTGTACTTGGTGGTGTCGAGCGGCTCGCTCGTCCCCGGGGTGGAGCGGCAGCCCGCCAGAAACGCGGCGGTCAGGGCGAGGAGGCAGAGGAGACGGCGGCAGAGTTTCATGGATCGGAAGGACCGGCAGTCGTGGCGGGAACCGCCCGGGCCGCCGCGGGCGGCGCGGACGCGCGTCCGTGCGCCCGCAACGGGGAGGGGGTTCTCATGGCTGGTGTCGAGGCCTTGGGGGGGAGACACGGCGGTCCCCTCAAGGTTTCATCGAATGATGAGGGCGCAGACCGGCCGGGGTTGCAAGACCCCAGCACGGCTACTTGGCGGCGACCCCGGTG
>CAZKDK010000046.1:0-16261 GCA_964551145.1 uncultured Opitutaceae bacterium | reverse complement strand
ATCCCAGGCCTTGAGCGGCTTGGGGCGGCGGTCGCCGAACTGCAGGTCGCCGTAGATGTCATCCTCGATGGCGGGCACCCGGGCGTCGGCGAGGAGCCGGTAGAGCTGCTCCTTCTTGGCGTCGGGCATGGACGAACCCAGCGGGTTCTGGAAGTTCGGCATGACGACGACGGCCTTGAGGTCGTTCTGCGCCAGGGCGGTGCGCAGCGCGTCCAGGCAGATGCCCTCCACCGGGTCGGTCGGGATCTCCAGCACCTTCAGGTTCAGGCTCTGGATCGTCTCGAGAAACCCGAAATAGGCGGGGGTCTCGATCGCCACGGTGTCGCCCGGGCGGGTGACGGCGCGCAGGCAGAGGTTGATGGCCTCGGTGCAGCCGACGGTGACGACCAGTTCGTCGTGGTGCAGCGGCGCCCCCGCGAGCAGGTAGCGCCGGGCGATCTCGCGGGCGAGCGGCTCGTGCGCCGCGTTCATGGCGTAGCGGCCGATCAGGGTGGAATCGTTCCGGACGGCGGCGCCGAGCAGGCGGCCGAGCTTCCGGGTCGGAAACAGCGAGTGATGCGGGCAGGCCGCGGCGAACGGCACGAAATTCGGATCCAGGGCGGCCTGGCGCAGGTCGGCCACCAGATCGCCGCCGGTCACGTAGGCGGGCCGGCCCATCGGGCGCCCCATGCGCGGGGCGGGCGCGCTGAGCAGCAGTCGCGGCCGCACGTAGTAGCCGCTCTGGGGCCGGGCCTCGAGCAGGCCGCGATTCTCCAGCAGCGTGTAGGCCTGCAGCACGGTGGAGATGCTCACGCCGCGCTGGAGCGACATCCGGCGCACCGACGGCACGCGGTAGCCCGGACGCAGGGTGTCGCACTCGATCAGCCGCTGCACCGACGCGGCCAGCTCCGCATAGAGCGGCTGGTCGGACGCCGGCCGGCCGGCGGGCGCGGCGGGCTCCCGCGGCGGCGACGGTTGGCGTCCGGGAAAGACGAGGGCGGGGCCCCCGGCAGGGGCCGGCGGGGCGGAGGCGAGGGCGGGCGGGTTCATGGCGGCGGGTGGCGACGATACCACCGGCCCCCTGCGGGGCATAGCGGCAGCCGTGGCACAATGATACCAGTACAGTTTCTGGCAACAGCAACTGTGACCATTACAATTGCCGGCGGCTGCGGCTGCCGGCCGGCGCGCCGATGCGGTAGACTGCCCGCATGCATCCGCAGATCGTCGATCCGTCCATCCGTCCGGCCGCCTGTCGCCGGCAACCGCCGCACCTCCGCCGCTCCCCGGCGCCGGCCCGCCCGGGGCGGATTCGCGGCTGGGTGGCGTGGCTGTATCGCGCCCCGGCCGGTCGGGCGGCAACACCGCCGGCCAGGTTCCCCCCGGCGCCGATCGACGCCCGCGAACTGTCGGCGTGGGCTCCCTTTTCGCCGCGGTTCTAGAGCACGCGTTCTGAGCGGCCCGCGTCGCCGTGACGCCGGGGCACATGTCAGCTATTGGTTGACATGTGAGTTGGGGCACAGCCGCCAGCCACGGCGGCCCGCCGAGCAGAGACGATGTCAACTAATGGTTGACATCTGCGGTTGGGGAACGGGGGAGCCCGACTCCGGTCGTGCGGGTGGGGCTGCCACATGCGCGCCATGTTTCATCGCCGGTTATCCCGCGGAGTCAACGGATGGCGGGCGCCGCGGCGAGGCCGGGGGCCTGGCGGCCGCCGGAAATCACAGGCTGATCTCGCCGCGCAGATAGAGGACCGCCTGGCCGGCAATGCCGACACGGTCGCCGCGCAATGCGCAGCGGAGTTCGCCGCCGCGGGGCGAAACCTGGCGGGCGCGCAGCGCGGTCCGGCCGAGGCGGCCGCTCCAGTAGGGGATGAGCCCGCTATGGGCCGAGCCGGTGACGGGATCCTCGGGGACGCCGGACTGCGGCGCGAAGAAGCGCGAGACGAAATCGCAGCCGTCGCCGCCCGCGGCGGTCACGATGAGGCCGCGGCCGCCGGCCGCGGCGACGCGGGCGGGATCCGGCCGCAGCGCGCGCACGGCCTCGGCGTCGGCAAGGACCGCAAACAGGTCGAAGCGGGTGCGCCCCAGCCAGTCCGGCGACCGGCCGAGCGCGGCGGCAACGCGCCGGCCCGTGGCGGCGTCGGTTTCCGTGGAGGGCGGGGTCGCGGGGAAGTCGAGTTCGAACCAGTCCCGGTCCGGGCGGGACACCGGCAGGGGGCCGCTGCGCGAATCGAAGGTCACGCGGTCGCCTGGCTGGCCCAGCAGGGTGAAGAGCGTGAACGCGGCGGCGAGCGTGGCGTGCCCGCAGAGATCGACCTCGACGGCGGGCGTGAACCAGCGGAGATGGAAGCGGTCCGGACCGGTCTGGACGAAGAACGCGGTCTCGGACAGGCCGTGCTCGAAGGCGAGGCGCTGCATCACATCGTCGGGGAGCCAGCGTTCCAGCGGCACGACGCCGGCGGGGTTGCCTCCGAACGGACAGCGGGTGAATGCGTCGATCCAGAAAAAGGGCAGGTTCATCGAACCCCAGGCAATCCTGGCGGCGGCCCGGCGCAAGCCCGGCGGGCCTGTGCCACAATGATTTGGCCGGGACTGAGACCGGCGGGGCGTCTGCGTCCCGCGCCGCCGGCGCCTAGGGAATAAACCCCTGCCGCGCAGGCGACAGCGTGATTGCACTGACCGGGCGCGACGGCTATGGCTGGTCCATGCTTTGCTGGAAAGTTCTGCGTCAGGCGACCCCAGTGACGTGGACGGGCGCGGCGTTGGTGGGGAATTTTGCGTTTGCGCAGTTTCCCGGGGTGCCGCGTGCGGCGGCGGTGGTGTCGGCGGAATGGGTGATGCTGGTGGCGGTCGGGGTCGTCATCCTGCTGGCCGCGGGCTGGATCTGGTGGAGCAGCCGGCGGCGGCACCGGCAGGCCCTTGAGTTTCACTTCAAGGAGGCACAAAGCCGCGCACTGTTCGACAGCACGCCTGTCCAGATTCTGGAGGAGGACCTTACCGCGGTCGTCGCCGCACTCGCGGACCTTCGGAGGCAGGGAGCGACCAGCCCGGGCAACCATTCCCGCGCCCATCCCGAACTGCCGCGCGAGCTCTTGCGGCGGGTGCGGCTGCTCAACGCCAACCAGCCGGCGGTGGCGGCGGCGGGGGCGGCGGGCAAGGCCGAGCTGATCGCGCTCTTTCCCCGGATGGACGCGCCGCCCTACCTGGAGATCTTCGGCAACCAGCTCGAGCAGCTCTGGTTCGGCACGCGGGGCTTCGAGGAGGAAATCCGCTATCTCGACGCCCGGGGCCAGGAGCGCGCCTGCCTCGTGCTGTGCCGGACGATCGAGCGCGAGGGCCGGCCGGATCCGGCCCGCGCCGTGCTGGTACTCCTCGACATCACGACGGCGAAACGGACGGTGGCGGCGCGGATGGAGAACCAGGAGTTGATGCGGCAGATCCTCGGCCGCGCCAACATCCTGCTGTGGTGGGCGGAGGTGCGCCGGGAAGTCGACCGTTTCCGCTGGAAGATCAATGTCCCCTCGCAGGCGTTTGACAGCCCGATCTTCAAACTGGCGACCGCCGTCGACCAGGGCGGCCTGTGGGATATCGGCCATTGCCCCGACCTGGCCGAGACGTCGCACCGGGCCGACGAGGCGCTGCTCACTGGCAAGCCGGGCTACCAGCAGGTCTTTCGTGTCACCTCCCGGGACGGTGTCACCCACTGGCTGAGCGAGGATGTGGGCATCTCCCGCCTGGCGGAGAACGAGTGGAGCCTCGTCGGCGTCGCCCGGGAAATCACGGAGCAGCACCTGGCGGAGGAGGGGCGGCAGAAGAGCCAGACGCAGTTGCAGCACATCCTGAGCCGGGCCGACTGCATGCTGTGGCAGGCCCGGGTGACCGACGAGGCGGGCAAGCTCGTCTGGCGGTTCGAGGCGCCGGCCTCGGGCCTGCAGCAGCGGATCTTCGGCGGCGAGGCCGGCACCGCCTGCGAGGGCGTAACCGGGGATCCTCAGAAGACGCTCTATGCCGGGCTGACGGCCCCGGACCAGGTCGCGATGGACGCGCGGAGCACTGCGGCCCTGCGCGGGGGCGCGCCGGGCTACGAGCAGGATTTCCAGCTCAAGAAGGGTGACCAGGTCTTCCGGCTGCACGAGCGGGTCTCGATCACCTCCCTCGGGCCGGGTCAATGGAATCTGGCCGGCATAATCGTCGACGTCACCACGGAGAAGGCGGCTGAGGCGGCGCGCCAGGCCAGCGAGGCGCGGCTGCATCGGATCCTGAACCAGGCGGACTGCCTGTTGTGGCAGGCGCAGGTGGTCGAGGACCCGGCGGGCGCACTGATCTGGACTCATTTCATCCCGCCCTCCAGCCTCTACCGCGAGCTGTTCGGCGAGGATCCGCCCGAGCATCCCCAGCTGTGGTGGACGCGGCTGAAGGTGCCCCAGCTGCCGGAGATGAATGCGCGCGCCCTGGCCGCCTTGCGCGGCGGGGAGTCGGCCTACGAGCAGGAGTTCTCGGTGGTCCGTCCCGAACGGACGTTATGGCTGCGCGAGCAGGTGACGATCGCCCGGCCGGAGCGGGGCCGGTGGGACCTGGTCGGCGTCATCACCAACGTGACCGTGCAGCACGAGGCCGAGGAGGCCCGGCGGAAGACCCAGGAGCAGCTGCAGCAGATCCTGACCCATGCCGACTGCCTGCTCTGGCACGCGGCGGTGCGGCGCGAAGACGGCCGGTTGTTCTGGCACGACTTCGCCATGCCCGACTCGGTGCTCAGCCACCGCTTGTTTGGCGACCGGCCGCCACCCACGGGCACCGGCCTGTGGTACGCCGTCGACACGCCGAATCTGGCGGAGATGAACCGCCGCAGTGACGAGGCCATCCTCTCCGGGGCGCCCGGCTACGAACAGGAGTTCGCCGTGGTCCGACCGCAGGGAACGCTTTGGCTGCACGAACAGGTGTCGATCACCCCGACCGGACCCGACCAGTGGAACCTGGTCGGCGTGCTGATGGACGTGACCGCGCGGCGTGACGCGGAGGAGGCGCGCAAGGCGACCGCGGCCCAGCTGCAGACGATCCTCACCCAGGCCGACTGCATGCTCTGGCAGGCCCGGGTGACCGAGACCGACGGCCGGATGGTCTGGCGCTTCGAGGTGCCGGAATCGGGCCTCAAACAACGGATCTTCGGCGGCGAGGGGGTCATTCAGCCCCACGCGCTCTACGACCACCTCACGGTGCCGGAGCTGCCCGAGATGCACGCGCGGTGCGCGGCCGCGCTCCACGGCGGCGCCCCGTCCTACGAGCAGGAGTTCCGCATCGTGAAGCCGGACCGCACCCACTGGCTCCATGAGCACGTGTCGGTCACGCCGCAGGGGCCCGGGGCCTGGCAGTTGTTCGGCGTGCTCATCGACATTTCGGCGGTCAAGGGGGCCGAGGAGATCATCCGGTCGAGCGAGGAGCGCTACCGGCTGATGTTCGATTCGAACCCCAATCCGCTGCTGGTGTTCGACGTCAAGACCCTCCGTTTCCTGGCGGTGAACGACGCGGCCGTGCGGCTCTACGGCTATTCGCGGGAGGAGTTCCTGAACACAACCGCCGCCGCCATCCGGCCGCCCGATGGCGTGCCGCAGTTCCTCGAGATCCTCCGGACGCGTCCGGGCGGATCGCGGCTGCCCGAGGTCAAGCCCCACCGGACGAAGGACGGCCGGATCATCGAGGTGGAGGTGACCAGCGCGGCGCTGGAATTCCAGGGGCAGCGCGCGCGGATGATCTTCATCCGCGATGTCACTGAGGAGCGCCGCACCCGGGCCGCCCTGGGAGCGAGCGAGACCCGCTACCGCGACCTGTTCGAGAGCGCCGTCGAGGGCGTGTACCAGGCGAACGCCGAGGGGCGGTTCGTCGCCGTCAATCCCTCGCTGGCCCAGATCTTCGGCTGCGCCTCGCCGGAGGAATTCATGGAGTGGACGGGGATGGGGGGCGTGTCGCTCTACGTCAAGCCGGGCCGGCGCGCCGAGTTCTTCGCCGAGCTGGGGGCGCGCGACAGCGTGACGGATTTCGAATCCGAGGTCCGCTGCCGCGACGGCAGCACGAAGTGGATCACGGAGAACGTGCGCGCCGTGCGCGACCGCGCGGGCAATCTGCTCTCGGTCCAAGGCTTCCTCGGCGATGTCACCGAGCGGCGCAAGGCGCTCGAGGCGATGCGGGAATCGGAGGGACGCTACCGCGCGCTCTTCGAGAACATGCCCGTGGCCATCTTGGAATTGGACCTGCGCGGCCTCGGCCGGCAGCTGCAGATCATCCGCGCCGCGGGCGTGAAGGACCTGTCGGCCTACCTGGCCGGCCGTCCCAAGGAACTGAAGGCCCTGGGGACAATGATTGACATCGCGGGCGCCAACCGGGCCGCGCTGCGCCTGCTTCAAGCGAAATCCGGGGAGCAACTTCAGCGGGATCGCGGTCAGCTGGCCTCGCCGGAGGCGCTCCGCGCGGTCCCGCTGCTGCTGGAGAAGATCTGGCAGGGCGACAACGACGGCGAAATGGAGACGACCCTGTTGGATTTTGCGGGCAAGTTCCACGACGTCTACGAGCATTGGTGGATGCCGCGGCCGGAAGAGCCGCTGAATCTCAAGCTGGCGGTGATGGCCATGGTGGACCTGACCGAGCTCAAGCACGCCGAGGCCGAGCTCGCCGCCGAGAAGGAGCGCCTGACGGTGACCCTTCAAGCCATGTCGGAGGGCGTGATCACCGTCGACACCGCGGGGGTCGTGCAGTACATGAACCGGGCCGCCGCGGAACTGACCCAGCGGGACGCTGCGGCCGTGGTGGGCCGCCCGCTGGCCGAGATCTGCGTCCTGCAGGAAGCCCAGTCCAACCAGGTCCTGGCTCTGCCGGTGGCCCGGGTCCTCGATGAAGGCGTGCTGGTCGATCTGCCGCCGCAGACCGCGATCATGGGCCGCGACGGCGCCGTCTGCCTGGTGGCGGGATGCTGCGCCCCGGTGCGCGACGCCGCCAGCCGGCTCATCGGCGCGGTCCTCGTCATGCGCGACGTGACCGTCCGCCAGCGGTTCGAGGAGGAGCTGCAGCGGGCCTCCCGCCTCGAGTCGATCGGCATCCTCGCGGGCGGCATCGCGCACGATTTCAACAACATCCTGACGGCGATCATGGGCAACATCACCCTGGCGCTGCTCGACGCGCAGACCCTGACCAAGACGGAGCACTACCTGCGCGACGCCGAGCACGCGGCGTTGCGGGCGCGGGATCTCACCCAGCAGCTGCTCACGTTCGCCAAGGGCGGCGATCCGGTGCGGGCGGCCGTGCTCCTGCCGGAGATCATCACCGAGGTCTCCCGGTTCGCCCTGCATGGCTCGCGGGTGAAGTGCGAGTACGACCTGCCCGACGACCTCTGGCTCGCCGACGCGGACAAGGGGCAGATCGGCCAGGTCGTCCAGAACCTCGTGATCAACGCCGTGCAGGCGATGCCCGACGGCGGCATCGTGCGCATCACCGCCCGCAACGAGAAGGTGACGCAGGATCCGCAGCGGCCGCTCGCGCCGGGCGACTACGTCACCATCAGGGTTGCCGACACCGGCATCGGCATCAAGCCGGAGCACCTGTCCAAGCTTTTCGATCCCTATTTCACGACCAAGCAGCAGGGCAGCGGTCTCGGCCTGACCACGGTCTATTCCATCATCAGGAAACACAACGGCCACATCGAGGTGACGTCGGAGCTGGGCTGCGGCACGGTCTTCCAGCTCTGGCTGCCGGCCGTGTCCGAGCACCAGATGGACCTGCCGGAGGAGAGTCCGGCGGCGATCACGCCGCTCCAGGGGCGCGTCCTGTTCATGGATGACGAGGAACCCATCAGCCTGATGGCCAGCCTGCTGCTGCAACGGCTCGGACTCGAGGTGGAGCTGGCCCGCGACGGCGCGGAAGCAGTCGAGAAATACCGGGCGGCCCATGCGGCCGGCCGGCCGTTCGAGCTGGTGGTGCTGGATCTCACGGTGCCGGGCGGCATGGGTGGGCGCGAGGCGATCGGCGAACTGCACCGGATCGACCCCGCCGTGCGGGCAATCGTATCGAGCGGCTATTCCAGCGATCCGATCATGTCGAACTTCCGCGCCTACGGCTTTCGCGGGATGGTGGCCAAGCCATACCGCATCGACGATTTCGTGCGCGTCCTGCGCGAGGTGCTGCAGGGGAGCCGCTCCCCGATGGGCGCCACGCGGCCTCCGATCCCGGGTCCCACCTGACCGGGAGCGGACGGCCGCCCGGCGGCCGTCCGATTTGGAAATTAGCGGCGGCGGATTTGGCCGCTGAGTGGGGGCCATGCTGCCGCTGTGGGACGCCAATCCGCCCCGGCGGGCGCCGGCCTGCTCGCGCTGGGGCGGCGGGCCTTCCTGGTGCGTCGATAGGGAGTGCCGGGAAAGCCACCGGCTCCGTCGCGGGTCCGGAAACCGCGGCGCCCCAAGGCGCTGCGTCCGGGACGACATGCCGTTGGCCCGGGCCGCATCGGCCCCGGCCGGAACCGCCGGAAGGGCCCGCGGTCAATTCCCTGGAACGGCGGACCCTGTAAATCTGTTGACCACCGCAGCGTACTTCGGGCAAATAGGCATTCCTTTCCGGCTTTTATCATCATGAAGACTACACTGAAGTTCCGCCTGGCGTGCGCTGCGGCCGCGCTGGCGCTGGCGTCGCTGACCGGTTGCGTGGCCGTGCTCGCCGGGGCCGCCGGCGCGGGCACGGTGGCCTATGTCCGGGGCGAACTCGAGTCGACGCTGAGCGCCGGGTACGAGAAGTCCGTGGAGGCCACCAACCTGGCTGTGCAGCAACTGCAGTTCGCCAAGGTGAGCGAACGCCGGGACGCGTTGACGGACACCATCACCGTGCGCACCGCGGGGGACCGCAAGGTCGTGATCCGGATCGACAAGGTGGCCGACCTGACGTCCAAGGTGCGGATCCGGGTGGGGTGGTTTGGGGACGAGGCGCTGTCGCTGACGCTCCTGGAAAAGATCCGGGCCAACCTGTGAGCCGCCCGCCCCGCCTCGCGGGGCCGCCGGCTGGTCGACAACCCGCGCGGTCGTGTGCGGGTTTTTCATCGGGGCCGATTTCCATAATGTTAATAATTGACTGAGATGGAATCGGCCGTCATCGGAGAAGAATCGATGGCGGACCGTCCGATGATCTCCCTCTGCCCGCGCGGCCGGGGCGCGCCGGTGGCGCGCGCCCGGGATGGCTTCGCCCTCTTGCTCGCCGTGGCGCTGCTCGCCATCGCGGTCCTGCTGGCGGCAAGCCTCGGCACGCTGGTGTGCGTCGAGCGGTCGGCGGCGGTCAGCGCCCGGCGGGCCGCGGAGTCACGGCAGAATGCGCTCCTGGCCCTGCACCTGGCGCTTGGGCGGCTGCAGGCCGCCGCCGGGCCGGACCGGCGGGTGACGGGGCGGGCCGACCTGCTTCCGGGCAGCGTCGGCAATCCGGATTGGACGGGGGTCTGGGATGCCGGCGAGGCGCCGGCCGGCCCCCTGACCTGGCTGGTCAGCGGCAACGAGGCCGACCCGTTGGCGGCGACCCCCGGGGAGTCGCCGGTCGCCGATCCGGCCCCGGCGAACGAATCGGTCTGGCTCCTGCGCTCGCCGGTCGCCGATCCGGGCCGGCGCATCAAACTCGCGCGGCAGGCCATCCGTGTCGCCGGCCTGCCGGGTCTGGCCGGACCGCGCCCGGTCGGGCACTACGCCTGGTGGGCGGGCGACGAGGGCGTCAAGGCGAAGTTCAACCTGGTGAATCCGGCAGCCGGGGCGGCGCCGGGCACGGCGGAGAACCGGCGCCAGTTCGCCTCGGCCCAGCAGTGCGGCATGGAGCTGCTCGCCGCCGGCTTCGCGGCCTACGTCGGCGCCAAGGGCGACACCGCGGCTGGTGCCGCGCTCCGCGGACGCCTCGGCCGCGTGCTCACGCCCGGCCAGATCCCCTGCGCCGACCCGGGCTTCGGGCTCGCGACCGTGCGCGAACGGTTTCACGATTTCACCACGAGCGCGTTCGGCGTGCTGGCCGACGTGCGCCAGGGCGGCCTGAAGAAGGACCTCACCCGCGGCCTCGCCGCGGAGTCGGCGGTGCCCGCCGGCGACATTTTCCCGGGCGGTCCGTCCTGGGCGCTTCTGCGCTCGTTCGCCGCCCTGCGGCCGGAGTGGACCGACGGACGCTGGCAGATCGCGCCGCGCCGGCACGCCCCGCCGCAGCACGGCGCGCATCCCGTGGTGCTGCTCGTCCAGGTGGTGTGGGGCGGCGACCGGTCGGAGGGCCGATTCCGGCTGCTGCTCCAGCCGCTGGTCGTGCTGGGCAACCCCTATGCGACGGCGCTGGCGCCGGCGGAGTACCGGCTGGTCTGGCGCCAGACGGGTTTGATCGAGCTGCAGAGCCCGCCGGGCGACGCCGGCACGCCGTCGGTCGCCGGGACCCCGGCGCAACTGCTCGGCGAGGACCCGCAGTTCCGGATTCCGCGGGCCGGCTTCCTTCCGGGCGAGGCCAGGCTTTTCGCGCTCCCGGACGCGGGCGGTCCCGTGGCCTACGTGCCGGGCGCCGGCCTCGCACTGGCCGAGGGCCCTGCGGCCGGCACCGCCTTCCGCGATCTCGACGCGGCGGCCGATCCGGGCGCCACGGAGATGCGGGTGCGAGTGGCGGCCGGCCCGGCGGGTTTCGAGTTCCTGCTCGCCGGCGGCGGGCCGCTGCAGGCGATCTCCGGCTGCGCCGCGGGGGCGCCCGCCTGCGCCGGGCTCCCGCCCGTGCTGGGCGCGCCGGTCCGCGCGGGCCTGCGCATGGGGGACGACAGCGGCAATGCGCCCGGCGACGACTCCGGTTTGCGCTGGCTTGCGGACTTCAACGTGCGCGCGACGGAGATCGGCCCGCTGCCGGCCTGGGGCCGGAACCCGCTCTACGGTCCGGCGAATCCGCGCGGCGGCGGCGCAGGCGACGTGCTCGGCGCGGCCGACTCGTTTTGGGGTCCCGCCGCGCGCGCGGGCGACGGCGGACAGCGCTTCGTCATCCTGTATCATCTGCCTGGCGACGAGCTCCATTCGCTCGGACAGCTGCAGCATGCCAACCTGCAGCCGGCCGGCGCCGGCCCGGGCTACACCGTGGGGCAGGGGTACGCGGATCCGCACATCGCCGACGGGACGGCGGATTTCAACCATCGGCTCAACGAGGCGCTGTGGGACGGCTATTTCTTCTCGACGCTGCCCGCGGGGCCCGGCCCTCCGCCGGCGGTGCTGCCCAACGGCCGGATGGTCTGGTACCGGCGCGGAGGGCTGACGCCCGATCCGGAAGCCGCGCGCGACTGCGACCGGGCGGCGGCGCACCTGCTGGTGGACGGGGCGTTCAACGTCAACTCCACCTCGGTGGCGGCCTGGCGGGCCCAGTTCGCATCGCTGAACGGCCAGCGGTTCGCCTGGGACGATCCGGCGACCGGCGCCACGAACGTCGCGACCGTCGGCAGCGCCTTTCCCCGCGGCGTCCGCGCGGGCGGCGGACCGGAGGACGGCTGGCGCGGCTTCCGGGCGCTGACCCCCACCCAGGTGGGCGCGCTGGCGGCGGCTGTCGTGGAGCGGGTCCGGGCGCACGGCCCCTTTCGCTCGCTGGCGGAATTCCTCAACCGTCCCCTCGACGCGTCCGGCGAGCGGGAGCGCCTGTGCGGGTTGCTGCAGCAGGCGCTGGATGCGGTGGCCAATCCGCCACCCTCGCTCGCTCCGGCGGCCGGATTGCCGGCGGAGGCGGGGCCCAGCCCGGGCCTCGCCTGGCCGGCGGCTTCCGCGGGCCACCGGGCTACGCTCGCCCCGGGCTGGCTCTCCCAGGCCGATGTGCTGGGGCAGCTGGGACCGGTGCTGACCGTGCGCTCCGACACGTTTCTCATTCGGGCCTACGGCGATGTGGTGGACCCGGCGACGGGCGCACTGGGCGGTCGCGCGTGGTGCGAGGCGGTCGTCCAGCGGCTGCCGGACTACGTCGATCCGTCGGACCCGCCGGAAAGGCGCGACGGCCTGGGCGCGGCCAACGGGCGTTTCGGCCGGCGCTTCGTGGTGGTCCACTTCCGGTGGCTCACGCCCGACGAGCTGTAAGCCGTGATTCTCGGTTCTTGAATTACGATTTGTGATTTCCGACCGGCCGGCGCCGGAGGCCCGTCCGCGGGAACCCGGGGTGAAACCGCAGGGTCGGACAGGGCGTCAGAACACCGCCCGCGCCGGACTCGACAAGCATGGCCGGCCGGAGCATTGATTTGCTGATCATGAAGCCTGCGTCCTCTGCCAGTCATCTGCCGCACCGCGGGGCTGCCGCGGCGTTTACCCTCGTCGAGATCCTGGTGGTGATCGCCATCATCATCATGCTCTTCAGCCTCGCGGTCACGAACGTCGGAAACATCTTCGGCGGGACCCAAAAGGACATCGCCAAGCTTTTCGTCAACCAGAGCATGCAGGCGCCCTTGGGCGCCTATCGAATGAACATGGGCGACTTTCCATCGACGGCCGAGGGTCTGCAGGCGCTGATCGCGGCTCCGGCGAATCATGCCGAGCGCTGGCGGGGGCCCTATCTTCAGGAGAACAAGCTGCCGCTCGATCCCTGGGGCGAGCCGTACCAGTACCGTTATCCGGGGGTGAGGAACAAGAACAGCTACGACTTGTGGTCCAAGGGGCCGGACAAGACGGATGGCACGGACGACGACATCGGGAACTGGTAGGTCATCGCCCCGGGCGAAGACCTGCGCGTTCACCCTGGTGGAGATCCTGCTGGTTCTCGCGCTGGTGGGTCTGATCACCGCAATGGTGGCGGCGGGCATCACCCGGGTGTTGAGCGACGATCATCCCACGCCCGACGACGTGTTCTGGCAGGCCTGCCGGTCGGCCGAAAGGCTTGCCACGCTCGGCGAGCGCGAGGTCAGCCTGGGATTTGACCCGAAGGGACGGAAATTCGTCTGGAGCGACGGGCGGGACACGGGCGAGGCGGCCCTCGACCCGACCGGCGGCGATGTCAGCGTCCAGTTCCTGCAGGCCCAGGCGGGCGGCGGTCTGATCCTGATCGCCGGCCAGGTGGTCGAGACCCAGGAGGTGCCGCGCGTCACGTTCTTTCCCGACGGCACCTGCAGCGCGTTCCGCGTGCAGCTCCGGGCCGGCGACCAGACCTGGCAGCTCGCGATCGATCCGTGGACCTGTGCCCCGGTGCTGGCCAAAACGCCGGAGGGAAAATGAAGAGCGTTTCGGGAGCCTGGAGGCTGGAGACGGGACGACGGAGAATGGTTTTTGATTTTTGGTTTTTGATTTTCGGTGGCGACGAGGATCGCGGCGCGATTCCGGGAGGCTTCGCCGCCGGGTGGTCGCATTCGAAAATTAAAAATCAAAAATCGAAAATCGGCTTCACCCTGCTCGAGGTGCTGGTGGCCCTGGCGATCTTCGCGTTCGCGGCCGTGATGCTCGGGGGCACGTATGTCAACGCGCTCAACAACTACGAGAAGGCGGCGCGGTACAACGAGTACTCCGAGGACCTCCGGTTCGTCCGGGCCGCCCTGCTCACCGAGCCCGACCGGGACAAGGCGGCGGCCGGCGGCGACCTCGATCTCGGCAACGAAAAGCGGGCGCACTGGACGGCGGACATCGCCCCGACCGGCACGGTCGATCTCTTTGCGGTGACGTGGCGCTGCGTCATCACCGACCCCGCCCGCCGCGAACCCTACCAGTCGACCCAGGCGCTGCTCCTGTTGCGGCCGACGTGGTCCGACCCGGTCGAACGCAGCAAGCTCCTCGACCAGGCCAAGGAGCGCATCCTGAAGCTGCAGGGCAAGGCCCCATGAGTTACGAGTTACGAGTTACGGGTTACAACCGGCGCTCCCTCGGCGATGGCTGGCCTCGCCTGCCGTCGATTGGCCGCGGGCGGAAATCGAAAAGCGTAAATCAAAAATCGAAAACCGGATTCACCCTGCTCGAACTCCTGCTTTCGCTCGCGCTGATCGGGCTGCTGTTGGTGGCGATGAACCAGTTCATCTTCTCGATGGGCGAACTCTGGGGCCGCGGCACGGACGTGCGCCTGTTCGACCGGCACACGCGCGCCGTCACCCGCTTCGTGGAGAAGATGCTGGGCTCGACCGTCCTGCCCGAGGCCCAGGGCAGCCAGGCGCTCACGGTCGAGGACATCCGGCTCCCGGACGGGCCGGTGACGCCCCTGCTCACGTTCGAACTGCCGGCGGGAAGCCGCGCGCTGCCCTGGCCCGATGCACCGCTGCCCGACGTCGTGTGCTCGCTCGGGGTGCGTCCGGACCAGGGGCTGGTGTGCTACTGGCATTCGCAAATCGAGACCCATTTTGCCGACGAGTCGCCGCGCGCCACCGTGCTCTCGCCGCTCGTGACCGGGATCAGCTACGACTACTACAACGCGAGCTACAACCGTTGGCAGACCTATCCGACGATGCAGCGCGACAGCTCGGGGCGCTGGCAGATGCCGACGCGGCTGCGCCTGCAATTCACCTACAACCGCCTGACCCGGGAGACGGTCGTCACCCTGCCGTCGGCCAGTCAGGCGCTGCCGCTGTTCTGAGCCATGAACAACCGCCCCGAGCACGGATGCCGGATCCCCGCAGCGGACGCGGGGAGGCGGGAGGCTGGCGAAGGGAGACCGGGTGGAGGAACGCCGGCTGCCGCGGAACGCGGCCTCCATTCTCCGGTCTCCCTGCTCCGCCGCCAGCCGCGCGGATCGGTCCTGCTGCTCGTGCTGATGACGCTCATGCTCACGGCGTTCGCGATGACGAAGTATCTCGAGAAGACCTTCATCGACCTGCTGGCGGATGCCCGCGAGGCACGCGACGAGCGTCTGCGGGTCGAGGCCTATTCGGCGCTGGAGACCGTGCTGGGCGTGCTCCAGGAGTACCGCACGGTTGACGGCGGCCTCTCCAGCCCGGCGGAGGGGTGGGGCATGCCGCTGGAGTTTGCCGGTTATGAACCCCCGGACGGGGTGAAGGTCGCGGTCACGCTCGAGGATGAAAGCGGCAAGATTTCGCTGCCGCATGCCGACTTCCAGGTGCTGCGGGACCTCTTCCTGCTGATGGGACAGAAGCAGTCGGATGCCGAGCGCCTGGCGGACGCGCTGATGGTGTGGATGCATGCGGACTACGAGCCGGTGGACTCGTTCAGCGCCCGCGCCACGGATTATGAACGCGATGCGCTCCAGCACGACCCCCCGGGGCGCTCGCTGCACTCCTTCGGCGAACTCGCGGCCATCCGGTACGTGCGCGACCTGTTTTTCGACCGACAGGGCCGCCCGAACGACTTGTGGCGGGGGTTCGTCGACAGCGTGTCGCTCTACGATTTCCGGCAGCCCAACATCAACGGTGCCCGGGAGTCCACGCTCGGCGCCCTGGGCGGCTACGATGCCCAGACGGTCAGGCTGGTCACCGACTACCTGGGCGGGGCCGGTGCCTATGCCCAGCAGGGACCGGCCTATTTTCACAATACGCAGGAGGTGGCGGGCCTGGTCGGCCAGGCCGCCCTGTCGTCGCAGCTGGGCACGCAGGTGAGCTGCCTGCGGGTCACCATAACGGTGCAGGAAGGGCGGATGTCGTTCCGCCTGAGCGCGGTGGTGGCGCCGCCGGGCGGGGCGGCCATGCCGCCCGCCACGCGGCCCGCCGGCGGCGGAACCGACACGCCGGCCGGGGCCGACCGGGCGCCCGCCGGAAACATGCCGACCCCGGAATCCTCGACCGCCACCACGGCGAACACCACCACCGCCAGCGGCGCCGCCGTCCAGCCGTCGTTGAATTATCCCTTTACGCTGCTCGAAATCCGGGAGAATGATCAGATCACCGGCACCGTGCCACCGTCCCAATCCGCGACCGAGTAACCATCATGCCGAGATTCAAGCGATCTGCCGCGGCCGGCAAAAAAGTCGTGTTGCTGCCCGACCACGCCTTTTTCGTGCGGGTCGTGTCCCTGGCCGGCGGAATGCCGCCGGAGGGCATCGCGGGACAGGCCGAGCTGGCTCTGGAGGGGCTGTCCCCGTTTCCCGCCGCCCAGCTGTGCTACGGTTACTTTCATCCGCCCGGCGCGGACCACCTGCTGGTGTACGCTGCCTACCGCCGGCGGTTCACGACGGCGGACGCGGCGCTCTGGGCGGAGGCCGAGGCCGTGCTTCCGGCGTTCGCGGTCTGGCTGGGGCTGGCGCCGACCCGGCCCCTGGCGTTGCTGGTGAGCGGAGGCGACAGCATGGCGGCCCTCGGGTGGAACGGGCGCGACCCGGTGCCGGTTGTCGTGGCCGTGAAGGCCCTGGCGTCCGACGCCACGGCGGAG
>CAZKDK010000045.1:0-16331 GCA_964551145.1 uncultured Opitutaceae bacterium | reverse complement strand
TGGCGGCGCTGGCGGGATTGGTCCCGTGCGCCGAGGTCGGGATGAGGCAGATGTGCCGGCGGCCCTCGCCGCGCGACTCGTGCCAGCCGCGGATCGCCAGCAGGCCGGCATATTCGCCGTTGGAACCCGCATTGGGCTGGAGCGAGATCGCGGCGTATCCCGTGACCGCCGCCAGCCAGGTCTCGAGGTCGCCGATGAGCTGCCCGTAGCCGCGGGTCTGGTCGGCGGGCGCAAACGGGTGCATCCGGGCAAACTCCGGCCAGGAGAGCGGCAGCATCTCGCTGGCGGCATTGAGCTTCATCGTGCATGAGCCCAGCGAGATCATCGAGTGGCAGAGGGACAGGTCGCGCGACTCCAGCCGCTTGATGTAGCGGAGCATCTCGTGCTCGGTGTGGTAGGAGCTGAAGACCGGGTGGGTCAGGAATGCGGACTGCCGGGCGTGCGGAGGCGGATAGGCCACGGTTGTAGCCGGGGTCGCCGACCCCGGGCCGGGCTCATCGAGCCCGGCTACAGCAGCGGCGCCGAAACAGGAGAGCAGCGCCTCGACGTCTTTTGCGGTCGTGGTTTCGTCCAGCGCGACGCCCACGGTGCGGTCGTCGATCCGGCGCAGGTTCATGCGCTGCTCGACGCTCGCGGCGTGGCACTTCGCGGCGTCGATGCCGGAGATGGTGAGCGTATCGAACACCGGCCCGGCGTTCAGCTTAAGGCCGGCCCGGCGCAGGCGGTCGGCCAGGGCGGCGGTGAGCGCGTGCACGCGGCGGGCGATGCGGCGCAGGCCGTCCGGGCCGTGGTACACCGCGTACATCGAGGCCATGACCGCCAGCAGGACCTGCGCGGTGCAGATGTTGGAGGTGGCCTTGTCGCGCCGGATATGCTGCTCGCGCGTGCCCAGCGCCAGGCGGAGCGCCGGGCGGCCCTGCGCGTCCCGCGACACGCCGACGAGGCGCCCGGGCATCTGGCGCTTGCAGGCGTCGCGGGTGGCGAAGTAGCCCGCGTGCGGCCCGCCGAAACCGAGGGGCACGCCGAACCGCTGGGCGGAGCCGACCGCCACGTCGGCCCCGAATTCGCCGGGCGGGCGCAACAGGGTGAGCGCGAGCAGGTCGGCCGCCACGACGCAGAGCGCCCCGGCCCCGTGGGCCCGCGCGAAGAACTCCGCGTAGTCGTGCACCGAGCCCCAGGTGTCGGGGTATTGCACGAGCACGCCGAAGACCCGGCCGTCGACCGGAAAGGTGCGGTGGTCGCCCACCACCACCTCGATGCCGAGCGGCCGCGCCCGCGTCCGGACGAGGTCGATGGTCTGCGGATGGCACGCGGCGGAGACGAAGAAGCTTCCTCCGGTTCCCTCCTTCATCCGGCGGCAGAGCGTCATGGCCTCGGCCGCGGCCGTGCCCTCGTCGAGCATCGAGGCGTTGGCGATCTCGAGCCCGGTGAGGTCGCCGATCATCGTCTGGAAGTTGAGCAGCGCCTCGAGGCGGCCCTGCGAGATCTCGGCCTGGTAGGGCGTGTAGGCGGTGTACCAGCCGGGGTTCTCGAGGATCGCGCGCTGGATGACCGGCGGCGTGAACGTGTCGGCATAGCCCTGGCCGATGAAGCTCCGGAACACCTGGTTTCGGGCGGCGATGGCGCGCAGCTCGGCCAGCCCGGCGCTTTCGCTGACCGCGGCGGGCACGCGCAGCGGCTCGCGCACGCGGATGGCCGCCGGGACCGCGGCGTCGATCAGGGCGTCGAGCGACGGCTGGCCGAGCGCGGCCAGCATGGCGGCTGCCTCGGAGGCGGCCGGACCGAGGTGGCGGGGAGCGAACAGGTCGGCGGGGACGGACGGCTCGCGGGCGGAGGGCATACGCAGCGCACGCTAGGGCCCGAGGCCGGCGGGGCAATAGCGATCTGGATTTCCGTGGCGCCGCCGCCTGTCCGCCGCCGCGCCTGCGGGGAGCTTGTCGAACCGGTGGGCGGGGCCCTAGATTCCCCGGCCATGGCTCGCGGCCTCTCCACGAAAACCGCCCGCGCCGCGTACATCGACCGGCGGCTGGCGGAACTCTACCCGGCTCCGCGGGTGCCCCTGCAGCACCGGGATCCCTTCACGCTGCTGGTGGCGGTCGTGCTCTCGGCGCAATGCACGGACCGGCGCGTCAACGACGTCGCGCCGCGGCTGTGGGCCGAGGCCGACACGCCCGCGGCGATGAGCCGCCTGCCGGTGGCGCGGATCGCGGCGATCATCCGTCCCTGCGGGCTCGCGCCGCAGAAGGCGAGGGCCCTCGCGGAGTTGTCGCGCCTGCTGGTCGAACGGCACGGTGGCCAGGTGCCGCGCGGCTACGCCGAACTCGAGGCGCTGCCCGGGGTGGGGCACAAGACGGCCTCGGTGATCATGGCGCAGGCGTTCGGCGAGCCGGCCTTTCCAGTCGACACCCACATCCACCGGCTCGCCCAGCGCTGGAGGCTGACCGACGGCCGGAGCGTGGCCCGGACCGAGCGCGACCTGAAGCGGCTGTTTCCGCGCGCCCACTGGAACCAGGCTCACCTCCGCTTCATCTACTACGGCCGCGAGCATTGCACCGCGCGCGGCTGCGACGGCACGCGGTGCGAGATCTGCCGGGCGCTCTTCCCCGGCCGCACCCGCGCGGTTGAGACCCGCCGCTGATCAGCTCCCCACCCCCGGAATTCCGAGGAAGTGGCCGGTCGCCCGTCGGTTAATGTCAACTAATAGTTGACATGTTGATCGGCGCGTCGCCCGAGCCGTGATTGCGATCCGGCACTTCCGCAGGCCGGAATGACCCAGCGGCGGAGGACGACCAATGTCAACTAATGGTTGACATTGGTCGGGAGCAGGCGCCCGGGTCGAAAGGGGCGGGCCGGTTTACAGGGTTGCCAATGCCGGCGAAACCGGGAAGCTGTCGGGTTTCAATTCTGACATGCTGCGCAAAATCATAGCGTCGATCCGCAAGACCCTGACGCCCAATCCTCCCAGCGCGCCGGCCAAACCCGCGCCGAAACCATCGCAACGGCCTCACGGCAGGGAATCCACGCAGGAGCCCCAGTCCCACCTTTCCGGACGCTCCGGCCAGGGCCAGGGCCACGGCCAGGGCCGGGGGCGGGATCGGAACCGCGACCGGAATCGCAACCAGGGACCGCGTTCGCACGGCGGCTCCGCGCCGCGGTCCGGCCCGAAACCGGATTTCCGGCCGGCGCCGCGGTCCGCGCCCCGTCCGGCTCCCCCGGTCCCCGAGCGACCGCTGCAGGCGGACCTGCCGCCGCCTCCGGAAATGCCGGCGATCGAGTCGGCGTTCACGCAGCTCGGGCTCACTGCTGCGTTCGCCCACGCGGTGCAGAAGATGGACTACACCGAGCCGACGCCGATCCAGGTGCAGGCCATTCCGGTCGTGCTGGCCGGCCGCGACGTCATCGGCTCCGCCCAGACCGGCACCGGGAAGACCGCCGCTTTCGCCCTGCCGATCCTGCAGCGGCTCGGGCGCCACGGCGCCCTGCGCTGCTTGATCCTCGAACCGACCCGCGAGCTGGCGCTGCAGGTCGAGGAGGCGTTCCGCGATTTCGGCAAGTTCACCAACCTGCGCACGACGGTGATCTACGGCGGTGTCGGCTACGGCCGGCAGCGCGAGGATCTCACGCGCGGGGTCGACGTGGTCATGGCCACGCCGGGCCGCCTGCTCGACCTCCTCGAGCAGCGCGCCCTGAACCTGCGCGACGTCAACGTGCTCGTGCTCGACGAGGTCGACCGCATGCTCGACATGGGCTTTCTCCCCGACGTGAAGCGCATCGTGCAGCAATGCCCCGGCGCCCGCCAGACGCTGCTGTTCACGGCGACGCTGCCGCCCGAGATCGAGTCGCTGGCCGCCTGGGTGCTGCGCGATCCCGTGACCGTCGAGATCGGCCGGCGCCAGGCTCCGGCCGAGACCGTCTCGCACGCGTTCTATCCCGTCGTCGGCTCGCAGAAATTCGACCTGCTCCGCACACTGCTGGCCCGCACCCAGTTCAAGAGCGTGCTGGTGTTCTGCCGGACGAAGATGGGCGCCGACCGCGTGGCCTCCTGGCTGAAACACCACAAGCATTCCGTCGCCGTCATGCACGCGGACCGCAACCAGAGCGAACGCCAGGAGGCGCTGTCCGGCTTCAAGGAAGGCCGCTATGAGGTCCTGGTCGCCACCGACCTCGCGGCGCGCGGGCTCGATATCGCGGGCGTGAGCCACGTGGTCAACTACGACGTGCCCGAGAATCCGGAGGACTACGTCCACCGCATCGGCCGCACGGGCCGGGCCCACCACCTCGGCGAAGCCTTCACGCTGGTGACCGAGGAAAACGTGCGCGATGCGCGCAGCATCGAACGCTTCATCGGCCGGGCCATCGAGTGGAAGCGGCTCGAGGACTTTCCCTACATCTACTCGGCGCTTTTCGACGAGCGGGCGACGGCGCTCGAGGAGGCGGCAAAGCCTTCGAGCCGGCTGCACCGCGGCATGCGCCGATAGCCCGGTCAGGCCCCGGCGGCAGATCCGGGGCGCACCGGACCGGCGCCTTGAAGTTGAGGACCGGTTTGGGTCCGGGCCCCGGCCGGCCCTGGCCGGCGGCGGCCCTGACCGCAATCTGCGACCCCGACAAAGTAGCGGCGGGAGCGCGATTTCCTGCGTCCTTCGGGAGGCGGCTGCGTCTAGATGGGGTGAAAAGCCATGAAAACGTTCATCATCTTCCTCGCGGCCCTGGCCGCGTCCGTCCTTGCGATGGCGGCGGGCTCGGGTCGCGTCGATCCCGGCTCTCTGCTGACGTCTGTCGGGACGGCGGCCCTGCTGGCCGCCGCCTCGACCGATCGCCTGCCGCTGCGCCGGCTGTCTCGGAACGACCGCCGTGGGCCCGCTGACTGCGATGCGCCGTCCGGGCGGCCCGGCGAATCCGTCTGCGTCTTCTGCGCCGCGTCCTGAACCCACGAAACTGCCCCAATCTTATGAAAAACCATGATGCTGCGGAAATCCGCGATTACGTGCGCGAGCGCTACGGCGCCATCGCCGAGCAGGCCGGGGAGGCACCGGCCGCCTGCGGCTGCGGGTGCCAGCCGGCCGAAGGCCCGGAGACGACGGGCGGCGACAGCTCCGGCGGCAGTTGCTGCGGGAGCGGATCGCCGGCGACCTACAACGAGACGCTGGGCTACTCGGCGGCGGACGCGGCCAGCGTGCCCGCCGGCGCCGACCTCGGCCTCGGCTGCGGCAATCCGATCGCCCTCGCGTCGATCAAGCCCGGCGAGACCGTGCTCGATCTTGGCAGCGGAGCGGGCTTCGACTGCCTGCTGGCCGCGCGCCAGCTCGGCGGCACGGGCCGCGTCATCGGCGTCGACATGACGCCGCCGATGATCGCCAAGGCGCGGCGCAACGCCGCGCAGGCGGGGGCGGCCAACGTCGAGTTCCGACTCGGCGAGATCGAGCACCTGCCCGTGGCCGACGCCAGCGTCGACCTGATCATCTCCAACTGCGTCGTGAACCTCTCCCCGGAAAAGGAGCAGGTCTTCCGCGAGGCGTTCCGCGTGCTCAAGCCGGGCGGCCGGCTGGCAATCGCCGACATCGTGGCGACGCGGCCGGTGCCGGCGGCGCTGCGGCAGAAGCTGGAGGCAATCGGGGCCTGCGTGGCCGGCGCCGCGCTCGTGGCGGATCTCCAGGCGATGCTGGCCGCGGCCGGCTTCACCCGGGTCGAGATCCAGCCCCGGGAGCAGACCCGCCGGACCATCGCGCAGTGGACGGACGACCCCACGGTCGCGGATTTTGTGGTCTCCGCCTATCTGATGGCGTATAAACCATGACCGCCGTGAAACCCGCCTCCTCCGAGTTCGCGATCGCCGCCGCCACACCGGACGATGTGCCGGCGATCGGCGCGCTGTTGCGCGCGGCGGACCTGCCCGCCGGGGATTTCGCCGACCATCTGGCGCATTTTCTGGTCGCGCGGCAGGAGGGGGCGGTGATCGGCGCGGTGGGCTTTGAACTCCATGGCCGCGACGGACTGCTGCGGTCGCTGGTCGTGGCGCCGGAGCGGCGCGGCGCCGGGCTGGGCGATGCGCTGGTGCGGCGTCTGGCCGCGCAGGCGCGGCGCGAGGGGGTGGAGCGGCTCTACCTGCTCACGACCACCGCCGAGGCCTTTTTCGCCCGGCGGGGCTTCGCGAAAATCGCGCGCGCGGCCGTGCCGGCTGCCATCGCCGGCAGCCGGGAATTCCAAAGCCTGTGCCCGGCGAGCGCAGTGTGCATGACGCGGGCGGCGGCGGGCCCGCCGGGGTCATGACCGCGCCGGCCTTCGACGCGAACGTGCTGGAGATGGCGCCGCGGCTGCGGGCGTTCCTGCGGCGGCGCGTGCGCGACGACGCCACGGCCGACGATCTGACCCAGGAGACCCTGCTCAAGGTCTACCGCTCGCGCGCGACGCTGCGCGACGACACCCGGCTGGAGGCCTGGCTCTACCGGGTGGCGCGGACCACGCTCGTCGACCACTACCGCCGGCGCCGGCCCACCGAGGAACTGCCGCCGGCGCTGGCGGCCGAGAGCCGCGACGAGATCGCGGCGATGCGCGCGGCCATGGCGGCCTCGCTGCCCCGGTTCCTGGACGAACTGCCGGAGGCCTACCGCGAGCCGGTGCGGCTGGCGGAGCTGGAGGGCCTGCCTTTGGCGAAGATCGCGCTGCGGATGAACCTGTCGCTCACGGCGGTGAAATCGCGGGTGCGGCGCGGCCGGAAAATGCTGCGGGCGGCGCTGCAGGCGTGCTGCCGGTTCGAGTTCGACCGGCTGGGGCAGGTGATCGGCTGGGAGCGGCGCAAGCTGCTGTGCTGCGAGTAGGGTTGGGGCGCCGGGCCGGCGCCGCGCGGTCGCGGCAATATTCCGCTTGCGGAATATAGATTGCGGTATTCGCTGTCAGCCGTGGACGTGATCGGCATCTACGAATGCTTCTGCGACCGCACGCGCCTGCGCATCCTGAACCTGCTGCTGCGCGGGCCGCTGTGCGTCTGCCATTTCCAGGCGGCGCTGCGCGAGCCGCAGGCGAAGATCTCCAAGCACCTCGGCTACCTGAGGCGGCGCGGGCTGGCGGAAGTCCGGCGCGAGGGCAACTGGATGGTCTATGCGCTGCCGGCATCCCGCCCGCGCGAGCTGGCGGCCAATCTCGCCTGTCTGCAGGACTGCGCGGCCGAACGGCCGGTGTTCCGCAGGGACATCGCCCGGCTGGACCGCCTCGCGCCGGCCGTGCCCCGTCCGGGGGCGGGCTGCTGCTCGCGGCCGGCGGCGGGCCGGGTCCGGCGCGTCCGCGCGATCTCCCCATGAATCCCCGTCCTCCCTTCAAGGTGTTGATCCTGTGCACGGGCAACTCCGCCCGGTCGATCGTCGGCGAGTACCTGCTGCGCGCCCGGGGCCGGGGCCGGTTCGAGGTGGTCAGCGCGGGCGCGCACCCCACGGGCCGCGTGCATCCGCTCGCGGTGCGCGTGCTCGCCGAGCGCTACGGCCTCGATGCGAGCGGCGCCCGGTCGAAATCCTGGGACGAGTTCAGGGAGGTGAAGTTCGATTTCGTGATCACGGTGTGCGACCGCGCCCGCGAGTCCTGCCCGATCTGGCCGGGCCAGCCGGTGGTCGGGCACTGGGGGTCGCCGGACCCGGCGGCGGTCGGGGGCCCGGAGGAGGCGAGGGTCCGGGCGTTCGTCACGGTGGCCTCGGAGATCGCGCGCCGGGTCGAGCTGTTCTGCGCGTTCTCCGACGAACAGCTGGCCGCGTTTCGCGCCGCGGATATGGACGCAATCGCCGGGCGGGGCCGGCCGGCGCCGCTGGAGAGCCCGGCGCCATGACCTCCGAACGCCACCCGCTGCTGGGCCGGCTCTCGTTTCTGGACCGCTACCTGACGCTGTGGATCTTCCTGGCGATGGCGGCGGGGCTGCTGGCGGGCCGCTGGCTGCCGGCGATCCCGGCGGCGCTCACCGCCTGGAGCGTGGGCACGACCTCGATCCCGATCGCGGTCGGCCTCATCCTGATGATGTACCCGCCGCTGGCGAAGGTGCACTACGAGGAACTCGGCGACGTGTTCCGGGACCGGCGCGTGCTGGCCCTTTCGCTGGTGCAGAACTGGCTGGTCGGTCCCGTGCTGATGTTCGTGCTGGCGGTGGTCTTCCTGCGCGGGCACCCGGACTACTTCGCGGGACTGGTGCTGATCGGCCTCGCGCGGTGCATCGCGATGGTGATCGTGTGGAACGACCTGGCGCAGGGCAGCCGCGAGTATTGCGCCGGGCTCGTGGCCTTCAACGCCCTGTTCCAGGTGTTCTGCTACGCCCCGCTGGCCTGGTTCTTCCTGAAAGTCCTGCCGCCGGCGATCGGCGTCCAGCTGGGGTCGCTCGACCTCTCCAGCATCACGATCGCCGCGATCGCGAAGAGCGTGTTCATCTACCTGGGGATCCCGTTCCTGGCCGGCTGGCTCGGCCGGACCGTCCTCCGCCGCGGCCCCGCGGGCATCGCGTGGTACGACGGCAGGTTCCTGCCGCTGATCAGCCCGCTGACCCTGACGGCGCTGCTTTTCACGATCTTCGTGATGTTCAGCCTGAAGGGCGACACCGTGCTGCGCATCCCGCTCGACGTCGGGCGGGTGGCGCTGCCGCTGCTCGTGTACTTCGCGATCATGTTCGGGGTGACGTTCTGGATGAGCGCGCGCGCCGGGACGGACTACCCCCGGACGGCGACGCTGGCCTTCACGGCGGCGGGCAACAACTTCGAGCTGGCGATCGCCGTGGCGGTGGGCGTGTTTGGCATTCATTCCGGCGCGGCGTTCGCGGCGGTGGTCGGCCCGCTGGTCGAGGTGCCCGCGCTGATCGGCCTCGTCACCGTGGCGCTGCGCTGGCGCGGCGCGTTCTTCCGCGCACCGGGTCAACCGGCGCCGGCGCGATCGTCCGGGCGGGCCGGGTGAGGGCGGCCGCCGGATTCGATTGCCAGCCGCGGCGGGGTTTGCTCTGTTGCGCGGCTTCATGAAGCTGGTCATTCCCGCGGGAGAGTTCGCAGGCTACCTGTTCGACCTCGACGGCACGCTCGTCGACACGATGCCGCTGCATTTCATCGCCTGGCGCGAGGCGCTCCGGCGCAGCGGGCTCGACCGCGATCTCGACGAGGACTATTTCTACTCGCTCGGAGGCGTGCCGACCCTCCTCGTCGCCCGGCGGATCGGCGAGCACTACGGCGTGCCGCTCGACGCCGCCGCGGTCGAGCACCTGAAGGAGCGCATCTATCTGGAGCGGCTGCGCGAGGCGAAGCTCCTCACCCCGGTCGTGGACTTCGCGCGGCGGGTGGCCCGGACGCATCCGGTCGCCGTCGTGACCGGCGGCATGCCCGAGGTGGCGCAGGCGACGCTCCGCCTCACCGGACTGGACCGGTTGTTTCCGATCGTGGTCACGCCGGCGGACGTGCCGCCGGGGCGCGGCAAGCCGGCGCCGGACATGTTCATCGAGGCGGCGCGGCGCATGGGAGTGCCGCCCGGGAGCTGCCTGGTCTTCGAGGACGCCGAGCCCGGCTTTGCCGGTGCGCGCGCCGCGGGCATGCAGATCGTGCGGGTGCCCAGCCGGAACGCGGCCCGGTCGCCGGCGGCCTGAGGGCGCGTCAGCCGCGGCCCGCCGCGCGGCGGAGCCGGTCGTTGATGGCCGCGCCGGATCCCGCGGCAGGCGCCTGCTCGGCGTGGATTTTCCGCCAGGCGCCGCGATCGAGGCGGCGCAGCACCGCGAACAGCCGCCGGCCCGCCTCGCGGACATCGCCGGTGGCGCTGAGCCAGCAGACGTTGCCGCGCGGGGCGGCCCACGACGGCCGCCGGAAACAGACCCAGGCCTCGTCGGCCGGCGCGGCGGCGACCTGGGCCGCCGTGATCCGCCGGTGGGTCACGAGGCGGCAGCTCGGGCTGTAGTGCCGGGCGAGCATGCCGGGTGCGATCACGGGGACGCGGGCGGCCGGGTTCCGGGGTGCCGCACGCACCCGCACCCCGAGCACCCGGGAGATCTGCGCCGCGGTGATCACGCCCGGCCGCAGGAGCACCGGACGCCGCGGATCGCGAATGTCCACGATCGTGGATTCCAGTCCGTGCCGGCACGGGCCGCCGTCGAGGATATGCCCGATGGCGCTTCCCAGCCCCTCCCGCACGTGGGCCGCCGTGGTCGGGCTGACGTAGCCGAACGGATTGGCGCTCGGGGCGGCCAGAGGGAGTCCGCAGATCCGGAGCAGCCGGCGCAGGAGGGGATGCGACGGCATGCGCACCGCCACGCTGGGCAGCCCGGCGGTCACGACGGCGGGCACCGCGGGCGTGCGTGCGAGCACCAGCGTCAACGGCCCCGGCCAGAACCGGCGGGCGAGCCGGACGGCCGCGTCGTTGGGCCGGGCGATGAGCTTGAGCGTCGCGAGGTCGGCGACGTGGACGATCAGCGGATCGTTGGCGGGCCGGCGTTTCGCGCGGAAGATCCGGCGGCAGGCGCGGGCATCGAGCGCGTTGGCGGCGAGGCCGTAGACGGTCTCGGTCGGCACGGCCACCAGTCCGCCGCGCCGCAGCACCCGGGCCAGTCGGCGGAGGTTCTCCGGGGTGCCTCGATGGATCCGGGCGGGCATGGTCGGATGCGGTTGGCGAAAGGCATCAACACGGACCAAAACCGGGCCCGGGTACAGATTTTTATCGAGGCGGGCGCGGGGAGGCGTCCGGGCACAAAAAAGCGCCGGAGCGGAAGCTCCGGCGCAAACGGCGGCCCGGACCGGGCCGGCGCCTCACTTCGCGAGCAGCATGGCGCGGGCGCGCTTGAGGGTCTTGGTCACGGCCCGCTGGTGCTTCGAGGTGAGGCCGGTGTACTTCCGCGGCAGAATCTTGCCGGTGTCGGTCACGCAGCGGTTCAGCAGGTGCGGACTGGTAAAGGGGATCTCCGCCGGCGTGAGGCTGCGCGGCTTGGGTTCGGTTGGGCTTGGATCGGGCATTGGCGGGAGGGGGGAGAGGCTGTTTCCCGGGTCGGCTTTGTCAACCTGCATTTTCCCCGGCCGGCCGGCACCGGCGGCGGCCCGGGCCGGGCCCGCGCCGGCTCCCAACCGGGGCGGAGACTGCTATTGCAGGGCGGCGGCCCGCCGGCAGAATCAATGGTCCCCCGCGGTCCGGGCCGCCCACGATTTCGACCGGAATGCCCGTTTCTGCCCTTTACACCTCTCCCATCGCCGTTAAAGCAAGCTGGACCCGCCGGCACCGAAGCGCAGAAGATGAAACAAACGGCCCGAAAACACGTCACAATCCTGTCCCCGTGCGGTCAGATGCTTTCTTTGCCTTAATTCGATGAAAACCAGCATGCTGTGTCCCCGGACCCATGTCGCAATCCGCCGGGGTCCGATTTGGTCCATCGCCCTCCTTTCGGCGGCCGTTCTCTGGCCGGCGCTGGCCAGCGGGCAATCGACGTACACCCCATACACCTTCACCACGATCGCCGGCTCGCCGAGCATCGGGGCCAACGACGGGGCGGGCGCGAGCGCGCATTTCGACCAGCCCGCCGCGGTGGCGGTGGACAGCGCGGGCAACACGTATGTGGCCGACAGCTACAACAACACGATCCGGAAGATCACGCCGTCGGGCGACGTGACGACCTTCGCCGGTTCGCCCGGGGAGACCGGCAGCGCCGACGGGACCGGCAGCCAGGCGCGGTTCTTCCTGCCGTCCGGCATCGCGGTGGATGCCGCCGGCAACGTCTACGTGTCGGACACGGGGAACTACACGATCCGCAAGATCACCCCGGGCGGCACGGTGTCCACGCTGGCGGGCTCGCCCGGGGTCCGGGGCTACACCGACGGCACCGGCGCGGCCGCCCGCTTCTACATCCCGATCGGAGTGACGGTTGACGATCTGGGCAACCTTCTAGTCTCGGACAGCGGCAACAACATCATCCGCAAGGTCACCCCGGCCGGCGTCGTCACGACCTTCGCGAGCACCGGCATCCTGGCGAACAAGGGCAGCGTGGACGGCACCGGCACCGGCGCGAATTTCAACGGCCCGCACAACGTGGCGATTGACGGCTCCGGCAACACCTACGTCGCGGATTACTTCAACGACACGATCCGCAAGATCACGCCGGCGGGGGTGGTGACGACGCTGGCCGGCTCGCCCGGCGAGGGCGGGACCGCGGACGGCACGGGATCGGCGGCACGGTTCAGCCTGCCGGCCGGGCTGGCGGTGGACAGCAGCGGCAACCTGTACGTCGCCGACAGCGGCAACCACGCGATCCGCAAGGTCACGCCGGCGGGGGTGGTCACGACGCTGGCGGGTTCGCCCGGAACCTCCGGCAGCACCAACGGCACCGGCACCGGCGCCAGTTTCAATACGCCGCTCGCGTTGGCGGTCGACGGCAGCGGCAACGTGTACGTGGCCGACAGCTACAATCAGCTCGTTCGCAAGGTCACCGCCGGCGGCGTGGTCACGACCGTGGCCGGGACGGCGGGCCAGGTCGGCGCGACGGATGGCACGGGCACGGCGGCGTTGTTCGGCTATCCGGAGGGCATCGTGGTGGACGGTTCCGGCAATCTTTTTGTGGCGGACACGAGCAATGCAACCATCCGGAAGATCACCCCGGCGGGCGTGGTCACCACCTTCGCCGGGGCTCCGGCCGTGGCGGGCAGCGCGGATGGCACGGGCACCGCCGCGTCGTTTTCCAACCCGAACGGCCTGACGATCGACGGCAGCGGCAACCTCTATGTGGCGGACACGGGCAACCACACCATCCGGAAGGTCACCTCCGCGGCGGCCGTCACGACCCTGGCCGGGACGGCGGGCCTGACGGGCGAGACGGACGGCGTCGGCGGTTTTGCGCGGTTCACCTCGCCGATCGGCGTGGCCGTCGACAGCTCCGGCAACGTCATCGTGGCCGATATCGGCAACAACCTGATCCGGAAGGTCACCCCGAGCGGCACGGTGACCACGCTGGCCGGCTCGATCGGCAACCAGGGCTTTGCCAACGGGTCCGTGGTCACGGCCCGGTTCAACTCGCCCGGCGGGATCGCGGTCGACCACCAGGGCGTGGTCTATGTGGCGGACACGGGCAACAACTGCATCCGGAAGATCTCCGCCGACGGCGTGGTCACGAATTTCGGCGGCTCGGCCGTGGACTTGTCCGTCCAGTTCCGCGACGGGTACACCAACATCGCCCGGTTCAGCGAGCCGATCGGCGTCGTGGTGGACGGCTCGGGCAACGTCCTCGTGTGCGACACCAGCAACAGCGTCATCCGCATGATCTCACCGGGCGGCGTGGTCAGCACCCTGGTGGGCACCGCGACGGTCCGCGGCATGGTGAACGCCACCGGCGCCGCGGCCTCGTTCAACCTGCCGCGGGGCCTGGCGATCGATGCCTCCGGCACGCTCACCGTGGCGGACACGGGCAACAACGCGATCCGCAGGGTCACCCCGGCACTGGTCGTGACCACGCTCGCCGGCTCCGGGCCGGCCGGGAGCATCGGCTCGACCAACGGCCCGGGCGCGACCGCGCGGTTCAACGGTCCCTTCGACCTGGCGCTCGATGCGGCGGGCACCCTTTACGTCGACGACGCCGGCAACGGCCTCATCCGCAAGATCGCTTCCGACGGAACGGTCAGCGGTTCGGCGAGCCCGGTGGTCTTCGTCCATCCGAACGGCATTGCGGTGGACGCGGCGGGCAACCTCTACGTGGCGGATACCAACACCGCCACGATCCAGAAGATCACCCCGGCGAGCGTGGTTTCGGTGGTGGCCGGAACCTCCGGCACGACGGGAAGCGTGGACGGCACGGGCGCGGCCGCCCTCTTCAACCAGCCCGATTCGGTCGTGGTCGACAGCGCGGGCAACCTCTATGTGGCCGACACGGGAAACTCGATCATCCGCAAGATCACTTCAGCCGGCGTGGTGACCACGCTGGCGGGCACCGCGGGCACCGCGGGCAGCACGGACGGCACGGGCACGGCCGCGCGGTTTTCCAATCCGATGGGGCTGGCGCTGGACAGCGCGGGCAACCTCTATGTGGCCGACACGGGAAACTCGACCATCCGCAAGATCACTCCGGCCGGCGTGGTGACCACGCTGGCGGGGGCGCCGGGCGCCCTGGGCGACACGGACGGCACGGGCTCCGGGGCCCTGTTCATCCAACCGGAGCACCTGTCGGTTGACGGGAGCGGCAATGTCTACGTGGCCGACACCGGCAACAACGTGGTCCGCAAGGTCACACCGGCGGGGGTCGTGACGACCCTGGGCGGTGTTCCGGGCATAGTCGGAAGCCTCGACGGCACCGGCAGCAACGCCCTTTTCAACGGGGTGACCAGCGTCGCGGCGGACTCCGCGGGCAACATCTACGTGGCGGATAACGGCAACAACACCATCCGCAAGGGCGTGCCCGCGGCGCCCGGCTCGGGCGGCACCGGCGCCCCGGCCAACCCGAACAGCGGCGCGAATGCCGGCCACACGACCGAGATCAACCTGGGCAGCGCGGGCGGCACGGCGCTCTTCCTCTATCCGACGGGGGTCGCGGTCGACTCCGCCGGCAACGTCTACGTCACCGACGCCTCCTACAACACGATCCAGAAGATCGCCCCGACCGGCGTGTCCTCCCAGCTCGCCGGTTCGGCCGGGTCCGCCGGCTACCACGACGGGGCCGGCATCGTCGCCCTGTTCAACCAGCCGGGCGGCAGCGCCCTGGACGGCGCGGGCAACGTGTATGTGGCGGACACCGGCAACGCCACCATCCGCAAGATCGCGGCCGACGGCACGACGAGCACGCTGGCGGGATCTCCGGGCACCCGCGGCAACCAGGACGGCGCCGGCACGGCCGCCTCGTTCGCCTCGCCGGCCGGCGTGGCCGTGGACGGCTCGGGCAATATCTATGTGGCGGACGCGTTCAACCAGACCATCCGCAAGATCACGCCGGCGGGCGTGGTGACGACGCTGGCGGGCTCGCCCGGCGTCCGCGGCGAGGCCGACGGTTCGGGCGGCGCCGCGAGCTTCAACCACCCGGCGGGCGTGGCCGTGGACGCCTCGGGCACCGTCTACGTGGCGGACGCCTACAACGACACGATCCGCAAGATCACCGCGGCCGGGGTCGTCAGCACCCTGGCGGGCTCGGCGGGCATCAGCGGCAGCAACGACGGCACCGGGGCGAACGCCCTCTTCAACCAGCCGCTGGGCGTGGCGGTGGACGGCAGCGGCAACGTGTACGTGGCCGACACGGCCAACGCGACGATCCGGCGCATCACGCCGGCCGGCGCGGTGACGACCGTGGCGGGCGTGGCCGGAATCGCGGGCTTCGCCGATGGCGCCGCGACCAGCGCCCTCTTCAACCAGCCGCGCGGCCTCGTGGTGGACGCGAGCGGCAACCTCTTCGTGGCGGATACCGGCAACGCCGCCATCCGCAAGATCGCCGCCGGCCGGGTCACCACGATCGGCGTCGCCGGCTCGGCCGACGTCGCCCCCGCCTTCACGACGCAGCCCGTGAGCCAGACGGTCGGGGTCGGCGCCCCGGTGACCTTCACCGTCGCGGTCAGCGGAACGCCGACGCCGACCCTGCAATGGCGCAAGAACGGCTCGATCATCAGCGGGGCCACCAGCGCCAGCTACACGATCACGTCGGTCGCGGGGACCGATGCCGGCTTCTACTCGGCCTCCGCGACGAATGTGGCCGGCACCGCCAGCAGCGACTTCGCGTCGCTCTCGATCGACCTGACCAAACCCAGCAGCAGCGGAGGAGGGGGCGGTGCGATCGGAGCCTGGTTCGTGGGCGCCCTCGTCCTCCTCGGAGCGGCCCGGTGGATGTCGCGAAGAAGCTAGCCGGGGCGGCGGCCCGGTCGTGGGTCACGGTGGTCATCGCCGGGGCCGCCGGAGTCGCCTTTGCCTGGCCGGGCCTGGCGCGGTCGTGCATCTACGAGCGGGCGGACATCGCGGCCGGCGGGGTGTGGCGGCTGTGGACGGGCCACCTGGTCCACTACAACGCCGGCCACCTGTTCTGGGACCTGGCGGTGTTCCTGCCGGCCGGGATGTGGCTCGAATCGATCCGGCCCGGTCTCGCGCGCCGGTTCTGCCTGCTGGCCCCGCCCGCGATCTCGGCCGCGCTGTTTGTCTGCGAGCCGGCGCTGACCCGCTATGCCGGGCTGTCGGGCCTCGCAACGGGACTGCTGGTGCTGCTGGCGCTCGTGCAATGGCGGCGGGATGTCCGGGCGCCCGGCTGGTTCTGGCCGGCGGTGCTGGCTCTGGTGGCGCTCAAGATCGTGCTGGAGGCGGTCTCCGCGGAGCCCCTGCTGGCGCGGTTCGAACCCGGCGTCCGGGTCGTGACCCTGGCCCACGTCGCCGGCGTGGCCTGCGCGGTCGTCGCC
>CAZKDK010000044.1:0-16582 GCA_964551145.1 uncultured Opitutaceae bacterium | reverse complement strand
ACATTTCGCCGCCCCACGGGCCGAAACGCTGGGCGTGATAGCCGGGCGGCGCTTCACGCTGTTGAGCGCCTCGGCAAGTGATGACCAGCAATACCAGGAGAAACAAATATCGGCGCACAGGAGTAGCAGCCAACGATCATGACACAGCCTCTTCGTTAGGCGAGCGAAAGCACTTCACGAAAGCTGAGACTTGAGGGCGGGTCAGGTCGTAATTCGGATCGGCCTCCACGACTAGCCCACCACGGAATCCGGTCCGCTCCGGAGCTACAGTCGCCTGGCAGGAACTCATGAGGGTATTGCGTCTTGATCAGACCCAGGTGCGCAAATGATCGAAAGACCGACCACGCTTGTCGAAGCCAGAGCCCAGAGTGGCGCCGGAAGTCGGGTCCGGCGCCGGTACTGGAAAAACTGCAGACCGCATGCTTTGCGGAGTAGCCCACGGTTGCCGGAGAACCCAAGAGACGTGGATTCGCCGTGCGCGGACGACGCGCGAAGGAGGCCTATCGCAGGCGGACCGAAACGGCCTCGCCGGTGTAGCGGACGGTGCTGTCCACGGTCGGAGTGAAAGTGAAGCGGACGGGTTTCGACCCAACCACGAGCACGACCTGGAAGGTGCGAGCCGCCAGCATTCCGGGATACGAGCCCTCGCGCGGGCCGATGGTCAGCGTGCCGGTGGCGTCGTCCCAGCGCAGCGGAATGCGCGTGAATGCGCCGCGCTCGTACCCGTAGGTGAGCCCGTCGTCCTCGTAGAGCGTGAAGGCGCCATCCGCGCCGCCGTAGACCCACAGGGTTATCGGGTCGGCCGGCTTCTCGCCGGTGTACTGCACCTCGGGACCGAAGGGCAGGATCGCCCCGGCGCGGACGTGCACCGGGATCGCGTCGTAGGGCGCCGGCGCCGCGATCGTCTTGCCGCCGGTCGCCGCGGCTCCGGTCCAGAAGTCATACCATTCCCCCGGCGGAAGGTAGACCGGCCGGCTCCGCGCGCCGGCCGCCGTCACTGGGCTCACCAGCAGTGCCGGCCCGAACAGGTATTCGTCGCTGGTTTCCCGGGCCTGGGCGTCGCCTGGGAAATCCATGACGAGCGGGCGCATGATGGTGTAGTTCGCGTGCGTGACCGCCCCGGCCAGCGAGTAGACATAGGGCAGCAGGCGGTAGCGCAGCCGGTCAAACTTGAGCTGCGCCCGATAGGCCGGGCTCGATTCGCCGCCGAACTCCCACATTTCGCGATAGGGATACTCGCCGTGCGGGCGCAGCAGGGGCACGAAGGTCCCGAATTCGAACCAGCGTGTGTTCAGCTCGCGCCAGTCCTCGGCATCCGCCGCGGCGGGCTGCCCGTAGATGGGATCGCCGTCCGGGCCAAAGCTCCGCACCGGCGCGAAACGGCGGGGAACGGCGAATCCGCCGACGTCCATGGTCCAATAGGGGACGCCGGAAAGGCTGAAACCCAGGCCGGCCGGTATCTGTTTCGCCAGGGCCGTCCAGGTGGAACTCGTGTCGCCGGACCACACGGCGGCGGCGGTGCGCTGCTGCCCGGCGTAGGCGGAGCGCGTGAGGATGAAGACGCGCTGGTCCGGCGCCGCCGCACGCTGGCCGTCGTAAACCGCCTCGCTGTTCAGCAGCGGATAGGCGTTGAGCACGCGCGAGCCCGGCCCAAGCGCTGTGGGGTTCATGTAGCTGCGCTGCGCGTCGAGCGCCGGACTTCGGGTGAGGTCCGGCTCGGTCGCGTCCAGCCACCAGGCGTCGACGCCCTTCGGGAACAGCGTGCGGTCGATCTGCGCCCAGAACAGCTTCCGCGCCTCGGGATTGAAGGCGTCATAGAACGTGTAGGGGAATCCGATCCAATCCTGGATCTTCTCCTGCAGGTTGCGCTCGTAGAGGAAGCCGCGGGCCCGCATCTCCTCGAAGTTCGCGGTGCCGGGATAGAACTTCGGCCAGACGGAGATCATCAGCCGCGCGTGGTCCCGGTCGTGGATCGTGCGGATCATTCCCTCCGGGTCCGGGAAGCGCGCCGGGTCGAACTCGTGCGAGCCCCACGCGTCGCGCTTCCAGTAGAACCAGTCCTGCACGATGTTGTCGAAGGGGATGCCGCGGTCGCGGAAACCCTTGACCACGTCCAGCAGCAGCTGCTGCGTGCGGTAGCGCTGCCGGCTCTGCCACAATCCGAACGTCCAGCGCGGCATCATCGGCGCCCGGCCGGTGAGGGCGCGGTAGCCGGCGACCACGCGGTCGAGGTCCGGACCGTAGACCAGGTAATAGTCGACTCCGTCGCCGACCTCGGACCAGAGCGAGGTCGCGGCGTCCGCCGCCGGCGTCTTCCACCGCAGCTGCACGACGGGCGGGCTGCCGGCTGGGACCCAGTCGAGGCGCAGCGCGTAGTGCCGCCCGGCTTCCAGCCGCACCCGCGCAAGGTCATACCACGGCAGCCAGTCCTGCCGCCAGTGGTCGGCGACGAGCCTGCCGCCGACCCAGAGCTTGATGCCGCCGTTGGAATAGGCCTGAAACTGGTAATCACCGGTCGCCTCCGGCACGACGCTGCCCTCCCAGCGCACGCTGATGTCGCCCGACGGCGGCAGCCCGGGCTGAATGGCGGTGTTGGGAATGGGGTTCGCGCCGGACGGCTTGATGTCGACGCGCGGGTCGACCTGGTGCGCGGCCGGCTGGCCGAAGCCGGCGTCGGCGTAGTAGGTGCCTGTGAGGCCGCCGGGCCGGCCCCCGGCGTCGAGCAGTTGCGCCGCCGGAATCGCCTCGAAGGGGCGCAGATCGCCAAAGCGCGTGTACGAGGGATTGTCCCAGAAGACGCCGTATCCGCGGCTGGACACCAGGAACGGGATGGCCGCCGTTCCGTTATGCTGCCAGAGATCAAGATCGTACCCCTTGAGGTCGAACAGCCCCAGCTGGTTCTCCCCGAGTCCGTAGAGGGCCTCGCCGGGGGCGGGCTGCCATGCCTGACGCACGTGATTCGTCTGCGCGCCCTGCACCGTTGCGGCGGTGATCTCCCGGCCGCCCGGCCTCTCGGCAACGATCGTCCGTCCGGCGGAGTCGAAGAAGGCGACCGCACCGGTCGCGAGATCGACGCGCACCTTGAGTCGCGCCGTGGTCAGCATCGCCGCGCCGGCATCGGTGGTCAGGTTCCAGGCCGGGACGGGGCCGCGCGCCGCCGTGACGGCGAGGCTCGGATGCGAGAAGAACGCCCGGTCCCGGGCGCAGGCCACCCGCACGATGTTGTCCGCGCGGACCTCGATCTTGAGCAGCGCATCGCCGATCGGGACGACGATGCCGTCTGCGAGTTTCTCGGGAACTCCGGGGGCTCCCAGGAGGGAGGTCGCCAGCAGGACGATCGGAACCAGGCGGAGGGCAGTCGGCTTCTTCATGGCAGGGGCGCGGGCGGGTAGGGGATGGAACGCGGGATCAGGCGGATCGGCCAAGCGCCGGGAGGATGACGCGAAGAGGGTTCATCCAACAAGGCCGATGCGATCGCGGGGGTGGCGGGCGTCAAGCGGGGCGCATTCGCGTCACCGCGCGTCGACGGCGAAATCGGTCACGGCGAAATCGAGGCCGCCGGCCGACGAGGCGATCTCCCAGCCAAACTGCACCTCGTCGAGCGTCACGTCGCCGTGTTCGGGACGGGCGAACCAGCCCTGCTGGCGGATCCAGTCGAGGATGGCCTTGATGTCGACCGAACCCGCCGTGACGGGCGGCTTGCACAGGAACGTGATGACGACGTTCTGGCCGTTGGAGCCCTTGTAGACGTCCCACGTGTGGCCGCCGACGGTCACGTCCACCCGCTCCACTGCCGGCTCGCCCTTCGCGTTCCAGGACCGCGCGATCGGACCCATCTTGCCGCGCCAGTTCATCCAGAGCATGATTTCGTAGGCGTGCTGCTCGCACCAGATGTCGTAGGCAGAGTTGTAGCTGCCGGCGGCGGGGACGGTGCAGGCGAGGCGGCTGGTGACCTGCGACAGCGCGCTGAGGCGCTGATTCACCGTCCGGCCGACGTGGGGATAGGCCTTGATGCCGGGGGTCTCCGGATGATCCGCGTGCACGCCCCATTGGGTGGCGGAACGGGCCCAGATCGTCTGCGGGCCGGGCTTATCTCCCCAGATGTCGTTGGTCACGACGTATCCGGCCGAGGCAAACTCAGCCCACTTGTCGGCTGAGGTCCACGGTGGGCGGGCGGTCACTGCTTCGTGCTGGCAGGCGGCCAGGCCGGCGGCAAAGGCGACGGCCGCCGTCCGGAGGAATGCGCTGGTTTTCATGGGCAAGCCGGGGATGAAGAAGGACGCCGGAACGCGCTCAGGCGACATCCGCGACGACCGCTGGCGCCGGATCCGGCCGCGGCACCGGGGCCGGCTGGCGTACGCGGGGTGGCGGTTCTCCGCGCGGCGTCTTCGAAGGGGCCGTAAAACATCGGTCGGTTGGCAGGGGTGGGATGTTGACCGGGCGCAGGTGGCGGCCACGGAGGCTCACGGCCCCGCAATCGGATGTCAAATTTAAGGTTAAATCACCGCGCGCGCCTGGCGCGGGTAGGCGCTGGCCCGATTTTCGCCGGCCCGCGGAGAAAAGGCTTGCGATGCGAGGCCGATTTAACGTTAAAGCACATTTCTCGCTTAATTCAGCGTCAACTCCGGCTACCCCCCGGCCCTACCCCGAATGAAATTTACGGACGGCAACTGGCTGCTGCAGCCAGGCGTGCAGGCCCATCATCCCGCCGAGGCCCGCGACTGCACGGTCGAGGGCGACACGCTGGTCGTGCATGCGCCGGCCCGGCCGATCCGCCACCGTTGGGACACCCTGCAGGGGCCGCTGTTTACGATCCGGCTGAGTTCGCCGCTGCCGGACGTGGTGCGGGTGCGCATCGAACATTTTGCGGGCGCGCCGGCCCGGGGGCCGCGTGTGCCGCTGCAGGCGCAGCCACCGCCTCCGGTATCCATCGAAAACGGTGCCGACGAGGCGGTGCTGCGCAGCGGCGGGCTGTCGGCCCACGTGCGGCGCACGGGGGGGTGGGAGCTGTCGTTCCAGGCGGACGGTCGCGTGCTCACGCGGAGTGACGGACGGGCGATGGGCTACATCCAGTGGCCGGGGCGCGGCAGCTTCGTGCACGAGCAGCTGGCTCTCGGCGCGGGCGAGTGCGTCTACGGGCTGGGCGAGCGGTTCACCGCTTTCGTCAAGGACGGCCAGGCGGTGGAGACCTGGAATCAGGACGGCGGCGCCGGCAGCGACCAGGCCTACAAGGCCGTGCCCTTCTACCTCACGAACCGCGGCTACGGCGTGCTGGTCAACGAAACCGGGCCGGTGTCCTTCGAGGTGGCCTCGGAGAACGTGACCCGGGTGCAGTTCAGCCTGCCCGGCGAGAGCCTGGAGTATTTCGTCATCGCCGGGCCGACGCCGAAGGATGTCCTGCGCCGGCTCACCGCCCTCACGGGGCGGCCCGCGCTGCCGCCCGCCTGGTCGTTCGGGCTGTGGCTGACGACGTCGTTCACGACCGACTACGACGAGGCCACGGTCACCCGTTTCATCGACGGGATGAAGGAGCGCGACCTGCCGCTGCGCGTCTTTCACTTCGACTGCTTCTGGATGCGGGAGTTCGACTGGTGCAGCTTCGAATGGGATGCGCGCACCTTTCCCGATCCGGCCGGCCTCCTGCGCCGGCTCCGGGAGCGCGGCCTGAAGATCTGCGTCTGGATCAACCCCTATGTCGGCCAGCGCTCGCCGCTTTTCGAGACCGGCCGGCGCGAGGGCTTCTTTCTCCGCAAGCCCGACGGCGGCGTGTGGCAGTCGGACCAGTGGCAGCCCGGCATGGCGATCGTGGACTTCACGAATCCGGCGGCCTGCGCGTGGTACGCGGGCCACCTGCGCCGGCTGCTCGAATCGGGCGTGGACTGTTTCAAGACCGATTTCGGCGAGCGCATTCCGACCGACGTGGTCTACCACGACGGCTCCGATCCGGTGGGGATGCACAACCACTACGCCGTCCGCTACAACGAAACGGTCTTCACCGTCCTCGAGGAGGTGCGCGGCCGGGGTGACGCCCTGGTCTTCGCCCGGTCGACGCACACATCCGGCCAGCGGTTTCCCGTGCACTGGGGCGGCGATTGCCATTCGACCTTCGAGTCGATGGCCGCGAGCCTGCGCGGCGGCCTGTCGCTCGGGCTGTGCGGCTTCGGCTTCTGGAGCCATGACATCGGCGGGTTCGAGGGCCTGCCGCCGCCCGCGGTCTACAAGCGCTGGGTCGCCTTCGGGCTTCTCTCTTCGCACAGCCGCCTGCATGGCTCGTCCTCCTATCGCGTGCCGTGGAATTATGACGAGGAAGCGTGTGCCGTGCTGCGCCATTTCACCAAACTCAAATGCCGGCTGATGCCGTATTTGTTTGGGCAGGCGGTGGTGGCGCACGCGGAAGGCCTGCCGATGATGCGGGCCATGCTGCTGGAGTTTCCAGAAGACCCGGCGACGGACACACTCGACCGCCAATACATGCTGGGCGACGCCCTTTTGGTGGCGCCCGTCTTCTCCGAGGACGGCCGGGTGGACTTCTACCTGCCCGCGGGACGGTGGACGCATCTCGTCACCGGGGAGGTGCGGGAGGGGCCTCGGTGGCATCGGGGAAGCTACGACTTCATGAGCCTCCCCTTGTTCGTCCGTCCGGGAACCCTGCTGCCGGTCGGAGCAGTCGACCTTCGCCCGGACTACGATTTTGCCAAGGGGACGACATTCCGAATCTACGAGCTCGAAGATGGCGTGCGCGCGGCGCGCTCCGTCCCGACGGCGGACGGGGGCGAGGGGATCCGCCTGACCGTCACGCGCACGGGGGCCGTGGTGGAGGCGAGTGTGGACGGACCGGCCCCGACGGGAGAGTGGAGTTTGCAGCTGGCGGGCGTGAAAAACGTGGCTGCCGTGGCGCACGGCAGCAGCCGGACGGATCCGTTGGGAGTGGTGATCGCCCCGAAGCCGGACGCGCGGGTCGTTCGAATCACCTTGGCCGGCTAACCCCAGGCGACCCATGCCTCGAGCGCCCAAGAAGAGGCCCGGTCGGGCGGCCACCCTGGCCGACGTGGGCCGTGCCGCCGGCGTTTCGGCCATGGCGGCGTCGGTGGTACTCAACGGGGCGCGGACCTCCTCGCGCATCGCCCCCGAGACGCGGTCCCGGATTCTCGCGGCTGCGGCGCGCCTGCGGTATCGGCCCAACGCCGCGGCGCGCGCCCTGGCGGAACGCCGCATGCATACGATCGGCGTGGCCACGGTGGTGGATTTGGGCGGCGAGCTGAATCACTATTTCCTGGGCATCTTCAACGGCATCCTGGAAGCCGCCACGCGGCACCGCCAGAATACCACGGTATTTGCGCTCTCCGACTGGGACAGCGACGCCTCCCGGTTGCCGGGTTTGTGCGACGGCCGCATCGACGGCTTGATCCTGGTGGCGCCGGTGCTGTCAGCCGGGGCGATCGGGGCGTTGCCCGATCACACTCCTTTCGTGGCCCTGCATTCCAACGTGCCTTTGCCCGGCGCGGTCAACCTGGAGAGCGATGAGGAGACCGGCGCCTTCGAGCTGGTCCGCAATCTCATCGCGCGCGGGCATCGGCGGATTCTGCACGTAACCGGGACGCGCGGTTTGCTCGGCGCCGAACGCCGCATTCGAGGATACCGCCGGGCATTGGCGGGGGCGCGCATTCCCTTCGACGAATCCCTGCTCCTGGACGGCGGCTATTCCGTCGATGAAGGTCGGCGCGCGCTGCGCAAGTGGCTGGGACACTCCGTCGGGAAGCCATTGCCGCAGGCGATCTTCTGTGGCAACGACAGCAATGCGATCGGTTGCCTGGAAGCCCTGGCCGAGGTGGGACTGCGCGTGCCTGAGGACATTTCGCTGGCGGGGTTTGACGATACCCTGGCGGCCCGGACGACCGTGCCGCAGTTGACCACCGTGCGCCAGCCGTTGCATGCCATGGGAAGCCGTGCCGTGGAAGCGCTCCTGTCGCGCCTGCATCACCGGCAGAGCCACTCCTCGCCGTTGAATCAGGAGACCATCGTGTTTCCCACCGAGCTCGTATGGCGCGCCTCGGTCGGCGCGCCGGTCGCCTCCAAGCCGGTGCCGTCCGCCTAGTCGCACAACATGGTGATGCCGAGCACGGCGAGTGTCGTCTCCATCGACGGGTTGGAGCGCAGGTAAAGCGTCGTCAGTTCGGCTTCGAAGAACGGGTTCTCCCATTCGAGCGTGTAGAGGTAACGCTCGTAGTCGAACGGATCGCCATTCTTGGTCACGACGAGATTGCGCACCCCGTCGCTGTTGAATTGGCGAAATTCCGGCCACCAATCCTGGATGTTCGGCTGGGGGCCGGTGACCGGCAGCTCGCTCATGCCCCGGGCGACGATGGGCACGGAGATGGGGCGGCGGCCCGTGAGGTAAAAGTCGTACCAGGCGAAAGGCGCCGGCACACTGGCGTAGCCGCAGGCATGGAGGAAGTAGATCGCCCGAACCCGCCGGCGAATGGGGACGGCGACCTCCAAGGGAAGCGCCCGTCCCGTGGTCGTGGAGGCCCGGTTCGACCGCAATACGATGGCGCCCTTGCCGCGATTTTCGTGCTCGTCGATGATGTCAAAGGTGACGCCATGAATCGATTTTCGGCCGGCGCCAAAGTGCAGCAGCGGCAGATTGCCGAGCCAGCCGTTCTGATGGGTGAGCGACCGCGTCACGAGCGAGCTGAGATCGACCGGAATCAGGGCGCCGGCCCGCGCGCCGGCGGCCAGACGATGGGGTTGCCGCCAGCTCTCCTCCGCCTCGCGCAGCCGCTGTTTTCGCGCCTGGGGCCAGTCCCGCGACGTCTTTTGGCCGGGCGTCGACTCGCGGTCGGCGCTGGCCGCCCCGTTGCGGGACCGCGCGGCCACCGACGAGCGCAGGCGCAGCGCCGCCTCCAGTCGCAGCCGTTGCCGCGGCAGCAGGCGCCCGGTGCGCCGGACCTCCAACATGTTCTGGCAAATCAGATCCAACGCCATGTGGCCGATCGTGCGGGGCTCGAATCCGGTGCATGTGATCGGCAGCGTGCCGCTGCGGGCGGCAGCCGAGTCGCCCACCGACACCACGGACAGATCCTTGGGAATGTTGATATCCTCGAGTTTCGCCGCGGCGAGAAAGCTGTCGACCAGGTCGGCGTGGAACAGGACCGCGGCGGTGGCCGCCGGATATTCGGCGCGAATCTTGCGCAGGATGAGGCGAACCTCCTCGCGGGTGTTCGAACTGACCTCGCAGGCCTGCGACACGGAGTCCTGCATCTGCAGGCGCAGGCAGGTCTCCTCAAAAGCGCGGCGGACGGCGGCCGAGCGACGAGCCCGCCGCAGCGAGCCGACAAAAACGATGTTGGTGTGCCCAAGGCTGGCAAGATGGCTGATCAGGCTGGACGTGGCGCCATGGAGGTCCTCGGCGACCAGATTGTGTCCAGGCGGCGCCTCCTCGCAGACCACATAGGGCACCTTGAGGTGGTCGAATTCCGCAGTCTCATCGTCCCACTCCCAGCCACCCTCGCTGAGCAGGAAGATCACGCCGTCGAATCGTTTTTGTGCGACCAGCCGGAGATTGTGCCGCAATGTAACGCGGCCGACAAAAAGCAGCTCCTCCATCTGAACTCCCCGCCGGGACGCCTCCTCCGGCAGGCCCGCGAATCGATCGATCCGATGCGTCAGCACGGCCAGCCGGGTCCCGGCCAGCGTGACCGCCTCGCGATCGGTGGCCGCCGGCATCAGTTTGTAGCCGGCCCTCCGGAGCTGGCCCGCCCCGATCAGACGCAGCGCGGCGCGGTTTACCGCCGACTGGCTCACGCCCCAGCGGTGCGCGAGCTCCTTTTCCGTCGGCAGCACGGTCGTGGTGTTGGTTCGCCCGTCCCGGATCAGGCTCTCGTAGCTGGCGAGGGCAATGTCCACGGGACGACGCCTGGACGGTGTCTTCATTTAATGCATTAAATCAGTGAAAAAAGTGAGCGAAGGGCAATCCCAGAATTGAAAGTGCCCCCGCCTTGGACCTGCATGGTAATTGATTACCCCCCCCCGGAGTACACCTTGAGCATGCCTCTCTGTGCGCTTGCCCTTTTTATCACTTGTCCGGTGGAGGGGCGATCAGACCTAAGTTCCGAGTCTGCACCGTGACTTCGGATCCTAACCCAAACTCAAACAAACCCAATGAATATCAGGATGTCGAATCTCGTGCGGCAGCGGGCGCTTCTCGCCGCCTCCGCATTGTTCGCTCTGACCGGCGTCTCGCGCGTCTACTCGCAGGCGGCACCAGCGCCGGCCGCTGCATCCACGGAGGAATCGGAACAGGCAGTGATCAGGATGGATCCGTTCACCGTGACGACGCAGAATGAAGGCTACCAGGCGGTCGATACGCTTGGCGGTGCGCGCGTTCAGACTAGTCTAAAGGACACGCCGTCGGCGATTTCCGTCATCACCAAGTCGTTTTTGAATGATACGGGCATCACCAGCGCGCAGGATCTCTTCCTCTACACGACCAACACCGAGGTCGCGGGACTGAACGGAAACTTTTCCGGCGTCGCCGGCCGGGGCATCGGCGTCAGCGGCAATGCCGAGGCCGGGCGGCTATTGAATCCGAGTTCGGCCAACCGGTCCCGCGGGCTCAGCCCCATGGACAACACGAGGAACTACTTCTCGAGCGAGATCCCGTGGGATTCCTTCGATATCAGCCGCATCGACATCTCCCGCGGCCCGAACTCCTTCCTGTTCGGCGTCGGAAGCCCGTCGGGCATCGCGAACTATTCCACCAACGAGGCGATATTCAAGACTGAGGGCACGATCGAGGCTCGCATCGGCAGCTACGGCTCCACTCGCGAGGCTTTGGACTATAACATGGAGCTCATTCCAGGGGAGCTCGCCGCCCGGATCGACCTGTTGAATAATGACACCAAGTATCAGCAGGATCCGGCCTTCAATCATGCGGAGCGTGCCTATGTCGCCCTCCGCTACGATCCGAAGTTCCTGAGCACTTCGTCCAGCCATATGAAGATCCTGTTCAATGTCGAGGGCGGGCGGGTGCGGTCCAACAACCCCCGCGAGCTGCCTCCGATGGACTTCATCACGGGCTACTTTTCCGGAGGTGGACTGAATAAGTCCGGGTACGACCCCTTCATCTACAACACGGGTCAGGAGCTCACCGGCGTCGGTTCCTTCAGACACACCGGCACGACAGCCTATGTGCCCCCGGCCCTGAACCCGTGGGTCAACGGCCAGGACTATCACTATATCTGGCCCGGCCCCAACGCGGCGTTTTGGTACGATGCGGCGACCGGATCCCTGCTGCAGTCCATGGTAACCTTCAACACCGGGTCCACGACGGCAAGGGTCACCGACGGCCTGGGCATCGCTGGCTTCGTCCAGCCGGCACCGCTTTATATCTCGGGCTTTTCCAACTTCGCCAAGACCGTGAACACCTCGGACCCCACCTTGTTCCCCGGGGCCGCGGCCGGAACTGTCTTTTACAACGACAAGTCGCTGGCGGATCCGTCGATCTTCGACTTCTACAACAGCCTGATCGACGGCCCGAACAAACAGGAGTGGCAGAACTGGAATGCGTTCAACGTCACGGTTGAGGAGACCCTCCTCAACGGCCGGATCGCGGTGCAGGCAATCGTCGATCACCAGGCATTCGAGCAAGGCTCGGTGTCCATGTTTGGATACACCGAACCCTTCATCTCGGTCGACATGGATTCGTACAGCATGATCTATCCCTCGTGGCTTTCCGGCATTGCTGTCAGGAATCCGAACGTGGGCCGGCCCTTCGCTGCGAGCGACACGGGCTCGGGAGCCAACAGCACCCGCTATGTTCACGACAACTATCAGTTGACCGTCACCGGGGAGCTGCGGGCCGAAGACATCATGCCCAAGGGGCTCATGGCGGACATTTTCGGCCGCCACAATTTCACCGGCCTGGCGGGCCAATACAGGACCCAGATTGATAGCCGGCAATGGAATACGTATGCGACGGATATTGCCTTTGGCGCCCTGCTGGGCGACACGGACGGCATCATCTCGTCCAACCGCGGGATCTCCTGGGTGTCCTACCTCGGGCCCAGCCTCGTCAGTTCATCGGGTACCGGGCTGAATCTCAGCAACGTTGCCAACCGCATCGTGCCGATCAGCGGCACCCAGAGCGTCTTTAGCAACGTGTACACCTCCGCCCTGGATCCGACCGCCGCGTGGACGAACCCGAACCCGTATGTGACGACCCCCTCGACGAACGCCGACAATCCTGCGAACTATAGAGGCTGGGTTCCTGTGCCGGCCACCGTGATCAACTGGCACGACAACATCAACGATCTGTATACGTCGGGCAACTTGACCACGCAGCTTCTTAAGTCGGCGGCGTTCATGTATCAGGGCCACCTGTGGAACGACACCATCATCCCCGAGTTCGGCGTCAGGCGCGACCAAATCACCCAGGCTTCCGCCAATGCGCCGCTGGATCCCAGGACCCACGTCGCCAGCATGAACTACGGGATCACGGACAGGGGCGTCACGATCTCCACGAATTCGACGAGCTGGGGCGTGACCGTGCACTTGCCGAAATCCATCCGCGGCAGTCTCCCATACGGCTCGGACCTGAGCGTCTACTATTTCCGGGGCAACAACGAGACGCCGAAGATACGCTATGCGTTCGATGCCAGCATGCTGCCCAGCGAAAAAGGCCATACCGACGATTTCGGCGTGCAGCTGGATACGCTCAACGGCCATGCCACCGTGCGCCTCACGTACTTCAAGACGGTCGACCAGAACGCTCCGGTGAGTTCGGGTGCCGCGGATCCTCTCGGGAACAACGGCTACTACCTGTACCTCCTGCCGGCATGGGCCGCTGGCGACGCTGCCTCCAACGCCATCGGACTTGCCGGCCAGGACACGACCGGCAGCTCCTGGTTCTGGAACTGGGCGAACAACGCTGGCGTGGCCGGTACCTCCTACGGCGACTTCTCGTCCGCTGCGTTCCTGAACTCAGCCCAGACCATCGCGGAACGGGCGGCTGTAACCTCGTTCCAGCATAATTTCGCGACGTATTTCCCGCAGTCCTTCTTTGATGCCTACGGCCTCGGAGTCAACGTGGCCGCGGTCACGGCGGGAAATTGGGCGAACGTGTACAACCAGCCGACCACCTTCCCGTACCCGTGGACCATCGCCAACACGGGCGGCGGCAAGGTCAACGGCTCGTTCCCGATCATCACCCAGGATATCGAGGCGAAGGGCTGGGAGCTTGAGGCCACGGTGCGGCCGATCAGCAACTGGGACATCACGTTCAATGCCTCGAAGCTGGATGCCGTTCAGACCGCGCTGGGAGCGGCGGACTCCGCCTTCATCCAGAGAAGTTACGATTTCTTCAACCTGGCGCTAGGCCAGATGCCTCTCTGGGGTGGTACGAATTCGGCTGGCGGCAGGGAATACGATTACTTCGTTCAGAACATCTGGTCCGCCTACCAGCTGCAGGCGGCCCAGACGGGCGCCGCCCAGCCGGAATTGCGGAATTGGCAGGTCAAGGGGATCACGAATTACACGTTCAACCGGGGCGCGCTCAAGGGCTTCAACGTGGGCGGTGCCGTTCGGTGGGCTTCGAAGCCGATCCTTGGCTACGGGGTCACCCAGGTCACCGATCCTCTCGGCGGCCGGAGCTGGATGATGGACGTCACCAAGCCGCTCTACGGCACGATCGACGAGCACTTCGATCTGTGGGTCGGCTACGAGCGTAAGCTGACGTCCCGGGTGAATTGGAGATTGCAGCTCAACGTGCGCAACGTCGGTGAGAAGGCGCACTTGGTTCCCGTCAGCGTCGAGCCCGACGGCACGTTTGCGCAGCAGCGCATCGCGGCGGGCCAATCGTGGGAAGTCACAACCAAGCTCATGTTCTGAGCCCGGGCGCGATAGCGTAGCGGGCACGCAGTACCCACAGAACATACACACGTTCAACTGCTGAACGGTTTCGACAGTCCGCCCTCGAGGGCCAGGTTCGCGTCACGAGCCTCGGTCTTTGAGGGCGGACTTTTTGTTTGGGAGGACGCCCTCGGAAACACCGCGCCGGACGGGGCCCGGGCCGCGGCTAGACCCGGAGTCCCCTGGGCCGGTGGGCTTCGCGGAACCGCTGGGGACACGTCCCCATCGTCCGCTTGAACGCCGTGCTGAAGGCAAAGCCGTCGCCGTAGCCCACGCGCGCGGCGATCGACGCGACCTTCTCCTGCGAATGGCACAACAGATCCCCGGCCGCGAGCATCCGCAGGTGGGTCAGGTGGGACAGGGGAGACCGGTGGACGTGCCGGTGACAGAGCCTCCGCAGGTTCTCCCCGCTCATGCCGGCGCGGCGCGCCATCCTCCGAAGATCCCAGGCCCCCGCCAAGTCCTCCCGGACCGCCAGCCAGAGCTGGTCCAGCCTCGGGTCGCCCGTCTCCGATTCCAGGATCCGCCAGACCATCCGGTCGATCAGGGCGGCCCAGTACTTCATTACGGCCGGATCGGCCCGGCCCGCGTGCTCGTGGCAGAGACCCTCCACCGCGAGGCGGAATCCCGTGGCGTCAACCCGGACCAGGCGGGGCTCCCGCCCGGCTTCGACCGTCGGGAGCGCGGCCGACTCTTCGTAGATCACCCAGTGCAGCTTCCAGCGGCTGCCGGGAGCGATGTGATACGCATGGAAGGCGCGCGGCGCCGCGATGTAGGCGTGGTCCGGCGGAAACCGCCTCCACCCGCCGTCGACCCAGGCCCGGCCGTCGCCCCGTTCGCCGATGATGATCAGGCTGAACCGCGGGGAGTACTTGACGAATTCGTAGCCGCCCCGCGCCTCGGTGAAACCCGCGATCCGGGCATACGCCGCCCCGAAGGCGGGTGCCCGGCTGCTGCTCACCAGCCATTCCCGGGTCTTGGATCCCAGTGAGTGGATTTCACGAAGCTCTTTTTGGGTTCTACCCATGGCTTTCAACGTCACAGTAGGATACAACAAATGCCGGCCCCCATTGGGCCAGGCAAGCGCGATCCCATGAAAACCTACCTTCGTACCCTTCTGTGCCTTTGGGCGGTGCTGGCCGCGGGCGTTCTGCCGGCTGCGGGCGTTCTGCCGGCTGCGACCGCCGATGCCGGCCCGCGCGAGCGCCTCCGGCTGGACACCGGCTGGAGATTCCACCTCGGGAACGAATGGGGCGTCGGCCAGAACCTCGTCAAGGCGGGCGCGGGCCTCGGGCCGGCGGCCGCGACTTTCGGCGACGGCACCTGGCGCCGCGTGGACCTGCCGCATGATTGGGCCGTCGAGCTCTCGTTTGATCCCAAGGCCGACGGCTCGCACGGCTACCGGGCGCTGGGCGCGGGATTTCCGCAAAACAGCGTGGCGTGGTACCGCCGCACCTTCGAGCTGCCCGCGTCGGACGCCGGGCGCCGGCTCTGGCTCGAGTTCGACGGCGTGTTTCGGGACAGCACGATCTTCGTCAACGGCTGGTTCGTCGGGCACCACGAAAGCGGCTACACCGGCGTCCGGTACGACATCACCGACGTGGCGAATTGCGGCGGGACCAATGTCGTCGCGGTCCTCGTCGACGCCTCGCAATTCGAGGGCTGGTTCTACGAGGGCGCCGGCATCTACCGGCACGTCTGGCTCGTGAAGACGGCGCCACTGGCGGTCGCGCCCGACGGCGTGTTCGTGTACAGCCGCTTCAAGGACAACGTGCCCGTCGGCCCGGCGGAGCTCCACATGGAAGCGCGCCTCGCCAACGCGCAGCCCGCGCCGGCCGACGCCAGCGTCACCTGGGAAATCACGGGACCCGACGGCCGGGTCGCGGCGACGGTTGCGCAGAGGGTGTCCGTCGGCGCGTCCGCCGAGGCCGTGGCCGCGCAGACGGCGCGGATCGAGGCGCCCCGGCTGTGGTCGCCGGAAACGCCGGCCCTCTATCGCCTCGTCACGACCGTTGCGGCCGGCGGTCGGACCGTCGACCGCGTCGAGACCAAGTTCGGCATCCGCACCGTGGCGTTCGATCCCGACCGGGGCTTCCTCCTCAACGGCCGGCCTTACCGGATCCAGGGCACGTGCAACCACCAGGACCATGCGGGGGTGGGCGCCGCACTGCCGGACCGGCTGCAGGCTTTCCGGATCGCCCGGCTGAAGGAGATGGGCGTCAACGCCTATCGCACGGCGCACAACGCGCCGACGCCCGAGTTGCTGGAGGCCTGTGACCGCCTCGGCATGCTGGTCATGGATGAGAACCGGCTGCTGGGCAGCGACCCGCGGCACCTGAAATGGATGGGGGAACTTGTCCAGCGTGACCGCAACCATCCCAGCGTCGCAATCTGGTCCCTCGCCAACGAGGAGTTCTCCGTGGAAACCACGCCCGCCGGCGCACGCGTGGCCGCGACGATGCAGGCGCTCGTCAAGCGGCTCGATCCGACGCGGCCGGTCACCTACAACGCCCCGATCGGCAACGTGTTCGACGGCATCGATTCGGTGATCGAGGTGCGCGGGTGGAGCTACCGCATCGGCGTGGACCGCATGGATGCCTATCACGCCGCGCATCCGCTGCAGCCGAACGTCGGCAGCGAGCAGGGCAGCACGGTGAGCACGCGCGGCATCTAC
>CAZKDK010000043.1:0-17160 GCA_964551145.1 uncultured Opitutaceae bacterium | reverse complement strand
TCCTCGCGCTACTGGCCGCAGGACAGCTACGCCGTCGACCGGTCCCCGCCCAGCTACGACAAGCAGTTCGTGCGGGATTATCTGCTCGACCTCAAGTGGGACCAGAAGCCGCCGGCGCCGCGGCTGCCGGCCGACGTCATCCGCCGCACCCAGGAGAAATACCTCGCGGCGCTGAAGAATCTGCTGGGCTAGGTTTTCGCGGCACGCGAAAATCTACCCGATCAGCGTCGCGCGGCGCGGCGGCGTGCTCACGCCGCGCGCGGCCCGCCCCAGTTCCCGCCGCAGCCAGTCGAGCGCCATGGTCACCGCGCGCTCGTTCACCGTCGTTCGCGCCGCCACGTAGCTCATCTTCTTCGACCACACGCCCTGCGGCGAGTACAGCCCGAGATAGATCGTGCCCACCGGGTTCTCCGTCGTGCCGCCGCCCGGGCCCGCATATCCCGTGATCGCCACGCCGTAATCCGCCTCCAGCGCCTCCGCCACGCTCGTCGCCAGCGCCACGGCAACCTCGTCGCTCACCGCGCCGTGCTGCTCGATCAGGCACTCCGGAACGTCGAGGATCTGCATCTTGGCGAAATTGCCGTAGCATACCACCGACCCCCGGAAGACCTTCGAGGCCCCGCAGATGTCGGTGAACAGGCTCGAGAGCAGGCCGCCCGTGCACGATTCCGCGACCGCGAGGGTCTTCCCCTGCGCGCGGAGCAGGTCCGAGACCACCCGCGCCAGTGAGTCGTGCCCGAAATTGACGAAGTCCTCGCCGAGCAGCGCGGCGCACTCGTCGGCGATGGCCTGCAGCGCGGGCGCCGTCAGCCGGCCCGAGGGCGAGCTCAGGCGCACGTCCGCGCGCCAGAGGTGCGCGCAATAGGCCACGCTGAGCGCGTCGCCGTGGCGCGCGAAGACCGGCTGCAGCTTGGTCTCGAGCGCGGACTCGCCCACGCCGGCCGTGCGCAGCTGCACGTAGGCCTCGTGCTCGCCGACCAGGCCGAGCCGGGCCAGCCGCGGCAGCACCTGCTCGGTGAAGAGCGGACACATCTCGTTGGGCGGACCCGGCAGCATGACGAGGACCCGGCCGTCCTGCTCGATCCACAGCCCCGGCGCCGTGCCGTTGGCGTTGGGCAGCACCTCGCCGCGCTCGAACCGGTCCGCCTGCTTGAGATTGTTGGGCGTCATGCGCCGGCCGAGCTTCTCGAAACGGTCGGCGATGGCGCGCTCGATCGCGGGATCGTGCACCAGCTTCTGGCCGATCGCCGCGGCCACGGCCTCGCGCGTGCGGTCGTCGCACGTCGGACCCAGCCCGCCGGTGGTGATGACCACGTTGGACCGCGCCCAGGCCGCGCGGACCTCCGCCGCGATGACGTCCGCCTCGTCGCTCACCGTCACGTTGCGGGCGAGCTGCACGCCGCGGCGGCCCAGCTGCTCGCCGATCCAGGTGAGGTGGCTGTTGGGGGTGAGACCGAGCAGCAGCTCGTCGCCCAGGGTGAGCAGCTCGATTCGTCGGGCGCCCCCGGGGTGCGGATTTGGGGCTGGAGTGCTCGTGTTGGGCATGGATGCTTTCCGGAGCGGCACGCTAGTGAATTTTGACCAAAATGCCAGCCCCCTCCCGATATCGGCGGACGGGTCCCGCCCACTCGTCCGAGCTCAAGGAAAAGGTCCGCCAGCTGCCCGACGGACCCGGGGTCTACCTGATGAAGGACCGGCTCGGGCGCATCATCTACGTCGGCAAGGCCAAGAACCTCAAGAAGCGCGTCTCCTCCTACCTCCAGCCCTCGCGCCGGTTCATCAACCAGCCGAAGATCCGCGCGCTCGTCGGCCTGATCGCCGGGCTGGACGTCATTGAGGTGCGGTCGGAGCCCGAGGCCCTGCTGCTCGAGGGGCGGCTGATCAAGCAGTTCAAGCCCCGCTACAACACCGAGTTCACCGACGACAAGCGGTTCCTCCTCGTGCGCGTCAGCCTCGAGAGCGAGCTGCCGCGCTTCGTCCTGACGCGCCTGCGCAAGGACGACCGCTCGCGCTATTTCGGGCCGTTCGCCTACAGCAGCCTCGTGCGCAAGACCCTGTCCGAGCTGCGGCGGCGGTTCGGCATCCTCCTCGGCGACGCCTCGCCGGTGAAGATCGCGGACGACCGGTGGCGGCTGTATGACGACGTGCGCGCCGAGCTCTACGGCCACGCCAACGAGGTGACGGCCGCCGGGTACCGCGAGCGGGTTGACGCCGCCTGCGGATTCCTGGAGGGCAAGAGCCGCGAGTGGCTCGCGGCGCTGCGCGCCGACATGCAGGCGGCGGCCGGCCGGCAGGAGTTCGAGCGGGCCGCGCAGCTGCGCGACGTCGTGCTGGCGCTCGAGGAAACCCTGGCAAAGACGCGCCGCTTCGAGCGGGCGCAGCCGCTGCTGCGCACCGGCGAGGTCGCCCTGCGCCTGCTGGCCGAGGCGCTGCGCCTGCCGGGACCGCCGGCGCACCTCGAGTGCTTCGACATCTCGCACATCTCGGGAACCTTCGTCGTCGCCTCGATGGTGCATTTCACCGACGGACGGCCCGACAAGGACCGCTACCGGCGCTTCCAGATCAAGAGCTTCGTCGGCAACGACGATTTCCGCGCGATGACCGAGGTCGTGGGCCGGCGCTACCGGCGCCTGGCCGACGAGCACCGGCCGTTCCCCGACCTCGTCGTGATCGACGGGGGGCGCGGCCAGGTCGGCGCGGCGCTGAAGGCGTTCGCGGCGCTCGACCTGACGCCGCCGCCGCTCGTGGGCCTGGCGAAGGAGCGCGAGACGATCATCTTCCCGGACGAGCGGCCGCCGCTGAACCTGCCGCCCGCGCATCCGGGCCTGCAGCTGCTCCAGCGCCTCCGCGACGAGGCCCACCGGTTCGCGAACACGTACAACGCGGATCTCCGCTCCAAACGGATCCGCGAGTCAGTCCTGGACGACCTGCCGGGCCTCGGTCCGGCGCGCCGCGCGGCCCTGCTCGGGCATTTTGGGTCGATCGACCGCCTGCGCGCGGCCTCCGCGGCGGAGATCGAGGAGGTTCCGGGCATCGGCCCGAAGTTCGCCGTCGAGGTGCACAAGTTCCTGCGAAAGGAATAGGTTTTCGCGCGGCGCGAAAACCCGGCGCTAGGGTTTCGCCGGAGGCGAAACCCTCCGCAATCGGACCATCCAATCGATCGCGCGGGGCGGCAGGAGCCATCGGAGGAAAAGCACCAGCTTCGCGTGCCCGGGCCCGGCGTAACGCGGCGCCGGCCGGCGCGCGACCAGGGCCTTCTCCACCAGCCGCGCAATGCAGTCGGGCCGGCCCGCGATCCGGTGGTACCGCCGGTACTCCGCCTGGAATCCCTTGAAATACGGCGCGTAAGGCCCGGCGTCCTCCATGACCGGCGTGGAAACCGCGTTGGCCGTGTCCACGAATTCCGTCAGGATGAAACCCGGCCGTACGAGCACGACCTGCACGCCGAACGGCGCCAGCTCGCCGCGCAGGCCGTCGGTGACCGCCTCGAGCGCGTGCTTGGTCGAGTCGTAGACCGCCGACAGGGGCCGGGCGATGCGGCCGGCCACCGAGCCGATGTTGACGATCCGTCCCGAACCCTGCCCGCGGAGGTGGGGCGCGACCAGCTGCGTGAGGGCGATGAGCGAGAACAGGTTGGTCTCGAAATTGCGCCGGATCAGCTCGACCGGCACCCGTTCGAGGGGGCCGCGCGTGCCGTAGCCCGCGTTGTTCACGAGAGCATCAATCCGGCCGAACCGCTCCAGGGCGGTGTCGACGAGCCGGCGCCGGTCGGCCTCGACCGTCACGTCGGCGGGCACGGCGAGCACGCGCGTGCCGGCGGGATCGAGCTCCCGCGCCAGCGCCATGAGCGGCTCCGCGCGGCGGGCCCCGAGCACGAGCCTGGCCCCGCCGCGGGCCAGCCGCCGCGCCGTGGCCCCGCCGATGCCCGACGAGGCGCCCGTGATGATGATCACCTGTTCTGCCAGTGAGCGCATGATCCGCCATGGTGCCCGCCGAAGCGGCCGCGTTGAAGCGAAATCACGCGGTCTTGCCCCCCGCGGCCGAATGCGGCCTAATGCCCTCCTGCCATGCGCGCCGGCCATATTCCCGCAACCCTTTTTGGATTCATCCGCCACCGGCTGCGCGGCGGCCGCCGTGAGCTTGCCGCTTGTCGCCTGATGCTGGCCGCTTCAGCCTTGGTCGCGCTGCTGGCTCCCATGAGCGTCTCCGCCGACGTCGTCCTCGCACCCCTGTTCACGGACCATGCCGTGCTTCAGCAGGGCAAACCCGTTCCGGTCTGGGGCCGGGCGGCTCCGAACGAAAAGGTGACCGTCGCCTTCCGCGACCAGGTCGTCGCGGCCACCGCCGGCGCGGACGGGCGCTGGATGGTCTACCTCGACGCGCTTAAGCCGGGCGCGCCCGCCGAGCTGGTCGTGTCCGGCCAGAATACGATCCGGCTGCAGGACGTGCTCGTCGGCGAGGTGTGGGTCTGCTCGGGCCAGTCGAACATGGAGTTCCGCGTGTGGGGACCGCCGGGCGACGTCTATCGCGCGAACCATGCCGACGAGGAGGTGGCCGCGGCCAATTTCCCGCTGATCCGCGAGTTCAAGGTGGACCGGGCCGTGGCCGCGCAGCCGGCGGGCACCGCGCGCGGCGCCTGGGTCGTGTGCAGTCCGGCGACGGCCGGCGCGTTTTCCGCGGTGGGCTATTTCTTCGCCCGCGACCTGTTCGAGCGCCTCGGCGTTCCGGTCGGAATCATCACCGCCGCGTATGGCGGCACCTCCATCGAGTCGTGGATGAGCGACTACGCGCTGAAGAGCAACCCGGGCTTCGCCGTGGTCGACCAGCGCTGGGCCGAGGCCCTCGTCGGCTGGCCGGAGAAGTTGGCCGCCTACCATGTGGCGGTCGCCAGGCAGGAGAAGGAAGACGCGGCGGCGAAGGCCGCCGGCCCCGCGAAATACGCCGCGTACCTGAAGGCGCGGCCCTGGATCCCGCCGCCGGCGAGCCCCGAGAGCCCGGACGCCCCGCGCAGCCTGTTCAACGGCATGATCAATCCGCTGCTCCCCTGGGCGCTCCGCGGCGTGCTCTGGTACCAGGGTGAGGGCAACACCGGGCGGCCCGTCGAGTACCGCGCGCTGTTCGAGGCCATGATCCGGGCCTGGCGCGCGCACTGGGGCCAGGGCGACTTCCCGTTCTACTGGGTCCAGCTGGCCAACTACGACGGCGGCGACGGCCGCGGCACGGGCTGGGCCCGGCTGCGCGAGGCCCAGGCGCAGGCGCTCGCGCTGCCGCAGACCGGCATGGCCGTGGCCATCGACATCGGCGAGCCGGACAACATCCATCCGCGCAACAAGCAGGAAGTCGGCCGGCGCCTCGCGCTCATCGCCCGCCACCACCTCTACAACATCTCCGGCGACTGGACCGGGCCCACGTTCGCCTCGGCCGGCCGCGAGGGTGCGGCGATGCGCGTGCGGTTCGACCACGCCGACGGCGGGCTCGTCGCGCACGCGCGGCCGCCGGACTCCTTCCAGATCGCCGGCGCCGACCACCGGTTCGTTCCGGCCACCGCCCGCATCGACCGCGACTCCGTGATCGTGTCGGCGCCCGCGGTGACGGCGCCGGTCGCCGTGCGGTACGCCTGGACCAACGCGCCGGACGCCAACCTGTTCAACGGCGCCGGCCTGCCGGCGGCGCCCTTCCGGACCGACGATTGGTAGGGTGTGGTTTTGGGTTTTGAGTTTTGGGTTTTGGGTTCTGGGTTTTGGGTCGGATTGCGGAACCCGGCCCTCGATGCGATTGCCGAGCATCGAATGCGCCTGCGCTACGATCGATTCCGCGGGAGGCTGTCCTTGGCGATTCCATCGGCTGTCCCCTGTCTCTCTGCCCCTCTGTCCTCTGTCCTCTGTCCTCTGTCGCCTGTCGCCTGTCCTCTGTCCCTCTGATCATGGCGGGTTTGGATTCCCTTCGGCGTGGATTCCCTGTACGGTTTCGCCATCCAAACGCGCGGCGGCCCTAAGAAACGCCGCCGCCGACCGTCAACAGTGCAAGCGCGTCATGCGCACGTACCTCGTATCGTCATGAAAATCCTCCCCGCCCTGCTCACCTGCTCCCTGCTCGTCGCCCCGTTTCTGACTGCGCTCGGAGCGGAACCCGTCGACTCGCACATCGCCGCCGCCACGGTCTACGCCGACCGCGCGGTGATCACGCGCACGGCCACGGTTGAACTGGCCGCCGGGGAGCACGCGCTCGCGTTCGAGCGCCTGCCCGCCGAGCTGATCGACCAGTCGCTGCGCGCCTCGGGCCGCGGCACGGCCGGGGCCACGATCCTCGACGTCAACGCGCAGACCGCGTTCGTCGACGTCACCCCCAACGCGCGGATCCAGGAGCTCGAGAAACAGATCCGCGCCCTGCAGCAGCAGCAGCGCGGCCTCGACGACCGCGCGCGGATCATCGCCGAGGAGCGCGAGTACGTGAAGCGCATGCTCGCGGCCTCGACCGGCACCGTCATCTACCCGCTGGGCGACGCCCGCGGCGGCGGCACCGCCGCCCGGCCCACGCTCGACGAGTGGCAGAAGCTCTACACCTATTCCGAGGAGACCTTCGGCAGGATCGCGGCCGAGCTGCAGTCGCTCGACACACAGCGCGAGGACCTGAAGGCCAAGCAGGAGGCCCTCCAGCAGCAGCTCGCCGAGCTGCAGGGCGGGGGCGGCAAGAGCGTCAAGACGGTGACCGTGCGCGTGGCCGTGACCCAGCCGGGCCGCCTCGAGCTCACGCTCAACTACGCGGTGCCGGGCGCGACCTGGGCGCCGTCCTACGACGCGCGCCTGCGCGCCGCCGACCGCGCCGTCGACCTGTCGTACTTCGGCCTCGTGCGCAACGGCACCGGCGAGGATTGGAACGCAATCTCCCTCACCCTGTCGACCGCGCGTCCGAGCCTCGGCGGCGGCGCCCCCGAGCTGGCGCCGTGGATCGTGGACGTGGCGCGGCCGCGACTGGCGGGTGAGGACCAGGTGAAGCTGTCGCCGTTCGAAGTCTCCGCCGCATCGCGGACGCGCGGCGCCGTGTCCAAAGCGGTCATGCAGGAAGCCATGCCTGCAGCCGCGCCCGAGCCGGAACGCGATGCCGGCGTCATGGCCGCCACCGTCGAGACCGGCGTCACCAGCGCGACGTTCAAGATTCCCGTCGCCGTCACCGTGCCGGCCAACAACACCGTGCAGAAGGTGCCGATCGCGACGGCCCGGCTCGCCGCCGACCTGGAGTATCAGGCCACGCCCAAGCTGCTCGAGGCCGCGTTCCTGAACGCGCGGGCGGTCAACACCACGGACTATCCGTTCCTGGCCGGCCCGATGAACACGTTCCTCGACGAGACCTTCGTGGCCGCGAGCCAGCTCAAGACGGTCATGCCCGGCGAAAAGTTCGAGCTCGCGCTCGGCGCCGACGAGGGCATCGCGGTCAAGCGCCGGCTTGTGAACCGGTTTGCGGAAAACACGGGACTCACGAACCGCGGGCGCCGGGTGACCTACGAGATCCTCGTGACGATCACCAATCACAAGCGCACGCCCGAGCGCGTGGTCTTCCGGGAGCCCGTGCCGGTTTCGCGCAACGAGAAGATCGAGGTCTCGCTGCTCACGCCCGCGGAAAGGGACGTCGGGACGATGGACAAGCCGAAGGAGGTCACGCGCGAGGAGGACGGCCGGCTCGCGTGGCGCTTCGAACTCAAGCCCGGCGAGAAGCGCGAGATTCCGCTCAAGTTCAGCGTCGAGCATCCGGGCGACCTGAACGTGACGGGGCTGGAGTGAGTTCAGGGTTTTGGATTCTGGGTTGTAGGCCCGGTCGGTGACCGGGCCGGCGGCGACCCAGGTCGCGCCCCACGTTTTCGGACGCTGTAGGGCCCGAGCTTGCTCGTGGCCGCTCCGCATTCCGCCGATCTTCCGGCAGCGACGCCGGCGCTTCCAACCATTGGTAGGGCGCGACCGCTGGGCTCGCCGGATTCCGAAACGGACGGCCCAGCGGTCCGTCCCTACCGGTGACGGACAGTCGGGCGGACAACCTTATCCGCCATGAGAATGGCGGAGGCGGATTTCCCGCCGACTTCCATCCCGGCGTTCAGAACCGGAGCGCCAGCCCCACGCCGTAGCTCGCGTCGACCTTGTTGTCGAGGGCGACGACCGCGTTCACGCCCCACCGGTCGTTTAGCCAGTAATTGGCCTTCAGGCCGTAGTTCCAGTGGTTGTTCAGGTGGATCGAGGGCGCGTCGATGTACTTGACGAACGGAGTGAGCGAGAGCGCCTTCGTCGCCGACCATTCCACCCCGGTTTCGAACTGGTAAAGGAACGAATTGGCCTTGTCCCCGCCGGTCCGCACCCAGAGCCAGCCGGCGCCGGCGCTGAGATAGGGCCGGCCGTAGCCGTAGCCGGACATATACCCGACGGCATTGAAGTCGACCGACTGCTGGGTCTGGCGCAGGCCCTCGACCTCGGACGAGCGCGCCCCGGTGTAACCGAGGTTCACGTCGAAGCCGGGAGCGAGCGGCTGGTTGTAGTCGAGCCGCAGGGCCTGGAGGTCCATCGGCGAATCGTGCACGTCGGTGTAGCGGTAGCCCAGGTCGAAGTAGCGCTGGCCGAGGAGACCCCGGCCGGTATCGACGGCCGGCTCCGGCTGACCGGCGGTGTTGGTGGATTGCGCGGCGGCGGAGGCCGCGAGGCCAAGGATGGCCCCGCCGGCGCACAGGATGATTCTCAGGTTGATTTTCTGTATCATGTTATTCGTGGTTGCGCCCGCGACCCGGTCGCGGACTGCACCAGTGTGACCGCCGGCCCCGGGAACGTTCCGGCTCCGGCGCGCCCTGCGAAATTTCAGGGAACCTGGGAACCTGCGGTTTTGGGTTGGGACTTGGGGCCTTGCCCCTTGCCTCCCGCGCGCCGCCGCGCTTTGGTTCGCGGCATGATCACGATGATCGGCTTCGACGCCGACGACACGCTGTGGCACAACGAGTCGATCTTCGAGTCCGCCCATGAGCGATACCGCGCGCTGCTCGCCCGGTGGCACGACGCCGCGACGGTCGACCGCCGGCTCCTCGCCACCGAGCTGCGCAACCTCGAGCTCTACGGCTACGGCATCAAGGCCCACGCCCTTTCGTGCATCGAGACGGCCATCGAGCTGAGCGGGGGCGAGATCCGCGGCCCGGAGATCCGCGAGATCATCGCGTTCGCGCAGGCGATGCTCGCCCACCCGGTCGAGCTCCTCGACGGGGCGGCGGAGGCCGTGGCGTTGCTGGCGCGTTCACACCAGCTGCTCCTCGTCACCAAGGGCGATCTGCGCGACCAGGAGCGCAAGCTCGCCAAGTCGGGCCTCGCCCAGCACTTCCACCACACCGAGGTGGTGGCCGAAAAGGACGCGGGCACCTATGCCCGCATCCTGCGCCGCCTGCAGCTGGCGCCGGAACAATTCCTGATGGTCGGCAACTCGGTGAAATCCGACATCCTGCCCGTGCTCGACCTCGGCGGAAGCGCCGCGCTCGTGCCCTATCCCCTGCTCTGGTCCGGCGAGGAGTCCACGCCGCCGCCGGCCGCGGCCGCAGGCCGGTTCTTCCAGCTCGCGACCCTGCGCGACCTGCCGGCCCTCGTCGCGCGACTGAGCGCGCCCTAGCGGCGCGCTCAGCCGCAGGGTTCAGGTTTCAGGTGCAAGGTTTAAGGTGGCGGATCGACGGCGGCGGCCGGGATGGGTCGCGGGCGGGGTTTTGGGTCTTGGGTTCCGGGTCTTGGGTTAGCCTCCGGGACTCAACGCCGGACGCTGAACCCCAAACCCTTAACTCCCCATGCGCCGCGAGGGACCGCCTGCTCCGTGGGAAGCAGGACGCAAGGTTTTCGCGGCAGGCGAAAACCTGGGCCGCTTGCGAAAACGCGCATCCGGAATATCGCTGCCCCATGCGCACCTCCCTCCGTTTCCTAACCCTCAGTGTATTCATGGCCATGTTCTCCTCCCTGCATGCGGAACCGCTCGCGGTCGGCGCCCAGGCTCCCGCCGTCACCGCCGTCACCGAGACGGGCGCCACGATCGACCTCGGCTCGATCTACCCGAAAGGCTACACGCTCGTCTATTTCTTCCCCAAGGCCGACACGCCCGGATGCACCGCGGAGGGCTGCAGCCTGCGCGACGCCTACCAGGACCTCGTCGACAAGGGCGTGACCGTGATCGGCGTCAGCACCGACGACGTGCCCGCCCAGAAGGCCTTCAAGGAGAAGTACCACTTCCCGTTCACGCTGATCGCGGACCACGACCAGACGGTCATCAAGGCGTTCGGCGTGCCGACGATGACGGTGCCGGCCATGGGCGCGCTGGCCCACCGGCAGTCCTTCCTGATCAACCGGGAGGGCAAGATCGTCTGGCGCGACCTCAAGGCCTCGACCAAGGAGCAGGCCGCCGACGTGCTGAAGGCGCTGAAGGAACAGGGCGCATAAGGTTTTCGCCCCCGGCGAAAACCTACACGGCCTGCTTGACGCCCGCGGCGGGCGGCGGCAGGCGGGTGACCAGCACCTTGTCGACGCGGTGGCGGTCCATGTCGACGACCTCGAACCGCCATCCGCTCCAGGCGAAGTTGTCCCCGGCCGCCGGGATCCGGCCGAACTGGGTCATGACCATCCCGCCGACGGTCTGGTAGTCGGCCTGCGCCTCCTGCGGCAGCGTGGCGATCCCGAGGGTCGCCTTGAGCTCGCCGGTGGCCAGCGTGGCGTCGATGAGCCACGAGCCGTCCTCGCGCTGCCGGGCCTCGGGCTGGTCCCGCTGGCCCTGGGCCGGCAGGTCGCCGACAATCGCCTCCAGCACGTCGATCACCGTCACCATGCCCTGGATACCGCCGAACTCGTCGGCGACCAGCGCGGCGTGCCGGCCCGACTTCTTGAACGACTCGAGCAACTGGGTGCTGTCCATGGTCTCCGGCACCACGAGCGGGGGGGTGAGCAGGTTCTTGAGGCTGGTGGGGATGCCGATGGCCGCATGGGCCCAGAGCGCCTTGACCGCCACCATGCCGAGGACCTGGTCGCGGTTGGCCTGATAGACCGGGAAGTGCGAGTGGCCGCTGGCGACGATCTTGCGCCAGTTGACCTCCTCGGCGTCGTCGATGTTGAGGAAAACGATCTTCGGCCGCGGCGTCATGATGGCCGTGACCGGGAGCTGGTCGAGGCGGAGCACGCCCTCGACCATCGCCTTCTCGGCCTTGTGGAAAACGCCCGCCTGCAGGCCCTGCTCGATGAGCATGCTCACCTCCTCGTCGGTCACGGGCGTCTCCGGGCGCCGCCGCAGGCCGAAGGGATTCAGCACGAGGTCGGCGACGGCGCTGATCGCGTTGACGACCGGCGCGGCCAGCCGCACGACAACCAGCAGCGGACGAACGGACGCGCGCGCCATGCGCTCGGGGTTGCTCTGGGCGATGCGCCTCGGCACCAGTTCGCCGAAGATGACGGCGAGCAGCGTGATCAGCAGGACGACGCCCCCCAGGGCGATCGGATGCGCCCACGCGCCCGTCTGCGGATAATGCCTCAGCCAGGCCTCCGCCTCCGCGGTGAGCGTGGAGCCACCGAGCGCGCCCGCCAGGATGCAGCCCAGGGTGACGACCGCCCGCACCGCCGGCAGAAACCGCCGCGGTTCCCGGCTCAGCTTGAGCGCGCTCTGCGCCCGCTCGTCGCCCTCGGCCGCCATCTGCCGGAGCCGGGCTTTGCGGGCCGAGACGACCGCGACCTCCGCCAGGGCGAGCAGCCCGTTGGCCGCCAGCAGCAGGCCGACGATCAGCAGGTCGATGGAGAAGCCGGACATCGGGAAGGGGGCGCAGCATAGACCCCCGCCGGTGGCGCCAGCAACCCCATTCAGGGAGCCGCGGCCGGCCGGGCGCCCGGAAAACTCACTCCGGCCGGAAAGGCCGGGCGGGCGGTGCGTCAGGTCGCCGCCGCCGCCGCGACGTGGACCGGCATCGGGCAGGAGGCTCCGTCGAACCACGTCCCTTCCACGTAGGTCGTGGTCGGGATGGCGGGCACTCCGCGTTTGTTGTGCTGGAGTTGCTGGGCCAGCATCTCCACCGCCAGCGCGCCCACCGTCGCGTGATTCTGGCGCACGCCGGCCGTCTTTCCCGTCTGATCCTCGAGAAAGATGTCCACGAACGCCACGTCCCGCGGGATGTGCAGCCCCGCCGACCGGAAGTGCTCGGACACGAATGACGCCTTGCTGATGATGACCTCCGGATGATGCCGGCTGAACCAGCGTTCGAAGGGCACGGCATTGGGGACCATGTAGGCGGGAATGCGGCACTCGGCAGGCAACTTGTGTTGCTCCCAGAAAAAGCCGACGCGCCACAGGTAATCCACGGAGATGTCGTAGCCCTCGTCCATCACGAACCCGATCCGGCGGTAGCCCGCGGCCATGACCTTCTCCATCGCGAGGCGGATGATCTGCAGCTGGTTGTTCGTGACGTTGGGCAGCTCGGGTTCGTGCGGAAAGTAGTCGATCTTGACCGCGCTGAACCGGTCCCAGTCGAAATGCAGGGTCACGTCGATCTCGCGCACGTGCGAGGCGATGATCACGCCGTTGATGCCGCGCGCGTAGAGGATGCGGCTGAGGCGGCCGTGGGTCAGGCCCGGCTCGCGCATCCAGAAATGCTCGAGGTTGAAGCCGAGCTCCGTGGCCTTGGCGAGCGCACCCGCGTAGAAGTCGGGGTGCGCCGTCACCTCCTTCCAGCCCCACCGCGTGTTCCAGTTGGTCACGTACGCCAGCGTGGGCGGATTGTGCCGCGACGAGACCTTGTCGCGGTAGGCGACCAGGGCGCGCAGCCAGGGATCCGGCGTGTAGCCGCGCAGCTTGGCCAGGTTCTGCAGCCGCAGGCGCGTGCTCTCCGGCAGCCGCGGATGATTGCGCAGCGCGAGCGAGACGGTGGTGACATGCACACCGGCCTCGCGCGCGATGTCGGCCAGGGTGACGCGGCGCTGGTTCATAACCCGGAGCCCACCAGCTAGCCCGGCGCTTCCGGCCGGGACAAGTCTAAAGTTAGCATGGTTGGTCCTTCGCCCCGGACTTGAGCCGGCGGCCCACCCGCATTTGCTTGCACCCGTGCTTCCCTTTCTCGATCCCGCCCGTCCCCGGGCCGAACGCATTGACGACCTCGTCTCCCGGCTCACGCTGCTCGAAAAGATCAGCCAGCTCCTGCACGAGAGCAGCGCCATCGACCGGCTCGGCGTGCCCGCCTACAACTGGTGGAGCGAGGCGTGCCACGGGGTCGGCCGCAACGGCCGCGCCACCATCTTCCCGCAGGTCATCGGCCTCGGCGCCACCTGGAATCGCGCGCTCGTGCAGCGCGTGGCCGCCGCAATTTCCGACGAGGGCCGCGCCAAGCACCACGCCGCCGTCGCCGCCGGCCGGCGCGGCCAGTACCAGGGACTCACGTTCTGGACGCCCAACATCAACGTCTTCCGCGATCCGCGCTGGGGGCGCGGCCAGGAGACGTTCGGCGAGGATCCGTTCCTGACCGGCGAACTCGGCGTCGCCATGGTGCGCGGCCTGCAGGGCGACCATCCCGACCTGCTCAAGACGGCGGCCTGCGCCAAGCATTTCGCCGTGCATAGCGGACCCGAGGTCGAACGCCATGGCTTCAACGCCCGGCCCACGCCCAAGGACCTCGCCGAAACCTACCTGCCCGCCTTCGAGAAGCTCGTGCGCGCCGGCGTCGAGGCCGTCATGGGCGCGTACAACCGCACGCTCGACGAGCCCTGCTGCGCCAGCCGCCGGCTGCTCGTCGACACGCTGCGCGGCCGCTGGGGATTCAAGGGACACGTCGTCAGCGACTGCGGCGCGATCGATGACATCCACCTGCACCACAAGGTCACCGCCACCCCCGCCCAGTCGGCCGCGCTGGCCGTGCGCATGGGCTGCGACCTGAACTGCGGCTGCACCTACCATGACCTCGTCCTCGCGGTGAAGGACGGCCTGGTCACCGAGGCCGAGATCGACACCGCGCTGCGCCGCCTGCTGTCCACCCGTTTCCGCCTCGGCCTGTTCGACCCGCCCGAATGCGTCCCCTGGGCCGCGACCCCGCCCTCGGTCATCGACTGCACCGAGCATCGCGCGCTCGCGCGCCAGGCGGCCGCCGAGTCGATCGTGCTGCTGAAGAACGCGGGCGGCATCCTCCCGCTCCGCCGCGATCCGGCCGGCCTGCTCGTCGTCGGGCCGCATGCCGCCAGCGGCGACGCGCTCCTCGGCAACTACTACGGCGTCGGCTCGCAGCTCGTCTCGATGCTCGAGGGCATCGTCGAGCGCGCCATCGAGGGCACGCAGATCGAGTACCGCGTGGGCTGTCCGCTCAACCAGGCGCGCGCGCCCGGCACTGACTACACCTTCGTCGCCGCCGAGGCCGCCGAGGTCGTCATCGCCGTCCTCGGCCTCGACCACACGCTCGAGGGCGAGGAGGGCGACGCGGTGGCCTCCACTTGCGGCGGCGACCGCGCCGCCATCGAACTGCCGGCCGGCCAGCGGGAATTCCTCCTCGAGCTGCGCAAGCACGCCAAGAAGCTCGTGCTCGTGCTCACCGGTGGGAGCGCGCTCGCCGTGCCCGAGGAGCACGACTGCTGCGACGCGGTGCTGCAGGTCTGGTATCCCGGCTGCGAGGGCGGGCGCGCCGTCGCCGACGTGCTGTTCGGCGCCGTGTCGCCGTCGGGCCGCCTGCCCGTCACCGTGCCGCGGCGCACGGCCGACCTGCCGCCCTTCGCCGACTACGCCATGCGCGGCCGGACCTACCGGTTCGCCGAGATCGAGCCGCTCTACCCGTTCGGCTTCGGCCTGGGCTATGCGCGCGTGTCGTACGGCCCGCTTGCCCTGGGCGCCGCCACGCTGGCGGCGGACCAGGAACTGACCGTGCGCACGACCGTCGCCAATGCCGGCGACCGCGGCGCGGACGAGACCGTGCAGTGCTACCTGATCCCGCTGCGAAGCTGGCCGGATGCCCCGCGGGCCACCCTCATCGGCTTTCAAAAAGTCCCGGTTCCCGCCCGCGGCGGGATCGCGGTCGAGTTCAAGCTCGCCGCCGACCTGTTCCGCCAGGTTGACCGCGCGGGCGAACGCGTCTGGGCGCCGGGCAGCTACGAGCTGGAAGTCGGCCCGGCCTCGCCGGGTCCCCGCGCGCAGGCCCTCGGTGCGCCCGCCCCGGCCCGCGGCAGGATCGTGCTGGTCTGATTTCCGCGGCGCGCCGGATCCGGCGGCGGTGCCCGAGGCCCTCGAGGCCGGCGTGGCCATCGTCGGCTCGTGCTGCGGCAGCACGCCGGAACACACGCGGGCGATCCGTCAGAAAGTGGACGAGTTCGGACGCTAGGCGCTGTAGGCCCGACCGATGGTCGGGCGCTGTAGGGCGGCGTCTCCCGACCCCGCCAAGACATTCGCTCTCGCTCGGCGGGGTCGGGAGACCCCGCCCCACAACTGGCGATTGCCGGGACCGCGTGTCGATGCGGGCGCCGCGCGGGGCCGCGATCCGGCTTGTCTCGGCACGATAGTCGTCGTCCGCTCGACCCATCATGCAGGCCCTTGTCCTGGAGAAAACCCGGCTGCTGCGCCTGCGGGACATCGCGATTGACGAGCCGCTCGGTCCGCACGACGTCCGCATCCGCATCCACACGGTCGGCGTGTGCGGCAGCGACGTACATTACTACCAGCATGGCGCCATCGGGCCCTTCGTGGTGCGCGCGCCCATGGTGCTCGGGCACGAGGCCGCCGGCGTCGTGGAGGAGGCCGGGGCCGCGGTGACGACACTCCGCCCGGGCGACCGCGTCTGCATGGAGCCCGGCATCCCCGATCCCAACAGCCGCGCCACCCGCCTCGGCCTCTATAATCTCGATCCCGCGGTCCGCTTCTGGGCCACCCCGCCCGTGCACGGGTGCCTGCGCCCGACCGTCGTGCACCCGGAGGCCTTCACCTTCAAGCTGCCCGACAATGTGGGCTTCGGCGAGGGGGCGATGGTCGAGCCGCTCGCCGTCGGCCTGCACGCGGCCAACAAGGCCCGCCTCCGGCCGGGCGACGTGGCCGTCGTGCTCGGCGCCGGACCGATCGGAACGCTCACGGCCCTGGCGGCCCTCGCGGGCGGGGCCAGCCGCGTTTTCATCACCGACGTCGTGCCCGCCAAGCTCGCCCTCGCCGCGGGCCTCGGGCCGATCACGCCGGTCAACGTCCGCGAACAGGCGGTCGGCGAGGTCGTGCGCGCGGCCACCGGCGGCTGGGGCGCCGACGTCGCCTTCGAGGCCACCGGCGCTCCGGCCGCTGCCAACCAGGCGATCGACGCGCTCTGCCCGGGAGGCTGCGCGGTCTTTATCGGCATGCCGGGCGCGCCGGTGTCGTTCGACGTCGTGGCGGCCCAGGTCAAGGAGGCCCGCATCGAGACCATCTTCCGGTACGCCCACGTCTACCCGCGCGCGCTCGCCCTCATGGGCAGCGGCAAGCTCAACGTGCGGCCGCTCATCACCGACCGCTACGCGTTCGCCGATTCGATCGCCGCCTTCGACTACGCCTGTGCGATGAAGCCGGGCAGCGTCAAGGTGCAGATCGATCTGGCGTAGGCGCAACGACGGGGAGCTTGATGCCGATGGCGTCGCTCAGGGCGCGCGCATGGCTTTGTTGACGGCGTCCACGAAGGCTCGCGCCGCCAGGGACCGATCCAAGTCCCGAAAAATGCGCCACGTTTCTCCGCCCTGCTTCTCTTCGCCGAAGATTACCAGCGAAACGGCACTTCGGGGCACCGAGCCGCGACGCTCCGGCCCTCGACCCCCCGAGAACAATTCTGTCTCGTCGACGGACCGCAGAAAAGCGTCAGCCACGGCTCCCCGGAGTTCGCGGCTCGTCGACTTGGTCTTCTGTCCTGGAGCCTTGGACGGCCACGGCGAGAGTTTCTCGGTCCAGGACACGATGCGCACAGCCGGCCCGGATGGATGTGATGCGCTCCGATAGAGTATCACGATGTACGACGTTTCGTCGGGGCGTTCGATGGATGTGGACCTATTGACGTAGCAGCGTATCGCCCCGCTCCAGGAGCCATCCTTGATAACGGTGGTGATGTCGGCGTAGTCGCCAAAGGATGGAATCGCCCCGTCAAATTCATCCGTAATCGGGAATGGCGTCAGCTCAACCACCTTGTCCGCCTTATCCGCCGCCCAACACTGG
>CAZKDK010000042.1:0-17325 GCA_964551145.1 uncultured Opitutaceae bacterium | reverse complement strand
TGATCGCGAGCGCGCTGAACGAGCTGACGGTATCGACGATCGAGATGACCTCGGGAAACTGGCGGACGACGGCCATGACGGCGGCGATGTCCGTCATGCACCCGCAGGACGTCTCGTTGTGGATGATCGTGACGGCGTCGTACTGCCCGGTGGCGAGCTCGCGCCGCACCGCCTCGGGATCGACGGGCTGGCCCCAGTCGGACTTCAGGGCCGCGGCCGGCACGCCGCAGCGGTTGGCGACGTCGTTCCATTTGTCGGCGAACGCGCCGTTCATGCAGTTGAGCACCTTCTTGGCGACGACGTTGCGGACCGCGGCCTCCATCATGCCCCAGGCGCTCGTCGTGCTCAGGTACACCGGATCCTTCGTGTAGAAGAGCGCCTGGAGGCGGGGCTGCATCGACTGGTACAGCGCCACGAAATCGGAGCTGCGGTGGCCGATCATGGGCTGGGCCATCGCGCGCAGCGTCTTTTCCGATACGGCCACGGGGCCGGGGATGAACAGTTTGTAGCTGATGCTCATTGGGGGTAAGAGGAACCATCCGGCGGGCCGGATGCCAAGCGGAAAGGGGTTGTGCCTTCCGGCCGGCGCGGGGCCTGGGCCCGCACTCAGCCGCCGGTCTGCTTGACGATGCGCCGGTTGGCGTCGGCGAGCACGAGCACCCGGGCGCTCCAATCGGCCGCCTCGCGCTCGTCGACGAGGGCAAAGGCCATGATCGTGACCAGGTCGCCGCGCTTCCCGAGGTGGGCGGTGCCGCCGTTGAGGCTGATCGTTTTCGAACCGGCCGGGGCGGGGATGGCGTAGGTTTCGAACCGCTCGCCGTTGTTCATGTTGCCGATGAGAATCCGCTCGCCCGACCGGATGCCGACCAGGGCCATGAACTCCGCATCGATCGCCAGGCTGCCCTCGTAGTTGAGGCTGGCGTCCGTCACCTCGGCGCGATGGATCTTGGACTTGAGCAGATTGAGTTGCATGGTACGGCGTGGACGGTAGGAACCAACTACGAAGCGAAACGCCGCGCCGGTCGTCAACCCCCAATCCCCGCCGCCCCCGTATGCCGTTGTCCTGGCTCAGGAAGAAGTATTACGCATTTGAGCAGTACACCGTCGACGTGATTCTGGGCCGGCGGGAGGACACCGGGGCCGCGATCTACGGTGCGTTCCTGCAGGGGCTCTCGTTTCTCTTCAGCGGCGTGGTCCAGCTGCGGCTCTGGCTCTACCGGGAGCGCCTCCTGCACGACCAGCCCCTCGGCTGCCTGGTCGTCGTGGTCGGCAACCTCACCGTGGGGGGCACGGGCAAGACGCCGGTCGTCGAGAAATTCGCGCGGGCCCTCGCCGAGCGCGGCCGGCGCGTCGCCATCCTCAGCCGCGGCTACAAGCGCAAGACGATGCCGGTCTGGCGCCGGGCCTGGATCGCCCTGACCCACGCGGAGGAGCCGCCCCCCGCCGTGGTCAGCGATGGCGAGCGCGTGCTGCTCGACTCCGAGGAGGCGGGCGACGAGCCCTACATGCTCGCGCGCAACCTCCCGGGCGTGGTCGTGCTGGTCGACAAGAACCGGGTCAAGGCCGGCACCTACGCCATCCGCCGGTTCCATTGCGACACGCTCGTGCTCGACGACGGTTTCCAGTACCTCCCGCTCAAGGGCCGGCTCAACCTGCTGCTGGTCGACAAGACCAATCCCTTCGGCAACGGCCACCTACTGCCCCGGGGGATCCTGCGCGAGCCGGTCAAGCACATCCGCCGCGCCTCCTACGTCTTTCTCACCAAGTCCAACGGCCGGCGCGATCCCGAGATCGAGGAGCTCATCCGGCGGCACAATCCCGGCGTCGACGTCATCGAGTGCGCCCACCGGCCGCAGTACCTGCAGCGGGTCGGCACGGACGAGCGGCGCCCGCTCGACTATCTGCGCAACCGGCGGGTCGGCGCGTTCAGCGGCATCGCGGCGCCGGAGAGTTTCGAGCATTTCCTGCGCGAGCTGGGCGCGAGTCTCGTCTACACGAAGCGCTTTCTCGACCATTACCGTTTCACGCGGGAGGACCTGGACCTGATCTTCAGCCAGGCCCGCGCCGCGGGGCTGGATTTCCTGGTCACGACCGAGAAGGACGCCGTGCGCCTGGAGGGGAAGCTGGAATTCCCGCTGCCGCTCTACTACCTCCGCCTGGAGATCGAGATCATCCGCGGGGCGGCGGACTTCCAGGAGGCGGTCGCCCGGATCTGCTTCCCCGAAACGGGCAGCCCGGCGGCGCCGGAGCGGAGCCCGTAGCGGTTGGCAGCGCCGGGCCGGCGCGGCCCGATGACGATTCTGGAGCGGCGACGCCCTCGTCGCCGGCGGCCGGACATCACGCGACGAGGGCGTCGCGTCCCCAGAGCTCCAGGATTCGCATACCCGGGCGCGCACACGTCTTTGAAATCCGGTTTCCCTCCCGGCCCTTTCCCCCTTGCGGCCCGCGGGCCGGCGGCGTTGATTCCGGGCATCATGATAACCGATCCGCGTTTGGACCAACTGGCCGCCGTGCTCACGGGTTTCTCGACCGGGCTCCGGCGGGGCGAACGGGTGCTGATCAACGCCTTCGACGTGCCGGATGCGATGGTGGTCGCCCTGATCCGCGCGGCGCGCCGGCGCGGCGCGCTGCCGTTCGCGCTCTTCCACCATGCGCGGGTCGAACGCGAACTCATGCGCGGCGCGGTCGCGGCCCAATACCTGCCGCACACGCGCGCCGAGCTCGCCCGGATGAAGGGGATGCAGGCCTACATCGCCGTGTGGGGCTCGCACAACATCTTCGAGACGTCCGACGTCCCGGCGGCAGCCGTCCAGCTGGTCTCCCGCCTGATGAAGCCGGTGCAGGACCGCCGCGTGAACCACACCAAATGGGTGGTGCTGCGCTGGCCGACGACGGGCATGGCCCAGCAAGCCGGCCTGAGCACCGAGGCGTTCGAGGATTTCTATTTCCGCGTCTGCACGCTGGACTACCGGCGCATGGAGCCCGGGATGCGGGCCCTGGCCGACCTGATGCGGCGCACCGACCGCGTGCACATCAAGGGTCCCGGCACCGACCTCCGGTTCTCCATCAAGGGCATCGGCGCCGAGGCGTGCGGCGGCCGGAAGAACATCCCGGACGGCGAGGTGTTTTCCTGCCCGGTCCGCGACAGCGTCGAGGGCGTCGTCCAGTACAACGCGCCGACCGTCTACCTCGGCACCTCGTTCGATCACGTGCGACTCGTCTTCAAGCGGGGCCGGATCGTGGAGGCCGCGGCCAACAACACCCGGCGCCTCAACGAGATTCTCAACAGCGATCCGGGCGCCCGCTACGTCGGCGAGTTCGCCCTCGGCTTCAACCCGCACGTCCGCGAGCCGATGCGCGACATCCTCTTCGACGAGAAGATCGCGGGCTCCTTCCATTTCACCCCGGGCCAGGCCTACGCGGACTGCGGCAACGGGAACCGCTCGCAGGTGCACTGGGACCTGGTCTGCATCCAGCGCCCGGAATACGGCGGGGGCGAGATCTGGTTCGACGGCCGCCTCATCCGCCGGAATGGCCTGTTCGTCCCGAAGCCGCTGCAGAAGCTGAATCCGGACTACCTGCTCGGGAAATCCTAGGGTCCGTCCGCAGACCCTCGGAATCTGGAGGGCGGCGCGCCGTCGCCGCCAGATGTCCGATCGGCGCGGACGCCCTTCGACTCCGCTCAGGGTCTGCGCGCGCCGCGCCCTCCACCGGATGAGGCTGCCGAGTTCCCGGACAAACCCTGGAGGCCTCCCGGAGCCGGCATCACGGCGCCGGCTTGGCCGGATCCTCCGGGGCGAGCACGCGGGCGCGGACCGCCTCCGCGTCCAGGGTGCGGAGCACGCGCACGATGTTGGGATACCAGAAGGCATGGAAGCCGAATCCACCGCGCTTCAGTTCGTCGATCGCCGCGTCGGCCGGCCAGCCCTGGAGGACGATCCGGTAGCCCGCCACGAAAAAGCCGGTCCGGTCGCTGCCGTGCCAGCAGTGGACCAGCACCGGCTTGGGCGCCGCGCGGAACTTCCGGAGCGCCCCGACGAGTCCCTCGACGGACACGCCGCCCGCGCGCATGCCCTCGTCGAGCAGCACGAGGCCGGCGCGCGCATAGCCCGGGTCGTCCGCGTGATGCTGGCGGAGGTCCAGGAGACTCCTGATGCCGAGCGCCTGCAGGGCCGGCAGGTCATCTCCGTGCGGCTGGTCCGATCGGAATAACTCGGGGCTGACCCGGAAGCAGTTGCCGAGCGTCGTGGCGGCCACCGGTTGCGCCCAGGCCGCCGGCCGCGGGGCCGCGGGGGCGGCCGCGGCCGGCAGTGCCGTCCGCGCGATGGCTGCCAGCAGCAGCGCGGCGGTGATGAGTGGGCGCTTCATGAGGCGGGCGGCGGGGGGATCCGCCCCGAGACTGGGGCGGTGCCCGCCGGTTGACAAGGGGCGATCGCCGCCGGCCGGCTGCAGTGGCCTTGCGGATACGGGCCGGGATCGGTCGGGTGGAAATTCACGAACGTTTACCGATGCTTTGCCTTGCGCTGGTCGCCGAAAGGGGACGACTTGGGCATCGGGCTTGTGATCATGGCAAAAATACCCTGGACGCTCCTGATTGCGGTGGGCTGCGTAGGGGTGGTGTATGCCGAAAGCCGCGCCAGCGAAGCCGGCGCGGCGGATCGCGAGATGCTGGTCTACAGGAGCGGAGATCGGGTTTACGGTCATCTCGTGCGCAGCGCGGGCGGCATCATCGAGTTTCGTTCGGATCGTTTTGGCGACCTGCGCGTGCCGGTGACGGACGCGGCGGTGGTGGTCGATCGCAGCCCGCCGGAACCGACTGGCCAACAGGCGGACGGAGTCGGGGTTGCGAGCGAAGCGGAGGGCGTTGGCGGGGCGGGGACGGCGTCGCGGGGATTGGCCGATTCGATGCGGGATCTGTTTGGGCCGTGGCACGGTCGTCTCGCGTTTCTGTCGGAGATCTTCGCCAACGGGCACCACACGAGCACGGTGGCGGTGGAAGGCCGGCTCCGGCGCAAATGGACCCGGGACGAGGTGCAGGCGGCCGCCCACTACGACTACAGCGAGACCCAGGGCAACACCACGACCGACTCGGTCCGGGCCGACGGCCTGTGGCGGCACGACTTTCCTTCGCTCGTCTTTGCCCTCTACCGGCCGGCGCTGGAATGGAACCGCGCCGCCGTCGTCGACGCCCAGCCCGGCGACTATCTGCTGGCGCAGCAGGAGCTGGGCGCGGGGATCAACATGATCAACGCCGCGACGCACAAGGTGCGCGTGGGCCTCTCCGAGAACATGTTCGACGTCTGGACGACGGCCGGCGCGGTGGCGAATCACATGTCCCGGATGGTCGAATCGGCGTTCCTGGAGGCGGAATGGAAGCTGCCGTGGCAGATGTGCTTCAACGTGCGCAGCGTCTGGTATGCGCATGCGCCGGGCAACGACCGGGGCAGCGGCTGGGAGAACTGCATGGAATTGAGCAAGCGCCTGACCGAGATGCTGAGCGCGTCGATGCGGCACGAGATCCGCCGCAACAGCCCCGACGTGCGCGTCCAGGATTATTCCCGCCTGAAGCTGCTGCTCGGGGTCGATTTCTGACGGTGCGCCCGGGCGGGACGCGGAGTGCGGAGCCTCCGCGGTGCGGGATTGCACGCCACGGCCGCCCGCGCCAGGGTGAGGCCGCCACGCCGCCATGACTCGTACCCTCTACACGGTGTCCCTGGAGATCCGCCGCGGCCGCGCCGACAAGGTGCTGGCCGGGGCGTTTCCCGCGCACAGCCGGGCCGCGCTCCAGCGGTCCTTTGCGGCGGGCCTGGTGCGCCGCAACGGCGTGGCCATCGGGAAGAGCGACGAGGTGGCGGCCGGCGACAGGCTGGAATTCGCGCTGCCGGAGACGCAACCGACCGCGCTCCGGCCGGTCGCGATTCCGCTCGACCTGCTCTACGAGGACGACCACCTCCTGGCGCTCAACAAGCCGTCCGGCATGGTCGTGCATCCGGGCGCCGGCACGGGCGAGGACACCGTAGTGCACGCCCTGCTGGCGCACTGTGCGGGCGGACTCAGCGGGATCGGCGGTGTGGAGCGCCCGGGCATCGTGCACCGGCTCGACAAGGAGACCTCCGGAGTGCTGCTGGTGGCCAAGAACGACGCGGCGCATCGCGGGCTTTCGGAGCAGTTCGCCGGGCGGCACCTCCGCAAGGAGTATCTCGCGCTGGTGGCCGGCGTGCCGCGGCTGAGGGCGGGGGTCATCGAACGATCCATCAGCCGCCATCCGGTGCATCGCGAGCGGATGACCACCGGCGAGGGCGGCCGGACGGCGCGCACGGACTGGGAGGTGACCGAGGTCTTCGGCGGCAGGGCCGCGTTGCTGCGGTGCCGGATCCACACCGGGCGCACGCACCAGATCCGCGTCCACCTCAAGTCGATCGGCCATCCCGTGCTCGGCGACACCACTTACGGCTGGAAGCGCGACCCGCATCTGCCCCCGGTGCCGCGGGTCATGCTGCACGCCGAGCGCATCGCCTTCCTGCATCCGGTCACGGCGCGGGCGCTCGACCTGCGCGCCCCGCTTCCGGCCGATTTCGAGGCCCTGCTCGCGGCGCTGCGCGCGACGTCAGCGGTCAAATGACGATCGCCGTCGGCAGGCGGTGGAAACCTTTGTCATCTATTAAATGACAAGCGAACGGGGCCAACCCCTGACGCGGTTGTCATCCCATGGGTGACATTGGTGCCGGTGCGCGGGCATCGGGTGGGGTGGAATCGCGAAGGCTGCACGCCTCGCGCCGCCGGGCCTGACGTGAATCGGAGGCCGGGGCGGCGCGCCGACCCGCCTCCGTCGAGGCTACGGCCGCCTCGCGAAAACAAAACGGGCCGCCATAGCTTCAGCGACGGCGGGCGGACCCGCCCGACCGCAGCTGACGGGCTCGAGACTGTTCACGCCAGGCGGCCGAACAACCCGATGACCTTGTCGGCCGCCTTGGCGGCGGCGGTGATCTTGTCAATCGCCGCCTGCACCTTGGCGATGTCCGCGAGCGCGGCGGCGGCAGCGGCGTCGGCATCTGTCATGGCGGCCACCGCCGTGCCGTAGACGGGAGTCGTCTGGTCGTAGACCTTCCCGAGCGCCGAGTCCCGCAGTGCCGAGACCAGGTGCCGGAGATCCCAGAGCTGCTGGTCGCAGTCGGGATCGTTGTTCTCGCGGAGCAGCGTGTTGATCTCCGTGATGAGATCGTTGAGGTGCGAGACGAGGTCGTTCATGGCGAGGAGATCTTGAGGCTGGCGTGGAAGGACTTGATGTCGTCGGCGTACGCCTTGAGCTGGCCGATGGTCTTGACCAGCTCGGCCGGGTCGGGGTTGGTCCGCGTGAACGAGTCCCGGACCGCCGCGTGCGCCTTGCCGAGCGCGAGCGCCGCCTGGCTGAGGCATTCGAGGAAGTCGGCGGCATGCGCCCGGCTCAGGTAGGCGCTGCGCAGGGTGTGCAGCCGGCTCAGGCTGGCGTCATAACTGAGATTGGGCGCCGCCCGCCGGTAGGCCACGAACTGGTCGGTGAAGATCGAGTCCGTCATCGATCGGAACGAGTCGACCGAGCCGCGAAAGTCGGCGGCCAGCGCCGTGCACAGCGCCTGGATGGCCGGGTCGGTGCGGGTCACGATGGTCCGGATCGCCTCGGCGCGTTTGGCCTCGGTCGCCGCGCCGCCCAGCGCCTTGACCGCCGTGGCGACGATGCCGAGATCCGCATCGGTGAGCCCCGCGCCCTTCCCGGTCAACTTTTCGCAGTCGTCCCGGGTGGCCACGAGGGCGCCGTAGAGCGCGGCGGAGGATTGATCGATCGCGGCGCGGTTGTCGGCGGTGGCCAGGCCGTCCAGCGCCGCGGCATAGGCCCCGAGAGCGGTGAGGGCCTTCAGCCGCGGCGCCAGCCGCTCATCCGTGTCGAGCACGCCGGTAAAAGCGCCTTCGTCCAGGGGCTCCGCCTTGAGCGCGACCTCGGACAACTTCCGCTCGACGCTCAGTTCGTTGATCTGGGTGAACGCATCCCTGGCTTCAGTCGAATAGGCCGTCGCTGCCGCGGAAAAGGCGCGCACGTGGGACAGCTGGTCCGGGGTGGCGCAGCCCGACAGGCCGATGAGGATCGCGAGGGGGAGGAGCGGGCAGGCGCGCATTTTCATGGGTAATCTGGCGCGGTCCGGTGGCGTTCGGAGCGGGGGGTGGTCGGCGCGCCGGGCATACAGGTACCCGCCGCCGGCGAAATCTCAAACGATTTTTCAGATAGCCGAATACGCCGAAGGCGGCGCTTTGCCGTCACGAGCAATCGCCGCCCCCAGTCGGTCTCTTGCCGGCGGATGCCAAGGTGCGATCCGGGCCGGCATCGGCCGTCGCTCGGACTGTCAGCGGGGCTGCGGCCCGCCGAGCAGTTCGTCCGCGAGGCCGTAGCGCAGGTTGTAGAACGAGTGGTGAAACGCGGCGAACCCACCGGACTCGGCCACGGCGATGGCGGTGGCCAGCGCCACCGGGAACACGTCGGCCCGCGCGGCGGGCAGGCCGGGGACGCTGCGGCGCTCGGCCAGCGGGAGCCGGGCGACGTCCCCGAGCAATGCGCGCAGGCTGTCCACGGTGATGATCGGGCTGGTCGCCTCGACCGGCTGTCCCTGGCGTTCCGCGAAGATCGCGCGCACGGTCGTCACCGATCCGCCGGCAAAGACCGCCTCGGCCCCGGCGGGAAGCGCGAACCGGAATCCGCTCTTGGCGAGCACCTCCCGGCAGACCTCCGTCACCCGCACCCGGCTGGCGTCGCCGAACGGGGCGGCGGGATCCGGCACGCACCGTTCCGCCAGGCGCACGCAGCCGAGCGGCAGGCTCACCGCCTGCTCCACCGCGCGCGCGCGAAAAGCCAGGCACTCCAGGCTGCCTCCGCCGAGATCGAACACGTAGAAATCCTGCAGGCCGTGCAGCTCCGGGTCCGCCGTGAGGCCGCGCCCGATCAGCCGCGCCTCCTCGTCGCCGGTCAGGATCCGCAGGTCCAGGCCGGTGGCGGCGCGGAGCCGGCGGCTGAACTCAGCGCCGTTCGCCGCGTCGCGCACCGCACTGGTGGCGACGAGGACGGTGCACCCGGGCGCGAGCGGCTTGATTTCGTCGAGCAGCTCCCGGACGGCGGCGACGCCGCGCTCGATGGCTTCGTCCGCCAGGCGGGGGCGGCGCCCGCCGATGCCCGCGCTGATCCGCACATCGAGGGTCGAGGTCCGGAGCTCACGGACGCCGCCGCCGGGTCCGCGACAGGCGACCAGGGCCTTGAGCGAGTTGCTGCCGATGTCGATGACGGCGACGGACGGGGGATTCGCCACGGCAACACAGAGGCCACAGGCCGACCGTTCTGACAAGCTTTCCCCGGAATCGCCGGACCCGGGGGCCGGCTGTTTTTGCGGCGGCCGCGTGGAAAAGACACTTGCGCAGCGGTCGGCCGGCCAGTTGAAGTGGTCGTCGCGGCCGCGGCAGCCGGCCGAGAACGATACCCCACTCACGCGAAGCCGATCATGTTGCGCTCGATCCTACCGTACGCCATCTGGGCGTTCTACCGGCTGTTGACGGCCACGTGGAGGATCCACGAGGTGCAGCCGCCGGAGCTCGTCGACCGGGCGGCGCCGGCGGGCCACCCGTTTATCGTGGCGTTCTGGCATGGCGACGAGCTTTCGATCCTCGGCATGCACCGGCGCTACAAGGTCGCCGGCATGGTGTCGACGAGCCGCGACGGCGATATCATGGCCCGGAGTCTCGCACTCCTCGGCATCAAAAGCTCGCGCGGCTCGTCCACCCGCGGCGGCGTTTCCGCGCTGGTGGGAATGTGCCGGCTGGCACGGGAGGGGCGCATTCCCGTCATCGCGGTGGACGGACCCCGCGGCCCCTACCACAAGGTCAAGCCGGGCATCTTTACGCTGTCCGCGCTGCTGGGCGCGGAAATCATCCCGGCGGGCATCGCGTGCTCGCGTGCCCACGTCTTCGCGAAGACCTGGAACAAGGCCTATCTCCCGTATCCCTTCGCGAAGGTCCAGGTTGTGTGGGGCAGGCCGTTGCCGGCCGTTGGCCGCCACGACGACCCTCATCTGGACCGGCTTTCGGCCGAACTCGAATCCTCCCTCAACGCCGCCAAGCAGACCGCCGCCGAGATGATCCGCGCATCCTGAAGCCCGAATCCGCCCCGGCCGGTCGCGCGCCCTGCCGCTCGGCAAAATTCCAGCCCACCTTTCATGAACCTGCACCCGACGGCGATCATCGATCCGCACGCAATCCTCGGCCCGAACGTGACCGTGGGGCCCTATGCCGTGGTGGAGTCGGACGTCGAGATCGGCGAGGGCTGCGTCCTCGGCCCGCATGTGGTCATTCACCGCTACACGACGGTCGGGGCGAACTGCCGGATCCACGCCGGCGTGGTGCTGGGGGATCTGCCGCAGGATTTCGGGTTCTCCGGAGCCGTGACCTACGCGAAGATCGGGCCCGACTGCGTGATCCGGGAGGGCGTCACGATCAATCGCGGCACGAAGGCCGGGACATCCACGGTGGTCGGGGCGGCCTGCTATCTCATGGCGAACAGCCACCTCGGGCACAACGTGCAGCTCGGGGGGCAGGTGATCGTCGCGAACGGCGCCATGCTCGGCGGCTACGTCGAGGTGGGCGACCGGGCGTTCGTCAGCGGCAATGTTCTCCTTCATCAGTTCACCCGCGTGGGCCGTCTGGCCATGCTTTCCGGCGGCGCGGGTCTGAGCAAGGACGTCCCGCCGTTCTGCACCGTGCACGGGGTCATGGCCAACCGGATCGCCGGCCTCAACCTCGTCGGGTTGCGCCGCGCGGGGCTCAGTGTGGACGAGCGCCAGCAGGTCAAGCGGGCGTTCGACCTGCTTTATCGATCGGGGTTGAACGTCACCCAGGCGGTCGCGGCGCTGAAGCGGGAATTCACCGCGGGACCGGCGGCCGAGTTCGCGCCGTTCATCGAGGCCTCCCGGCGCGGCATTTGCGGCTTCATCCGCGGCGGGGCGGAGGAGGCTGACTAGAGTCGATAGTCCGCGGGCGCGATCAGCACGACAAACTCGCCCTTGAGGCTCGTTTTGGCGAGGCGCGCCCGCACGTCCGCCGCCGGCCCGGTGAGAAAGGTCTCGTGGATCTTCGTGACCTCCTTGGCCACGCAGACGACGCGATCCCGGCCCAGGTGCCCGACGATCTCGTCGACGAACTTGTCGATGCGGTGGCAGCTTTCGTAGAGCGCGAGGGTGTAGGCGAAATCGCGATACCGTTCGAGGAAGGCGACGCGGGCCGCCGTCTTGGGCGGCAGGAATCCGACGAAGAGGAAGCCGTTCGTCGGGAGGCCGGAGGCGCTGAGCACGACGGTGACCGCGCTCGCGCCCGGGACCGGCACGACGGGCAGGCCGCGCCGGCGGCACGCGCGCACGAGACGAAAGCCGGGATCGCTCACTCCCGGCGTGCCGGCGTCGGTGACGAGCGCGATCGTCCGGCCCTCCGCAAGGCGGAGCGCGAGGAACTCGGCGGCCTCGGCTTCGTTGTGCTCGTGATAGGCGAAGAGTTCGCGCCGGAGGCCGAGCCGGTTGAGCATCGCGCCGGTCGTGCGCGTGTCCTCGCAGGCCACGAGGTCGACCGCGCCGAGGATCGCATGGGCGCGCTCGGTCAGATCGGCGAGGTTGCCGATCGGCGTGGCCACGACGTACAGGTGGCCGGGCTGCGGCCGGAGGGAGGCGTTGTCCATGGACGGCGCGGCGGAAGGGGTTGACGGGACGCCTGACACGCAGGAGCTACGAAGACTCGCGGCGGGCAGAAGGCAAGCGCGGGACGTGGCCCGGCATCGCGGAGGAACCACGCGGATTGTGACATCTCAAACCGGGAGGGCCGGCCGCCGGGCCGGCCGGATGGGCAATTGGCGGTGACAGCGCACCGCCCTCCACGGGGACGGAATCCAAGTCGAATCTTCCGGGATCTGGAGGGCCGGCCGCCGTGCCGGCCGGACCCGCGTCGCCGGACCCGGCGCGAGGGTCAGCGGCCGCCCATGCCCGGGCCGGAGCCCATTCCGGGAATCTGGCCCTCCCAGTCCGCCGGCTTGTTCCAGGGAATGGTATCGCCGCTCTTCGGACTGATGCAGCCGCCCATCAGCGAGGCGATCGCGAAGGCGAGCAGGACGGCGAGAAGGGGGCGTCGGACGGCGTTCATGAGGAGATGATCCGGAGATTCGCGATGAGTCTGGAACAGGCCCGGCGGCGAGGTCGAGCCTGAAGCATGCGTGAGACGCGTACGCGGCCAAAAGGTTTCCTCGCCGGGAAGGCGGGCGGGCGCATGGCCAGGCATCCCGGTCATCGACTGGGCCTGCAGGGGATCGCCCCTTGCTCCTTACACCCAGAAGCTTAAGCTTCAGGCTTCGGACCTTCGGTCGCCGTGCTCTCCGCCTCCGGCGGTATGTCCGCCGCGGGGAACGGGGCCACGGTCCGGCCGGTGGGCCCGGCGTATGTCGATTCCCACCACGGCGTCTGGGCCGTCTTGTTAACGCCGGATCCGGGGTTGGCGGCGAGGTGTTCGAGCACCTTGAATGCGAGTTCGGCCTGCTCCGGTTGTCCGACGATCCCGGCCAACGCCTCCGCCGTGAACGGAGTCCCCGGGGCCGCCTTCAGGGCGGCGATGAGGAGGCGCTGAAGTCCGATGACAGCGCCGGCCGCTTTCTTGCCCGCCTCGACTCCCGGCTGATGGTAGGCATTGATGCCGATCAGCGAGGCATAGAGGCCGACCACGCGCTCATAAAGGGCGATAAGCACCCCGAGCGACCGCGGCGTCAGCGCGGCCAGCGTAAGGGTGATCGAATGCCGGTTCTTTTCGCTGAGGGCGTCGCGCGTGCCCAGCAGGAAGCCCTCGAGGAAATCGCCGCTGGTGACGCCTTGGTCGACCTCGCGACGCGGGCCCTCGCGGTCGTGCAGCACCTCGATGAATGTGACGAAGAAGTTGTTCACGCCCTCGCGCAGTTGCTGGACGTAGGCATGCTGGTCGGTCGAGCCCTTGTTGCCGTAGACGGCGATGCCCTGGTTGACCACGCGTCCCTGCAGGTCGAGTTCCTTGCCGAGCGATTCCATCACCAGCTGCTGCAGGTACCGCGAGAAAAGCAGGAGGCGGTCCTTGTACGGCAGCACGACCATGTCGCGCGCGCCGCGGCCGTCCGTCGCCCAGTACCACGCGGCGGCGAGCAGGGCGGCGGGGTTCTCGGCGAGCTTGGCCTTGCGCGTCACCTTGTCGGTGGCCGCGGCCCCGGCCAGCATCTGGTCGATCCGGATGCCCTGGAGCGCGGCGGGGAGGAGGCCGACGGCGCTCAGCTCCGACGTGCGGCCGCCCACCCAGTCCCACATGGGGAAGTGCGCCAGCCAGTGTTCCGAGATGGCCGTTTGCTCGAGCTTCGATCCGGCGCCCGTGACCGCGACGAAATGCTCCGGGTAATCGAGCCCGGCGGCCTTGAACGCGGCCGCGGCCTCGAGCATGCCGTTGCGCGTCTCGATCGTGCCGCCGGATTTCGAGATGACGACGACGAGCGTGCGCCGGAGCTGGCTGCCGATATCCTTGAGGACGTAGTCCATGCCGTCGGGATCGGTGTTGTCGAAGAAGTGCACGTGCATCCGATCGCGTCCCGTCCGCAGGCGGCTGAGCGCGTGACTCACCCATTGGGGACCCAGGGCCGACCCGCCGATGCCGATGACGAGCAGCTCGCGGAACTTGCCGCCGGGCCCGCCGACGTCGCCGCGGTGGACCTTCGCGACGAACTCGTCGATCGCAGCCTGGGTGCCCGTGATCGCGTCGGCGATTTCCTTGGTCGGGGCCAGCTGCGGGGCGCGCAGCCAGTAATGTCCGACCATGCGGTTCTCATCGGGGTTGGCGATGGCGCCCTTTTCGAGCGCCGCCATGGCGGCGAAGGCCTCCGTGAACTTCGGTTCCAGGGAGGCCAGGAAGTCGTCGGGGAAGGGCAGCCGGCTGAGGTCGAGCGACAGGCCGAGCGACGGGTATTGGAAGCACGTGTCTTTGAAACGGGACCAGGTCATGGAAGCGGAGGTCGGAGGACAGCGGTCAGAGGCCAGTGGAAGCGGATCGGAGAACGCGAAAAACCAAGGAACGGATGACGACACATCCGCGGGATGTTCGGTGGACCAACCCAACCGTTCTCGCGGGAGGGATCGAAGCGGGCGGAAAGGAGTAGAGCGGCGGCGCCAGCCAATGTCAAAGGGCGGCGCTGCAAGCCGTCTGCGACACGGCGCTCACTGAAACGGATCCGCCGCGCCTGCGGTTGCAGGATGATCGGCCATCGGGCTGTGGCGGGCGAGGTGTGAGCCCAACGTCTTCGGATCACCGCCGCAGATACTTGTCCGTCACGGCGCCCTCGGAGGCGGAGGCGACGAGCCGGGCGTACTTCGCCAGGACCCCGCGCGCCTCGCGCGGCGGCTTCGGTTTCCACGCCTTGAGGCGGGCCTTGAGCTCCCGGGCGGGGAGGTCGAGCGTGATCACGGCCTTCTCGGCATCGATCGTGATCGGGTCGCCGTTGCGGATGACGGCGATCGGGCCGCCGGTCGCCGCCTCGGGCGTGATGTGGCCGGCCACGAATCCGTGGCTGCCGCCCGAGAAGCGTCCGTCGGTGATCAGCGCCACGTCCTTGCCGAGGCCCTTGCCCATGACCGCGCTCGTCGGCGCCAGCATCTCGCGCATGCCGGGTCCGCCGACCGGACCCTCGTTGCGGATCACGATGACGGCGCCGGCCTTCACGCGCCCGTCGAGGATGGCCTTGAGGGCCGTCTCCTCCGATTCGAACACGATCGCCCGGCCGGTGAACCGGAGTCCCTCCTGGCCGGTGATCTTGGCCACGGCGCCGCCGGGCGCGAGGTTGCCGTAGAGGATGCGGATGTGGCTGTCGCGCTTGATCGGGTTCGCCAGGGGCCGGATCACGTCCTGATCGGCGGGATACGGCTGGACGCCGCGCAGGTTCTCGGCGACGGTCCGGCCCGTGACCGTGAGGCAGCCGCCGTGGAGCAGGCCGGCGTCGAGCAGCAGCTTCATCAGCGGCGTCAGGCCGCCGATGCGCGAGAGGTGCGCCATGCCATAGCGCCCGGAAGGCTTGAGATCGGCGAGCACGGGCACCTTGCGGCCGATGCGCGTGAAGTCGTCGATGACGAGCCGGACGCCGGCGGTGTGCGCGATGGCGAGCAGGTGGAGCACGGCGTTGGTGGAGCCGCCCAGGGCGATCACGACGGTGATGGCGTTTTCGAACGCCTTTTTCGTCATGATGTCGCGCGGGCGGATGCCGGCCCGCGCCAGGGCGAGCGCGGCCTCGCCGGCGCGCCGGCAGTCGAGCTTCTTCTCGTCGCTCACGGCGATTTGGGTCGAGCTGTTGGGCAGGCTCATGCCAAGGGCCTCGATGGCGGAGGCCATGGTGTTGGCCGTATACATGCCGCCGCACGAACCCGCGCCGGGGATGGAGCAGGCCTCGATGGTCTTCAGGCCCGCGTCGTCGAGCTTGCCGGCCGCGTGCCGGCCGACTGCCTCGAACACCGAGACGATGTCGCAGTCCTGGTGCGTCTCGGGATGGATGCCCGGGAGGATCGTGCCGCCGTAGACGAACACCGACGGCCGGTTGAGGCGGGCCATCGCCATGACGCAGCCCGGCATGTTCTTGTCGCATCCGCCGATCGCGACCAGCGCGTCGAAGCCTTCCGCGCCGCAAACGGTTTCGATCGAGTCGGCGATGACCTCGCGCGAGACGAGCGAGTAGCGCATGCCGAGCGTGCCCATGCTGATCCCGTCCGCGACCGTGATGGTTCCGAAGATGATGGACTTGCCGCCCGCGGCATCGGCCCCGGCCCCGGCTTCGCGCGCCAGGGCGTCGATGTGCATGTTGCAGGACGTGAGCATGCTCCAGGTTGAGGCCACGCCGACGACGGTCTTCTGAAAATCGGCGTCCTGGAACCCGACGGCGCGCAGCATGGACCGGTTGGGGGCGCGGTCGGCGCCGTCATGGACGATCGAGGAATATCGGCGGGTGAGGTCGGTCGAGGGCATGGGGAGGGGAGGACTGAGGTTTCGGCCGTGTAGGCCGGCAGACCAAGTCCCTCACGGGTACCGGCACCCGGTTGCGGTGTCAAACGGAGCGGCGGATAGATGCGGCTCAGGAGAGCCGTGCTCCCGGCGACATTTGCGGGGATCCAGGCGCGGCCCAACCCCGCGCGCCTGTCATCTAATAGATGACAACGAGTTCGGCCGTCCACCGAGTGACTTTGTCATTTAACAGATGACAAGCGCTCCAGTCGTCGGCCGGGACTGGTTGTCACGTATTACGTGACGACCGCCCCCGGTCGGCGTGGCAGAGCTGCCGCTCGTCACGCGTCGAGTGACAAACACCGCGTCGGTCGATCGACGGGCGTCGTCATCCAATGGACGACCTGTTAGTCCTCCCGCCGGCCCTGCAGCGCGCCTACCAACGCAGGCTCAGGATGCCGCGTTGAGTCGTGTGCGTTCCTGCGGGTCCGCCGCCCACTCGGGCCGCGTGATCACGGCGAGGCGCGTCCCGTTCGAGAGATCGGCATGAACGAGGCTCTCCCGGACGGGCTCCGGCCCGGGCCATCCGGATTCGCGCAGTTCGCGGGCGGCCTCCCGGCCGATCACGGCCGGCGGGAGCGTGCCGGAAGCGGCGGAGTGATCGGAGAACACCGCGTCCGCAGCCGGGCGATGAATCGGATGCATGGAAGTCTTCGCGGGCGGGGCCGGACGGGCGGGCGCCGCCGCCCCGACCGCCAAAGGCACGAGCAGGCAGAGGAGGCATGTGATTCGCTTCATGCCTGCTGTGACGCGCGACCGGTCCGGCGGTTTCAGGGGGCCGAGGGCCGAGATCTGGAGGGCCGACGGAGGGTCGACGCGGCGACGAAAACGGCGACGGGGGCGTCGCCGCTCCAGAATTCCGGTCGCGGCCTACGGCCGGCAACTTCGGAAAATACCGGCGAGACGCCGGCCCCCTCCAACGGAACGGGGTCGCGCCGGTCAGGACAGCGGCTTGACCAGGATCTTCGAATTCCGGCCGCTCTCGTCGTAACTCTTGAGCCGCGACTCCGGGAGGACCGACTTGTCGCTCTCGGCGAAGCCGCACGAGGAGATGAAGAAGGAATAGCTCTGGGTCGAAAGCGCCATCGCCGTGGTCGCGCCGTGCTCCTTGGCCACCATGCAGGCGTAGTCGACCATCTTCCGGCCGATGCCGCGGTTCTGGTAGAACGGCAGCACGTAGAGCGAACCGATCTCGGCGACCTCGGGCTTCTCCGGGTAATAGGTGAG
>CAZKDK010000041.1:0-17391 GCA_964551145.1 uncultured Opitutaceae bacterium | reverse complement strand
GGAAGATGCGCAGCAGCTCGTCCTCGAGCGAAAGGAAGAACTTGCTCATGCCCGGATCGCCCTGGCGCGCGCACCGGCCGCGGAGCTGCCGGTCGATCCGGCGCGACTCATGGCGTTCGGTGCCGATCACATAGAGGCCGCCGGCCTCGGGGACGCCCTCGCCCAGTTTGATGTCGGTGCCGCGGCCGGCCATATTGGTGGCGATGGTCACGGACGCCCGCTGGCCCGCGCGCGAGATGATCTCGGCCTCCTGCTGGTGGAACTTGGCGTTGAGGACCGAATGGGTGATGTTGGCGCGGCGCAGCATTCGGCTGAGCACCTCGGACGCCTCGACCGACACGGTGCCGACGAGCACGGGCTGGCCGCGCTCGTTGGCCGCCTGGATCTCCTTGACGACCGCGTTGTACTTGTCGCGGCGGGTCTTGAAGATGGAGTCGTTCTTGTCGAGGCGCACGCACGGCCGGTTGGTCGGGATGACGACGCACACGAGGCGGTAGATCTCGTTGAACTCGGTCGCCTCCGTCTCGGCGGTGCCGGTCATGCCCGCCAGCTTCTCGTACATGCGGAAGTAGTTCTGGATCGTGATGGTGGCGTAGGTCCGCGTCTCGGCCTCGATGATCACGTTCTCCTTGGCCTCGACGGCCTGGTGCAGCCCGTCCGACCAGCGCCGGCCGGGCATGACGCGGCCGGTATTCTCGTCGACGATCATCACCTTGCCTTCCTGGATCACGTATTCGACGTCGCGCTCGTACAGCGAATACGCGCGCAGTAGCTGGCTGATCGCGTGGATGTCCTCGCTGATGGTCTCGAAGTGCTGCTGGGCCTCGTTGCGCCGCTTCTCCTTCTCCTCGGGGGTGAGCGCGGTGTTCTTCTCGAGGTCGCTGAACTCGGTGGCGAGGTCCGGCATGAGGAACGCGTCGGGGTCCTCGGGGTGGAGCTTGGTGCGCCCGATCTCCGAGAGGTCGGCCTGGTGCTGGCGCTCGTCGATCACGTAATACAGCTCCTCCTTCAGGTGATAGAGCTCGTCCTTGTTCAGGTCCGAGTTCATCTCCGTCTCGACCTTGTCGAGGAGCTTGCGCCACTCGGGCGTCTCCATGAGGCGGAGCAGCTGCTTGTTCTTCGGGTTGCCCATCTTGACCTGCAGCATGCGGCGCAGGGCGAGCCGGCGGTCGTCCGGGGTGGCGCCCGGTTTCTCGAGCAATTCGCGGGCCTCGGTGATGAACCGGTTGCAGAGCCGGGTTTGCTCGTTGACGAGCTGCTCGACCGAGGGCTTGACCCGCGCGAAGGGCTGCTCGCGCTCGATGGGGGCCGGCCCGGAGATGATCAGCGGCGTCCGCGCCTCGTCGACGAGGATCGAGTCGACCTCGTCGACGATGCAGTAGTAGTGATCCCGCTGCACCTGGTCCTCCTTGCGCGTGGCCATGCCGTTGTCGCGCAGGTAGTCGAAGCCGAACTCGGAGGCGGTGCCGTAGGTGATGTCGCGATTGTACATCTCGCGCCGGAGATCGTTGGCCATCAGCTGCTGGATGCAGCCGACCGTGACGCCGAGGAAGCCGTAGATGAAGCCCATCCACTCGGCGTCGCGGCGGGCGAGGTAGTCGTTGGCGGTGACGAGCTGGGCGTTGCGGCCCGTGAGGGCGTTGAGGTAGAGCGGGAGCGTGGCGACGAGCGTCTTGCCCTCTCCGGTGGCCATCTCGGCGATGCGGCCCTCATGCAGCGCGATGCCGCCGATGAGCTGGACGTCGTAATGGATCATGTCCCACGTCAGCTCGTGCTCGCAGACCATGATCTTCTGGCCGAACAGCCGGCGGGCGGTGTTCTTGACCGCGGCAAAGGCCTCGGGCAGCAGCTGGTCGAGGGTTTCGCCGGCCTTGAAGCGTTCGCGAAATTCGACGGTCTTGGCCTTCAACTGGTCGTCGGTCAGCGCCTGATAGGTGAGCTCCACCTCGTTGATGCGCGCGACGATCGGCCGGCACCGTTCGAGAAACTTGCGGTAATGCCGGCCGGAAAACTTCTTAAGCAGCCACGAAATCATGAAAAGGGGCTGAAGCTACATCGCTGCCGAGCGGGTTGGCAAATGGCAAATGCCGGCCCCCGCCCATCCTACCGGCGCCGGGCCAGATAGAGGAAGCTCTCGTAGGCCGGGCCGGTACTGTCGTCGGGCCATTGCGCGATCACGTCGGCCCCGGCGGGCGCCAGGATCGCCCGCACCTCCTCCGGGGTCAGGCAATGGACGTCGATGATCGGGCTGATCGGGATGATCCGGTTGAACACGCGCCGCAGCCGCACGGCCACCGTGGGCGGCCACACCGACCAGAGATTCCGGCGGGCGGCGTCCACTTCCCGCGACGGCAGCTGGAAGAGCAGGAGTCCCCCCGGCCGGCAGACCCGGGCGAATTCGCCCAGATAGCCCCGGATGAACGGCCGGGGCACGTGCTGCAGCGTGATGAGGCTGTACACCAGGTCGAATCCGCCCGTGGCGAACGCGTTCAGGTCGGGCCGCGTGTTGCGGACAAACCTGAGGTTGCCGACGCCGGCGTGATGCGTTCGGGCCAGCGCGATCATCTTGGCGGAGATGTCGACTCCCACGACCTCCCGGAACCGGGCGGCCAGCGCCGCCGACAGCCGCCCCACCCCGCAGCCGAAATCGAGCGCCCGGTCCATCCGGAGGTCCGGACAGACGGCGGTTGCCTGGGCGAGCTGCCGTTCGATCAGCGCCCGGCCGTCCGCGAAGAACCGGTCCAGCTCCGTGCGGTTCCGCCGCCAGTCCGGCCGGTTCACGATCGCCCAATAGGGATCGAGCCGGGCGAGCCGCTCCCAGGTGTTGCGGACCAGACGGATGCGGACGGAACGCAGCATTGCGGCCCCCGCGGCTTCACACCCGCCCGCGGAAGTAGGCGATGGTGCGCTTCAGGCCTTCCTCCAATGGGACCGCCGGCTTCCATTTCAGCACCCGCCGCGCCAGGGCGATGTCGGGCCGGCGCTGGCGGGGATCGTCCGCCGGCAGCGGCTTGTGGACAATCTTCGATCGGCCGCCGACCAGCTTGAGCGTCACCTCCGCCAGCCGGAGCATCGCATACTCGTCGGGATTGCCCAGGTTGAGCGGACCGACCGTGACGGTCTGGTGCATGAAGCGCGCCAGCCCGTCGATCAGATCGTCGACGAAACAGAACGAGCGGGTCTGGGTGCCGTCGCCGTAGACGGTCAGGTTCTCGCCCTTCAAGGCCTGCACGATGAAGTTGGATACAACCCGGCCGTCGTTGGGCAGCATGCGCGGGCCGTAGGTGTTGAAGATCCGGGCGACGCGGATGTCGACGCCGTTCTCCCGGTGATAGTCGAAAAAGAGGGTTTCGGCGCAGCGCTTGCCCTCGTCGTAGCACGAGCGGCGGCCCACCGGATTGACATGGCCCCAGTAACCCTCCGCCTGAGGGTTCACCTGCGGGTCGCCGTACACCTCGGAGGTGGAGGCCTGGAGGATGCGGGCCTTGACCCGCTTGGCCAGCCCCAGGCTGTTGATCGCTCCCATCACCGAGGTCTTGGTCGTCTTGATGGGATTGTACTGGTAGTGCGGGGGCGACGCGGGGCAGGCGAGGTTGTAGATCTGGTCGACCTCGGCCTTGAACGGGTCCACCACGTCGTGCCGCATGAACTCGAAGCGCGGATTGGCCAGGAGGTGCGCGATGTTCTCCTTGCGGCCGGTGAACAGGTTGTCGAGGCAGACGACATCATGCCCGTCGCTGATGAGGCGGTCGCACAGGTGACTGCCGAGAAACCCGGCGCCGCCGGTGACGAGGATGCGCATGAAGGGAATTTCCAGAGCCGGGGATCGAAAGTCGAAGGAAAAGTAAGGGCCATCCGGTGGAACCGCGGCTCCCCGGAGCGGGTCCATCCGTCCCTCTCCGCGCACCGCCCTCCCCGACCGCCATGAACCGCCGCCCGCTGCCCGTCGCCGCCGTCCTGGCAGCGGCGTTCACCCTCACGCTGCCGGGCCGTCTGGCGGCGTTCTGGCCCGGGCCGGGGCTGCTCGGCCAGCGCACCTACGGCCTCGATGCGGGCATTGAGAGTTATTACGGCCATTCGCTCGCCAATGCGTTCGGCGCCACAGCCGGCGTCAACCTGCCCGTGCTGCCGGGCCTCGATGCGGCACTGTCCTACAGCGCCGCGCACCTGACCTCCGCCGGCGGCGGCCGGACTCCCGAAGCGCTGAGCGTCTCGGCCATCGACTACACCGAGGCGGAGTATGGCAAATCCTACGTTTCCGTCACCGTCGGCCACGCCTGGGACATCAACGGCCTCATGGGGGTCACCGAGACAAACGGGGACAGCTTCTGGGAGGTGGGGACCGGGGTCGAGGTGGTGTACGGGCGCACGACCACCGTCAACTACGGCGTCGGCTACAGCGCCTCGTTCGACCGCAACGGGCGCAATCCGGCCTGGCGTTACAGCGTGCTCGCGAGCCATTGGTTCACCCGCCGGCTCGCCGGCGTCGTCGGCGTCAGCTACCGTCAGATCAGGCACGCGCCGGATTCGCTCCTCTACACCATCGGAATCCGGGTCTCTTTCTGAACCTGGGTTGAGGTTGAGGCAGAGGAGCGCGGGCAGGCGAAGTGCAGCGCCGCGCCGCCGACTTTGAACTGACCGATCGACCGCGACCTGAACCTCAACCTAGACCGGGGTGGCGGCCTCGTAGCGCTCGATCCACGCGCGGTGCCATGCCGCGTAATCGCCGGTCTCGATGTGGGCCCGGGCCTGTTTCATCAGGTCGAGATAGAAATGCAGGTTGTGGATCGTGAGGAGCGTTCCCGCCAGCATCTCGTTGGCGAGCGAGAGGTGCCGGAGGTAGGCGCGCGAGAACTGCCGGCAGGTGTAGTTGTCCAGCCCCTCGACCACCGGCCGCGGATCCGTACGGAACTTCTCGTTGCGGAGGTTCAACGGCCCGTCCGGTGTGAAGACCTGGCCGTTGCGGGCCACGCGGGTGGGCATCACGCAATCGAAAAGGTCGACGCCGAGTGCGATCATCTTGAGCAGCTGCGGCGGCGTGCCCAGGCCCATGGTGTAGCGGGGTTTGGCCGCCGGCAGGCACGGCGCGGTCACGGCCACCTGCCGGAGCATCTCCGCCTCGGGTTCGCCCACGCTGACGCCGCCGATGGCATAGCCCGGGAAATCGAGCGCGGCCAGAGCCGCGGCCGCCTCGCGGCGCACGTCGTCGAAAACCGATCCCTGCACGATCGCGAACACCTGCCGCCCGTCGGCCGCGAAGCCGAGATCGCGCGCCGCCGCCAGGCACTCGCCGGCCCAGCGCCGGCTGCGTTCCACCGCCCGGAGGCAGACGTCGCGTTCGCAGGGCCACGGCGGGCACTCGTCGAGCACCATGGCGATGTCGGAACCGAGGCTCTGCTGGATCGCCATGACCTCGCGCGGGCCGAGAAACACGGTCGCCCCGTCGAGGTGGGACTGGAAGGTGATGCCCGCGTCGCTCACCTGGCGCAGCTTGGCCAGGCTGAAGACCTGGAATCCGCCGCTGTCGGTGAGGATCGGACCGTCCCAGCCCATGAACGCATGCAGCCCGCCGAGGCTGCGGACGACGTCCGCGCCGGGCCGCAGGTTGAGGTGGTAGGTGTTGCCGAGAATGATCCGGGCGCCGATCTCGTGCAGCTGGGCCGGCGTGACCGCCTTCACCGTCCCCTGCGTGCCCACCGGCATGAATTCCGGCGTCTCCACCGTCCCGTGACGGGTCAGCAGGCGGCCACGGCGGGCCGCGGTGGCCGCGTCGGTCTGGAGCAGCGTGAAGTTGCCGGGCATGCGGTGGCGGAGCTTCCAATGCGCCCGCCGGGAAGGCAACCGGTTTCAGGCCGCCGCCGGCGCCCAGGGCTTCACGCCCGCCGCATCCGGGTTGGCGGCGAGGCGCCGGCGCACCGCGGACCAGGCGGGCCGGTCGAACCGCGCCGCGCGCGACAGCAGTTCGTGCAGCGGCACCCGGACGAACGCCCGTTCCCACATCCGCGGATGCGGCAGGATCAGGGCCGGCCCGGCGCGCTCCTCCCCTTCGTAGAGCAGCAGGTCGAGGTCGAGCGGCCGCGGACCCCACCGGATCTCGTGGTCGCGCCGGCGGCCGGCCGCCGTCTCCAGGCGTTGCAGCACCGCCAGCAGGTCCTCGGGGGTCAGCGCGGTCTCGACGCCGGCCACGAGGTTGAGGAATTCGGGCTGGTCGCGCACGCCGACCGGTTCCGTCTCGAAGACCGCCGACGGCTCCACGGCCGTGATCCCGGGCTCGACGGCCAGCGCCGCCAGGGCGCCGCGGATCGTGGCCCAGCGGTCGCCGAGATTGGCGCCGACGCCGATGAAAGCCTGACGAAGGATGGCGGACATAGGTCCTATAGGTCCTATGCGACCTATGTTCTGCAGCGCCGGATGCGCACCGCCAGACCCGCGCTGACGAATCCGACCGGCGGATTGAGCTTGGTCACCTCGACTTCGACGGCCTGCACCGGCGGAAACGCCCGGAGAAGCTCCGTGGCCACGCCCTCGGCCAGCGCCTCGATGAGCCGGCGGGGCGGGCCCGCCATGACGCCCCTCACGACCTCGTGCGCCGCGCGGTAATCGATCGTGCGCGCGAGATCGTCCGCCTGACCCGCCGCGGCCAGCGGCAGTTCGAGCCGCACCGTCACCTCGAAATCCTGCCCGCGGACCGCCTCCTCCGGCAGCACGCCGTGGCGGCTGTGGAAGCGCATCCGGGAAAGCGTGAGCGCGTCGGAGTTCATGGAGCCCAGGCCAGGCCGGTCCTGATGGCATCGGCCATCCGCACGAAACGCAACATCGGCGCCACGTCGTGCACGCGCACCATGGCGCAGCCCTGCTGGATGCCCCACACCAGGGTCGCTCCGGTGCCGTCCAGCCGGTCGCCGACGGGGGCGTCGAGCACCCGGCCGATGGTCGACTTCCGCGACGTGCCGAGCAGGACCGGTTGGCCCAGGCCCACGATCCGGCCGAGGTGCCTGAGCACTTCGAGGTTGTGCGCCGGGTCCTTCGCGAAACCGAAACCCGGATCGAGCCAGATCTGGAAGGGAGGCACGCCCGCCGCCTGGGCCACGGCCAGACTCAGCCGCAGGTCGTCGAGCACATCAGCCCAGAAATCGCCGTAGTCCCGGTCGGGCCGGTTGTGCATGAGGATGACCGGGCAGCGGAGGCGGGCGACGGCCTCGGCCATGGGCGAATGCGGCGGCGGCGATGCCTCGCCGCGCCGGAGGGACTCGATCCAGCGCCGCCGGTCCGCCGCCGCGACGCCATGCAGGCCGCCCCAGATGTCGTTGACGATATCGGCCCCGGCCTGGACGGCGGCCGCGGCCACCGGAGCCTTGTAGGTGTCGACCGACAGGGGTGCGTCCGGAAAGGTCCGCCGCAAGGCGGCCAGCGGCGGCAGTACGCGCTCGAGTTCCTGCGCCGCGCTCACGGGCGTTCCGCCCGGCCGGGTGGACTCGCCTCCCACGTCGAGCACGTCGGCGCCGGCGGCGAGCATCTCCCCCGCCCGGGCCACGACCGCCTCGACGGTGGGCAACTGGCCGCCGTCGGAGAACGAATCGGGGGTGACGTTGAGCACGCCCATGACCAGCGTGCGGCCGCCGGGCGCCGGCAGCGGCCGGCCGTGCGGGCTCTGCCAGGCGGGGCCTGCGGCTGTTCCGACGGAGGTCACAAGGCGTGCATGCCTTGCAGGATGCGCCCCGGGTGGCAAGCCCTGGCGCTTGACCCGTCCCCCGAGGCCGGGCTACCGTGGGCCGTGCTGCTTGTGATCGACAACTTCGATTCCTTCACCTTCAACCTGGTGCAATACTTCGGCCAGCTGGGGGTCGAGCAGCGCGTTTTCCGCAACAACGAGATCACGCCCGCGCAGGCCCTCGCGCTCGAACCCGACCGCGTGCTGCTTTCCCCGGGCCCCTGTTCGCCCCGCGAGGCCGGCGCCACGCTCGACATCATCCAGGCGTTCGCCGGGCGGAAGCCGATCCTCGGGGTCTGCCTGGGCCACCAGTCGATCGGGCATCACTTCTGCGGACACGTCGTGCGGGCCGACCGCCTCATGCACGGCAAGATCTCGCCGATCCTGCACAACGGCGCGGACCTTTTTCGCGACCTGCCCTCGCCGTTTCGGGCCACGCGCTACCATTCGCTCCTCGTCGAGCGCGCCACCCTCCCCGACTGCCTGGAGATCACCGCCGAGACCGCGGAGGGCGAGATCATGGGCCTGCGCCACCGCACCCTGCCGGTCTGGGGCGTGCAGTTCCACCCCGAGTCCATCGCCACCGAGCACGGCATGCGCATCCTCGAGAACTTCCTTTCCCTCAATTGACGATTCCGGATCGCGGGCATGATCGCACCGGAACCGGTCCAACCACGCATGGAAAATCGCAAATCGTAAGGCGCAAATCGGAAACCCATCATGCGCTGTCCCAAATGCACCTCGATTGAGGACAAGGTGATCGACTCCCGGATCAGCAAGGAGGGCAATACCATCCGCCGGCGCCGGGAATGCCTCGAGTGCGGCCACCGCTATACGACGATCGAGACGCTGGTGCGCGACGGCATCATCGTCATCAAGCGCGACGGGCGCCGCGAGGACCTCGACCGCGAAAAACTCCTCCATGCGATCCGCGCCGCCTGCCACAAGCGGCCGGTCGACCTCGAGCAGATCACGATGATCGTCGACGACGTGATCGACGCGCTCGAGGCCCAGTACGAACGCGAGATTCCCAGCCGCGCCATCGGCGACGAGGTCATGCGGCACCTGCGCCTGATCGACCAGGTGGCCTACGTGCGCTTCGCGAGCGTCTACAAGGAATTCCGCGACGTGACCGAGTTCATGGAGGAGATCAGCAGCCTGCCCAAGCCGAAGAAGAATGACCCCTAGCGACAACCTGCTCCGGCTGCATTTCCTCAACGCGCTGTTCGCCGGCGTCACGGGGCACGATCTCTACCTCGCGCAGCAGATCCAGTCGGCCATCGCCGCGAGCCTGGAATCGGCTCCCCCGCCGGCCGCGGCCGGCGCCGCCGCCCGGGAACCCGCCGAGCCGGGCACGCCCGGCGACCCGGCCTTCGCCGCGGCGGCCGCGCGCCTGCTCGAGCGACTCTGCGGCGGCCGGCAGGATCATGGCTTCTTTCACTGGGACGCCGCGGAATCCGCGGCGGGGGCCACGCCGCTGTTCGCCCGCGAACGCGTGCTGGCGGGTCTCCGGCGGCTCGCGCGCTACCGCGAATCCACCCTGCTGGTCACCAACCTCCGGCCCGCCCACTGCCCCCCCCGCCACCGCTGGACCAGCCGCCGCCAGCGGGAATATCACGAATCGCTCGATTTCATCCGCGATCTCGCCGCCGCCCGCAGCCGCCGCAGCGCCAGTGTGAATTTGCTGTTTCTGTAGTAGCGAGTAGTGAGTAGCGGGCATCGAGTAGAAGGCAGGAAGGATTGGGCTGCCGGATGCTCACTACTCACTACTCGCTACTCGCTGCTCGCTACCCTGATGAAGACCGTTTTCCAGCACATCATCGACCGCGAGGTTCCCGCGCGGATCGAATTCGAGGACGAGCACTGCGTCGTCGTCCACGACATCCACCCGCAGGCTCCCGTGCATCTGCTCGTCATCCCGCGAAAGGCGATTCCGCGCATCGCCGAGGCCGCCGCCGGCGACCAGGCGCTGCTCGGGCACCTGCTGCTGACCGCCGCGGCGGTCGCGAAGAAGCTCAACGTGGCCGGCGGGTACCGGCTTGTCGTCAACAGCGGCCGGCTCGGCGGCGAGTCGGTGCCGCACCTGCACGTGCACCTGCTGGCGGGGCGCCAGATGACCTGGCCGCCCGGCTGACTCGCGGGGCGAGTCAGCCGGGGATTTTGGGCTTTGGGTTTTGTGTTCTGGGTTGTCCAGGCGCGGATGCATAACCCAAAACCCAAAACCCAGAACCCAGAACTCAAAACCAAAGGCGGCCTCAGCCGCTGCGCGCCTCGAACGCGCCGTCGAGGCGTTTGGCGACCAGACGCTTCAGCTCGAGCAGCATGAGCGTCGCACCGAGCTCGTGCGCCGGCATCTGCGTCAGGCCGGTCAGCGCGTCGATCGTCAGGATCGACCCGCCGCGAAAACAGTCCAGCACCCGCAGCTCGTCCTCGCCCAGCCCGCCCGGAGCGGCCGCCCCGCCCGGCTTGGCGGGAATCGGCGCCGGGCGCAGGCCGTCGAGGTAGTTCAGCTCGGCCAGGATGTCGTCGATCCCGGTGAACAGCGTGGCCCCGTCGCGGATGAGCTGGTGGCAGCCCCGGCTGGTGGACTGGTCGATGCGGCCCGGCACCGCGAAGATGAGCCGCCCGTGCTCGCCCGCGAACCGCGCCGTGATCATCGCTCCGCCGTCGACGTCGCTCTCCACGACCACGACGCCCTCGCAGATGCCCGAGACGATCCGGTTGCGCATGGCGAACGACTGGCGGTCGGCCCGGCGGCCGAAGGGAAACTCCGACAGCACCGCGCCGGCCTCCGCAATGCGGCGGTAGAGATCGAGATTCTCGGGCGGATAGATGATGTCGAGGCCGTTGCCCAGCACCGCGGCGGTGCGCCCGCCCACGGACAGCGCGCCCTCGTGGGCGGCCGTGTCGATGCCGCGGGCCAGCCCGCTGACCACGCCGAAGCCCCGCTCCGCCAGGTCCGCGCCCAGCTTCCGCGCCACGGCCTGCCCGTACAGCGTCGGCCGGCGGCTCCCCACGACCGCGACGCACGGCTGGTCAAATGCGTACCCTCCCCTTCGATACAACCCGATGGGCGGGTCGTGGATCTGGCGCAGCAGCTTCGGGTAGCCGTCGTCGCGGACGGTGACGAAGGTCGCGCCCGCCTCGGCCAGCCGCTTTTCCTCCCGCGCGAGGTCGAACTGCGCCTCCCACTCCGCGATCGTGCGGGCGATGGCCGGGCCCACGCCCCGGACCCCCTCGAGCCGCCGGACGCCGGCCGTGAAGATCGCGCGCGGATCGCCCCCGAGCTCCGCGAGCAGCCGGTTCATCGTGATCGGCCCGATGTTCGGCAGCGCGTTCAGCACCAGGAACGCCTGCCCCTCTGTGAGTTCAGCCGGCATCGGGCTCCGCACGCAACGCGGCCGACAGGCGGCCGAGCAGCTGCGTCGTCTGCACCGCCACCGCGCCACGGTCCCGGGCGAGCAGATCCGCGGCCCGCCCGTGCCAGACCACGCCGCGGCAGGCCGCGAGCAGCGGCTCGGACGGGGACTGCGCCAACAATCCGCCAACCAGGCCGGCGAGCAGGTCGCCGCTCCCGCCGCGCGCCAGCACGGGGCCGCCGAAGAAACTGTGGTAGACCGCAGCGCGGGGCTTGGGCCCGCTCCCTTCCCGCGCGGGCTGAAGCTCCGCGCCTCCCGCGATGCGGGTGATCGGACCCTTCAGGACGACGGTCGCGCCGGTCTCGCCGACGAGGGCGCGCAACGTGTCGGTCGCGGCCTCGCGGCCGCCCGCCAGGCGCTTGAACTCGCCGGCATGCGGCAGGCAGACGGTGCGCCCGCGCCCGGCCGCCGCCAGGATCTCGGGACGCAATCCGTCGGCGTCGAGCACGGCCGGGACTCCGGCCAGCTTCAGGATCTCGCCGGCCAGCGCCAATGCCTCGCCCTCGGTGCCGAGACCCGAGCCGATGGCCAGGGCCGTGGCGCGCTCCAGGCGCGCCTGGAGCAGGGGCAGGCCCCGCCGGGCCAGGCTGCCGTCCGGCGTTTCCGGCCAGCCGACCCACATCGCCTCCGGCGCGCGCGCGGCAAAGGCCGGGGCCAGCGACTGCGGCACGAAGGCGGTGACAAGGCCCGCCCCGCTGCGCAGCGCGGCCCGCACGTTCATGAAGACCGCGCCGGGATAGTGCCGCGAGCCGCCGACCACGAACAGGTGCCCGAAGGCGCGCTTGTCCGACTGCGACCGGCGGAGGGCCGCGAGCGGTGCGAGGATGGAGGACTTGAGCACGCGGTCCGGAGCCCTGTAACCGGGGTCGCCGACCCCGGTCACAGAATCACCAAAGAATCCCAGATCGAGGTAGCGCAGGCGGCCGCCCGCCGCGCGGTTGCGTTCCTGCAGCAGCGGCGTCTTCACACTGCCCGTGGCATAGGTGAAGTCGGCGCGGAACGCGTCCCCGCCGGACTCCTCGCCGACGCCGCTGGGCAGGTCGACCGCGGCACGCAGGCGGATGTGCGGATGCCCGTTGACGCCGCGCAGCAGACGCGCCACCGCGGCCCCGACGGGCGGACGGAACTGGAACCCGAAGATGCCATCGAGGCAGACGTCGTAACCCACCCCGCCCTGCGGGCACCCCTCCCGGGCGGGAAGCGCCTTCACGCGCCTCGAGGCCGCGTGCGTGAGCTCCCGCCAGGCACGCGCCGCGAGCGGACCCAGCGACCGCTCGCCCAGCGCGAACACGACGTCGGCCGAGGCCTGCGGGTTCCCGGCCAGGATCGCCGCCGCCGCCAGGAGGGCGTCGCCGCCGTTGTGTCCCTTGCCCGCGAGCACGAGCAGGCGCCCGCTGGGCGGGAAGCCGCCGATCTCCCGGCAATCCTCGAGCACGGCGCGGGCAACCGCGCTCCCGGCGCGCACCATCGCCGCCCACTCGCGTTCCTCGTCGCCGCCGAACAGCCGGGTCTCCAGCGCCCGGGCCTCGGCGCAGGTGACGATCGGGTCAGACCAGGCGGGGTTCATGGGAGGCAGGGCACAGAGGGAACATTGAGATCACAGAGGCTTTGCAGGGGTATGAACTGGAGGCAAATTCCCTCCCGCACGGAGACTCCGTGAACTCTGTGTCCGAAGACAAGCTATGTGTGCTGCGGTCATGACGCCGGTTGCCGCACCAGGGCGGCGACGGCCATGGCGACGGTGTCGGTATGCGAGAGCGAGACGAGCACGCCGGTGGCCCCGACCTGCGCCAGGAGCGCCCGGCCCTTTTCATCCAGACGCACCCGCGGCTCCTGGCGGGAACCGTGGAAGATGGAGACCGATTTCCAGCCCAACTCGGCCCCGATGCCGGTGGTGAATGCCTTGGACACGGCCTCCTTGGCTGCAAACCGCGCCGCCAGGTGCCGCTCGGCGAATTTGCGCCCGAGACAGTAGGCGCGCTCCTCGTCGGTGAACACGCGCAGGAGGAACCGCTCGCCCTGGCGTTCGAGCACCCCGCGCACGCGTTCGACCTCGATGACATCGCAGCCGAGGCCGAGGAGAACGCCGCCGGGCGGAAGGTCGAGGTTCATCGGAGAGTAGCGGGTAGTGAGTAGCGGGTAGCGAGTCGTGAGTAGGGCCTAAATGGCGGATGGCGGGATGCTCGCTACTCTCTACTCGCTCCTCGCTACTGCGGATTCATCCGGGCCTTCATCTCGCGCACCGCCTCCTCGATGCCGGTGAAGACGGCCCGGCTCAGGATGCTGTGGCCGATATTGAGCTCGTGCAGGTGCGGCAGCGTCCGGACCTCGGCGATGTTGACGTAGTTGATGCCGTGGCCGGCATTGACCACGAGGCCGAGTTGGTGCGCGAGCGCGGCGCCGCGGCGGAGGCGGTCGAATTCCGGCTGGTGCTGCGGCGTGCGGCCGGCCTCGGCGTAGGCGCCGGTGTGCAGCTCGATCCACGGGCTGCGCAGCCGGGCGGCGGCCTCGATCTGCGCCTCATCGGGGCTGATGAACAGGCTCGTCGGGATGCCCGCGGGGACCAGCGCCTCGATCACCGCGCGCACCCGCGCCTCGCCCCCGACGACATCGAGGCCGCCCTCGGTGGTGACCTCCCGGCGGTTCTCCGGGACCAGGCAGGCCGAGTCCGGCTTCAGCTTCAGGGCGAGCTCGATCATCGCGGGCGTGCAGGCCATCTCGAGGTTGAGGCGCGTGGCGATGCTCTCGCGCAGGCGCCAGACGTCGCGCTCCTGGATGTGGCGGCGATCCTCGCGCAGATGCACGGTGATGCCGTCGGCGCCCGCGCGCTCGGCGAGCAGCGCGAGGCTGATGGGATCGGGCTCGATGGCGCCGCCGGCGGCCCGGCCGGTCTCGCGGTAGCGGGCCTGGCGGAGCGTCGCGCAGTGGTCGATGTTGACTCCGAGGAGGATCATGGTGCGGGTCGGAACGTTGGCACAATTCCGGCAGCGGGGAAACCACGAAAACAGCTCCGCCTTCGACTTTCCGCGCTTGCTGGCGCGCGGGTTTCTGAATTCAGTAATCCTCCCGTGGCCAAACAGACCAAGCCGGAGAATCTGCTGATCAACCTCCTCTGTAACGTGGTGGCCCCCACCTTGGTCCTCTCTGGATTGAGCGGGTCGGGGCCAAGAGGGCTCGGACCAACAGGGGGGTTGGTGTTGGCGTTGGCCTTTCCGGTTGGATACGGCTTGTACGATTTTGCAGTCCGGCGCCGCTGGAATTTCATTTCGATCATCGGCTTCATCAGCGTTCTTTTGTCGGGCGGATTTGGGCTGCTGAAGGTGGACGGTTTTTGGTTCGCCGTGAAGGATGCATCCATTCCGACTTTCATCGGCCTGCTGGTGCTGGCCTCGACGCTGGCGAAGACGCCCCTGCTGACCGAGCTGCTCTACAATCCCCAGGTGATCGATGTCGCCCGGGTCGACGCAGAACTCGCGGCGCGCGGCAACCAGCCGGGGTTCGCCGCGCTCCTGCGGCGTTCCACCGCCCTGCTGTCCCTGTCGTTTTTCGCCAGCGCGCCCGTGAACTATGCGCTAGCCCGCTATCTTCTGAGGAGCCCGCCAGGAACCGAGGCCTTCAATCGTGAACTAGGAAAGATGTTCTGGCTGAGTTTGGTGGTGATCATGCTGCCAAGCATGATCATGATGATGGCGGTCTTCTGGCACCTGCTGCGCGGCATCAAGGCGCTCACCGGGCTAAAGGTTGACGACATTTTCCGGTCGCCGCCGGAACCGAAACCCGCCTCCGCGGGCGCCACCGGGTCCGGCGGCGGCGCGACTCCGCCGCCAGGACAGGACCCGGCGCCGTGACGCGGGGGGACCGCGCGACCGCCGCTACTTTCGCTGGTGCGGCGGCACGTAGTCGCGCTTGAGGGCGCCGGTGTAGATCTGGCGCGGCCGGTAGATGCGCCCCTTCTGGTTCGACGCGACCTCCCGCCAGTTGGCGATCCAGCCGGGCATGCGGCCGATGGCGAACATGACGGTGAACATGTTCTCCGGGATGCCGATCGCCCGCATGATGAGGCCGGAGTAGAAGTCGACGTTCGGATACAGCTTGCGCGAGAGGAAATAGTCGTCCTTCAGGGCCGCCGCCTCCAGGCGCATGGCGATGTTGAGGAGCGGGTCGTCCTTGATGCCCAGGCTGGCGAGGGCGCTGTAGAAGCTGTCCTTGATGATGGTCGCGCGGGGGTCGTAGTGCCGGTAGACGCGGTGCCCGAAGCCCATGAGGCGCTTGTCCGCCTTGCCCAGCTTGGCCTGCTCGATGAACTTGGTGCCGTCGTCGCCCTCGGCATGGATGCTCTCGAGCATCTGCAGCACCGCCATGTTGGCGCCGCCATGGAGCGGGCCCCAGAGCGCGCAGACGCCGGCGGCGGTGGAGGCGAACAGGTTCGCGCCGCTGGAGGCGACCATGCGCACCGTCGAGGTGCTGCAGTTCTGCTCGTGGTCGGCGTGGAGCAGGAGGAAGAGGTTGAGGGCCTCGGCGACCTCCGGGAGCGGCATGTAGGGCTCGTAGGGCGTCGAGAACATCATGTGGAGGAAGTTCTCGCAGTATGGCAGATCCCGGCGCGGGTAGGTGTAGGGCAGGCCGCGACTGGCCCGGTAGGAGTACGCGGCGATCGTCCGCACCTTGGAAATGATGATGGCCGCGGTCTCGGCATAGTTCTCGAGGTCGCGCTGATGGTCGTTGGTCGCGAGGTGCGGGTAGTAGCAGCCGAGCGAGTTGAGCATGGCCGACAGGATGGCCATCGGCGGGGCCCCGGCCGGGAAGCCCTCGAACAGGTGCTCCATGCTCGAATGGATCGGCGCGTTCTCGGTCAGGAGCTGGGAGAACCGCTTGCGCTGCGCCTGGGTCGGCAGTTCGCCGTTGATGATCAGGTAGGCCGTCTCGATGAACGACGAGTGCTGCGCGAGCTGCTCGATCGGATAGCCGCGGTAGCGCAGGATGCCCGCCTCGCCGTCGATATAGGTGACCGAGCTCTGGCAGGAGCCGGTGTTGCCGTAGCCCTCGTCGTAGGAAATACAGCCGGACTCGGTGCGCAGATGGCGGATGTCGACCGCCTTCTCCCCCTCGGTGCCGACGATGACCGGCAGCGCGTATTCCTTCCCGTCAAAACTGAGCTTCGCGGTGGTGGCCATGGGGTAGAAGAAGAGCCAATTGCTTTTCCGATGCAAACAAAGTTCGCGGTCCGGGGCGCCGCGTCCCCAGGCGCCTCCCCGGCTACCGCGCGGCCGCGCGGGCCGCGGCCAACTGCGCAAAATTGCGGTAGACCCGCAGTCCGCGGGACTGGCTTTTCTCCGGGTGGAACTGGATGGCGAAGCAGTTGCCGCGGGCGATGCCGCAGACAAACCGCCCGCCATAGTCGCACTCCGCCAAAACGAGCGCGGGCTCGGCGGGCACGACATAATAGCTGTGCACGAAGTAGAAGGCCTCGCCTTCCGGGCGCAGCCCGGCGCAGAGCGGCGAGGCGGCCTGCACGAACCGCACGGTGTTCCAGCCCATGTGCGGCACCTTGAACTCCGGCGGCAGCCGGAAACGGACGATCCGCCCGGGGAAGATCCCGAGCCCGGGCGTGCCGCCGCCCTCCTCCGAAATCTCGAACAGCGCCTGCAGGCCCAGGCAGATGCCCAGGTAGGGCCGGTCGGCGGCGATCCAGTCGCGCACGGCGGCGTCGAAGCCGCTCTGCCGCAGGAACGTCATCGTGTCGACGATCGCCCCCTGGCCCGGGAAGATGACGCCGTCGGCGCCGGCCATCTCGGCGGGCGACCGGACGATGGTCACCGCGCCGCCGGCCGCCTCCATGGCCCGGGCGACGCTGCGCAGGTTGCCCATGCCGTAGTCGATGACCGCGATGTTTGGCTTCGCCAACATCAGGAGTTCCGGGTTTTGGGTTGTGGGTTTTGGGTTACGGGCAAGACGGCGCCAGCAAATGCTCCCCAACCCAAAACGCAAAACTCAAAACCCTGAACCGAACTATAGCTTGCCCTTGGTCGAGGGGAGGAGGTCGGCCGCGCGGGGCTCGATCTGCGTCGCCGCATCGAGCGCGCGGGCGAAGGCCTTGAACACGGCCTCGACGGCATGATGGGGCTCTTCGCCGTAGGCGAGTTGCACGTGGACGTTGGCGCCCGCGGTGTTGGCGAATGCGCGGAAGAACTCCTTGACCAGCGCCAGATTGAAATCGCGCACGAACATGGTCGGCGGGTTGACATCGTAGACCAGGTGCGG
>CAZKDK010000040.1:0-17419 GCA_964551145.1 uncultured Opitutaceae bacterium | reverse complement strand
CCCTCGGCATCCGCCTCCTCGAGGGGCGGACCTTCCCCGACAACGTTTCCTTCACCTCGGTCGAACAGACCGTCGTCAACGAGTCGCTGGCAAGGCATTTCTGGCCCACCGGCGGTGCCATTGGCCGGCGCCTCGGGGTCAAGGGCAGCGATGGCAAGGTGGTCTGGAGGGAGATCATTGGCGTGGTCGCCGACGCGGAGGATCCCATCGCCTTTGCCGAGCCCGCCACGCACATGCAGTACTACACGACCATGACGCACGGCCCGTGGGCGTGGTTCCAGATCGCCGTCCGCGGGCCCAATCCCGGCCATTTCGCCAATGACGTCCGCCGGGCGGTCGCCGGCGTCTCTCCCGACGTGGCCGCCCGGTTCGTCTGGACCGTGCAGGACATGCGCGATCAATTCCTGCACAATGTCGTCGTGATCAATGGCGTCCTGCTGGCCTTCGCCCTGCTCGGCCTGGCGCTGGCCAGCGTCGGCCTCTACGGCATCGTGTCCAACAACGTCAGCCAGCGCACTTCGGAGTTCGGCATCCGCATCGCCCTGGGCGCGCGGCCGGCCGATGTGCTGCGCATCGTTTTGCGGCAGAGCCTGTGGCTGACGCTGGGCGGACTGGTTCTCGGAGCGATTGGATCCCGCCTGCTCGGCCTGGCCCTTCGCCCGAGCCTTGGCCTGATCATCGCCCAGAACTACTCCATCGTCGTCGGCACCACCGTGGTGATCCTTGTGGTCGCCGTCATCGCGACGTGGATTCCCGCGCGGCGGGCGACCAAGGTGGATCCGATTGTCGCCCTGCGCACGGAGTGACTAACCAGCAATAGCGGGCATCGAGTAGCGAGTAGTGGGCATATCAATCACAACCTCCTATCGCCCGCCTTAACCACATCCTGCTCGCTGCTCACTACCCGCTGCTCTCTGCTCGCTAACCGCCGCCCTCCACCCCCCAGCCTCAACCCCCTCCTCCCGTGATCGCGGACCTCCGATTCGCGCTGCGCCAGCTGGCGAAGTCCCCCGGCTTCACCGGCATCGCGCTCGTCACGCTCGCGCTCGGCATCGGCTTCAGCGCCTCCTCGTTCAGCATCACCAACGCCCTGCTCCTGCGCGACGTTTCCTATCCCGAGGCCGACCGCCTGGTGCGCATCTTCCGCACCTCGCGCCAGTCGGAGTCCCTGCCCCACGCCGGGGCCAACCTGCTCGATATCCGCGAGGCCGTCACGTCGTTCAGCGCCACCGCGATGTTCAATCGCGACAGCTACGCCCTGGGCGAACCGGGCCAGCCGGCCGAGCAGGTGGCCGGCTTGAGCGCCAGCGCCGGGTTCCTCGACGTCCTCCGCGTGCAGCCGGCCCTGGGCCGCGGCTTCGCGCCCAGCGACGACCAGCCGGGGCAGCCGGCCGTCGTCCTGCTTTCGCACCATGCCTGGGTCCGCCGCTACGGCGCCGATCCGGGCGTCATCGGTCGCACGGTCCGCCTGAACAGCCAGCCGTACACGATCGTCGGAGTGATGCCGGAGGAGTTCGAGGCGCCCCTGGTGTGGGGCTCGGTCGAGTTCATCACCGCGACCCAGCTTGACCCGGGCACCCGGGCGAAACGCACCGGGGGCTTCCTGCATTGCGTCGCGCGCCTCAAGCCGGGCGTCAGCCTTGGCCAAGCCCGGAGCGAGCTCCATGCGATCGCCGCCCGGCTCGCCCGGGATTATCCCAAGGAAAACGCCGGGGCCGACCTTCGCGTCGTCACCCTCCACGACTCCAACATGGCCGACACCGCCCGCACGCTCGCCTGGTTGATGACCGGCGTATCGCTGACGATGCTGCTCATCGCGTGCGCCAACCTGGCCGGTCTGCAAGTGGCCCGGGCCGTCGCCCGCAGCCGCGACTACGCCCTGCGCGCGGCGCTGGGTGGCAGCCGGGGGCAGTTGATGCGTCCGCTGCTGGTGGAAAGCCTGGTCCTTTCGCTGGCGGGCGGGGTTCTCGGGCTGCTGGTGGCTTCATGGTCGAACGACTGGTACGGCGCCCGGCTCCTGCTCGGCGGCAACGGCGGTTTGGCGATCCCGATCGACGGCACGGTCTTCGCCTTTGCCGCCCTGACTGCGGTGGCCAGCGGAGTCGCCTTCGGCGTCGCTCCGGCCTGGCTCTCGGCCCGCGCGTGTGCCGTCGACGCCCTGAAGGAAGTCTCGCGCGCAGCCACCCCGAGCCGCGCGCACCAGCGGCTCAAGCGCATCCTCATCGCGGGCCAGCTGGCGCTGGCCTTCGCCCTGGTCGGCGCCACCGCGACTTTCGGCCTCGGGTTCCGAACGTTCCTGCGGCGCCCGGTGGGCTGGCAACCTGACGGCATCTTTGCGGCCACGTTTGTGATGTCGGCGACCCGCTATCCCGACGACGCGAAACGGCGGGAATTCCACCGGGTCCTGCTCGAAAGGCTGGCAGCGATTCCCGGAGTCGAGCACGCCGCCCTCGCCGTGAGCCTGCCGTTCTACTCGCTGGATCTCATGAACCGGCCCGCCGGCATGATCGCCGAGGGCCAACCGGTCCCGGAACCGGGGCGCGAGACTCCCGTCGAGGCCGATACCATTTCGCCCGATTTCTTCACGACCCTGCGGATTCCGCTGCGCGAGGGAACGGCCTTCCCTCCCGAACTCAAGGCCGACGATCCGCCCGTGGCGGTTGTCAACCGCTCCCTCGCCGAGCGATTCTGGCCCGGGCAGAGTGCGATTGGCCGGCGCTTTCGGTTCGCCACGGCCGTCACCTTGCAAGATTCCGGCCAGTGGATCCAGGTGATCGGAGTGGTCGACGATGTGCGCATGCTCGTCCGCCTGGACGCGCCGGCAACCCGCCTGCAGGTCTACCGCCCCCTGGTGCAGGTGCCCAATCGCTATATCTTCATGGCGCTGCGCACCTCGCTGCCGCCCGAAAGCCTGACCCCGGCGGTGCGCCAGGCGGTGGCGGGGCTCGATCCCGACCTGCCGGTCGCCAACACCGGTTCGCTCCGCGCCTCCGCCTCCCGCTACCTGGCCAGCTACGATCTGGTGATCCTCAACCTGGGGATTTCCGCCGGCATGGGCCTGCTCCTCGCCGGCATTGGACTGTTCGGCACGATCTCCCAGATGGTCGCCCAGCGCACCCGCGAATTCGGCGTGCGCGTTGCCCTCGGCGCCCAGCGCAGCGACATCCTGGGGATGGTGTTCGGCGAAGGCGTGCGCCTGCTGGCGGTCGGCGTTGGCGCCGGATTGGTGGCCCTGCTGGCGCTGAACAGGGTCGTCGCCAGCGCCGTTCCCGAAATGCAGCCGCCGGTCTGGGGTCTGCTCGCCGCCAACCTGGCCGTCGTGGCCGTCACGGTCCTTCTCGCCTGCTGGGTGCCCGCGCGCCACGCGATCCGCGTCAATCCCGTCGATGCCCTGCGGGCGGAGTAATCAACCGGTCGCGGGCATACCAACCCAATTCACCCACGCGCCCCGCCTGCCCCCTGCCTGCTACTCACTACTCGCCACCCGCTGCTCCCCCCCATGCTCGCCGACCTCCGATTCGCGCTGCGCCAGCTGGCGAAGTCCCCCGGCTTCACCGCCGTCGCGCTGCTCACGCTCGCGCTCGGCATCGGGCTGAATGCTGCGATGTTCAATATCGTCAACTCGATCGTCCTGCAGCCGCTGCGGTTTCCCGAGCCGCAGCGCCTGTTCCGGCTGGTGAACGGGACGACGCAGCAGGGAAACAATGGATTCCGCCCGGCCCATTTCGCCGAGATCGAGCGCGAGAGCGCCGAATTCGCGCAGGTGGCGTGCTCGCGGCCGTGGAGCTTCACCCTGTCCGAGCCGGGGCGCCCCGCCGAAGTGCTCGCCTCGCTCCGCGCCTCCGCCGGCTATTTCCGCGTGCTGGGACTGAGGATGGACCTGGGGCGCGAGTTCACGCCCGACGAGGACCAGCCCGGCCGCAACCAGGTGATCATTCTGAGTCGCGAGTACTGGCGGTCCCATTTCAGCGGCGATCCAGGCGTCATCGGGCGTACGCTGCGCATCGACGGGCAGCCGAATGAGATCGTCGGCGTCGCCCCGGCGCTGGCCAGCGACCCACGGACGCTGTTTGCGCCGGAGATCTTCCGGCCCCTCGCGTTGACCCCCGACGAACTGCGGGACCGGGAGGATCACGCGTATGACATCATCGGGCGCCTGCGTTCCGGGGTGACTCCGGCCCAGGCCGAAACGCGGCTGGCCGCGATCGCCGCCGGCCTCGCCCGCAGCGATCCCAAGGAGTACGAGGGCCGGATCCTGCGCACGACCTCACTCAACCCCACGCTCCAGGGCACGGGCCGCCAGATCATCTTCATGCTGATCGGTCTTTCCGCCTTCGTCCTCCTGATCGCCTGCGCCAACCTGGCCAATCTCCTGCTGGCGCGCGCGATCGCGCGGGCGCGGGAGTTCGCCATCCGGGGCGCGCTGGGGGCGTCGCGCCGCCAGCTGATCCGTCCGCTGGCCGTCGAATGTGGCGTGCTCTCCGCAGCCGGCGGCGGACTTGGCGTGTTGGTCTGCACCTGGACGAACGATTGGATGGCCCGCCAGTTCAGCGCGGGCGGCACCACGATCGAATTCGTGCAGGACTGGCGGCTCCTCGCCTTTGCCTTCGGCGCGTCGCTGGCCACCGGCCTGCTCTTCGGGGTGACCCCGGCCTGGCTCGTGTCGCGGGTGCGCATCACCGACGCCCTCAGGAGCGGCGGGCGCGGGGCGACGGGCGACCGCTCGCAAAACCGCGTCCGGCAGCTGCTGATCGTGGGCCAGTTCGCCCTCGCCCTCGTCCTGCTCTCCGGCGCCGTGCTCTTCGTGCGCGGCCTCGACCAGATGCTGCGGCGCGACTCCGGCTGGAACCCGGCGCCGGTCCTGCGGGGCATCCTCTCCCTGCCCGCCACCCGCTATCCCAATACGGGCGGCATGATGCGGTTCTACGAACGCGTGCAGGAACGGGTGGCGGCGCTGCCCGGCGTGGCCGCCGCGGCGATCTGTTACGAAGTTCCCGCGTTCTTTTTCCCGACGGGTCGCGGGTTTCTCATCGAAGGGCAGCCGCCGCCGGCGAATCAAAACAACGTGCCCGGCGCGCCGATCAACGGGATCACGCCCGGCTATTTCAACACCACCGGCACGCGCATTCTGGCCGGGCGCGACTTCACGCCGTCCGACAAAGCCGACAGCCCGCCGGTCATCATCATCAGCGAGAGCATGGCGCGGACGTTCTTCCCCGGCAAGGAGGCGGTCGGCCGCCGCCTCGCCGACTACAACGCGAAGGAGCCGGTCTGGATGGAAGTCGTCGGTGTGGTCCAGGATGTGCGCTTCCTCAATCCCGGCAACGGAGGTTCAGCCTTCCAGGCCTATATTCCGCTGGCGCAGAACACCTGGAGCTACGTCGCCCTGGTCGTCCGGGCGTCCGTGCCGTCCGCCACGCTGGTCGAGCCCATTCGCCGCGCGGTCGGCGAGTTGGATACTGACATGGCGGTCAAGGAGCTGACGCCCGTGCCCGCCTTCATCGAGCGCAACATGCTGACCCTGGTCGCGATCAACCGCCTGCTCCTCGGCTTCGCCGGGCTCGGTTTGTTCCTGGCCGCGCTCGGAATCTATGGTGTGATCGCCCGGCTCGTCGCCCAGCGGACCAATGAGATTGGCATCCGTATGGCGCTCGGTGCCCAAGTGGGCCAGATCGCCCGCCTCATCCTCGGCACCGGCATGCGCCTCGTGGCCGTCGGCGCCGGGATCGGCCTGCTTGGCTCAGCAGCCGTCGCGCGCTTCTTCACCGCCGCGATGCCGGGACTGACGAGCAACAGCTTCACCGCGATCGCGGCTGCCGTGGCCGTCCTCGTCGCGGTCGCGTTGCTCGCCTGCTGGCTGCCGGCGCGGCGCGCCACGCGCGTCAACCCCATTGAAGCCCTCCGATCCGAATAATCCGCCGCCACCCCCATGAAAACGTCCCGCAACGCCACGCCTCTTCTCAATCCCAGGTCCTCGCGACGCAGTTTCCTTCAGCAAAGCGCACTCGCCGGCGGCGCCCTGCTCCTGCTCTCGCCGCGCACCCGCGCAGACGGCGCCGAACCCGCCCCGACCGGACCGGACAACGAAGCCCTGAAAACGATCCGCGAGCTCCGGTCGACCCATGGCAACTTCCTGGACAAACCGGTGCCGGAGGAAACCCTGCGGGCCATCCTGCAGGCGAGCGTCCGCGCGGCCGGCGCCTCGAACAACCAGAGCTATTCGATCATCGTCGTGAAGGAACGCCGGATGATGAGGGACCTCTGCGGCTACCAGGGCGCCTGCCTCCTGCTGTACTGCGCCGACTACAACCGGCAGAAGGCCAGCGCCGCCGCGCTTGGCTACGACTACCAGCCCGGCACGATCGTCGACTTCGTCACCGCCGGCATCAACACGATCCTCGCGGTGCAAACCGCGGTCGTCGCCGCCCGCTCGCTCGGCGTCGATTCGCTCCTGACCAACGGCATCCATCGGGGCGACATGGAGCGGCATTGGAAGCTGCTCGACCTGCCGGCGACCCATTGCTTTCCGCTGATCGCGCTGGTGCTGGGTTACGCGGACAGGGCGCCCGCCTACCGGACCGGGCGCCTCGACGGCGTCGGCGTCGTCCACCGGGACAAATACCACCGACTGACGCCGGAGGAGACGGCGGAGATCATCCGGCAGTACGACGACAAGGACCGGCACCTCGGACTGAACACGGACTGGGACACGCAGGGCTACAAGCACTACCTCGACTGGTACTTCAAGGCCTGGGTGGGCCGGAATCTCAAGCCGGGAACACAGGAAACCCAGATGCTTCGTCTCCTGAAGCGGAGCGGTTTCGTCGAGGCGCAAGCGAGCTGATCGCGGCCCTGAGCGCGGAACAACCAGCCCGCGGCAGCGAGCATCGAGTAGCGAGCAGTGAGCATCTCCACCCGCCAGAACCTCCGCCGTAGTCCTCCACCCACTACCCGCTACCCGCTACTCGCTGCCCCCCATGTCCTCCTCCGCGCAATCCGCAATCCACCGTCTCTCGTCCGCCGGCGTCAGCGCCGCGCTCGGCATTCTCGTCCTCGTGACCGCCGGGCCGCTCCGCGCGCAGACCACCGCGGCCGCGGCCGAGCCGGTGACCCCGCCTCTGACCTTCGACCTGAAGGACCAGTTCGACCGCGGGGTCACCCAAGCCGTGTGCACGGGCCGGATCGCAATCGTGGTCGTCGCCGACCGCGAAGGCAGCCGGTTCTCCGGCCGCTGGTCGCAGGCCCTCGGGAGTGGCCTGAAATCCGCCGGCGCTCCGGCTACGAAATGGGTGGGTGTCGCCACGCTGCCGTCGCTGCCCGGCTTCATGCGCGGATTCGTCAAGGGCAAGTTCTCCCAGGACAAGGAGCAAGGGACACTGCTGGACTGGGGCGGGACGCTCGCCCAGGCGTACCATCTGGCCCCCAAGTGCTGCCATATTCTCGTGTTTGGTCCGGACGGCCGCCTTCGGCATCACGCGAGCGGCCGGGAGGTCGATCCCGCCGCCATCGCGGGAGTCGTCGCCGCGGTAAGTGCCGCCGGCTCCGGCGGAAGGCAGCGCTAATCCAAAAGCGGTAAGCTGACAGCCCAAACGTCAGGTCAAACTCCTCCTTTCCAAAATCGCGCGCCGCTTATCGCTTGGAGCTTACAGCTTAGAGCTCACCACCTCCCCCATGATCTCCGACCTCAGGTTTGCCGTCCGCCAGTTGGTCAAGTCCCCCGGTTACACGCTGGTCGTGGTGCTGACCCTCGCCTTCGGCATCGCCGTCAACACGCAGATCTTTTCGATGGTCGACGGGATCTTCCTGCGAACGAAGCCCGTGCGCGATCCCGGCCGGCTCATCGCGATCGTCGAGCGCAGCGACCTGTTCAATCTGCCGCACCCGCTCTCCTTCCTGGATTTCCAGGACATCCGTGCCGATTCAAGGGCCCTCCGCGATCACATCGCCTTCTTCTCCACGGCCGCGCATGTCAGCGTGCCCGGTCAGCCGCCCGAACGGCTGTGGGTCGAGGCGGTCACGCCCGACGCCTTCGCCAGACTCGGCGTCCCGGTCGTCCTCGGCCGGCCCCTGCGGCCCGCCGACGGCGACATGCCGCCGGGCACGCCGGTCGCCGTTCTCACGCATCGTTTTTGGCAGAACCGGCTCGGGGGCGACCCGTCCATAATCGGCCGCACGCTGATCATCGATTCGAAACCGTTCACCGTCGTCGGTGTCGCCCGGCCCGGCCTCGACAGCTTCTCCTCGACCTACACCGTGGCCCTGTTTGTTCCGAGCGGCGCCCTTCCGCTCATGCGCGCCGACAGCGACGGCTTTTTCAAGTACCGCAGTGCGTGCGTCTGGAAGATCCTCGCCTACCTCCAGCCCGGCGCATCGATTGCCGACGCCAACGCCGAACTCGCCGTCTTCGCGCAGCGCTTCGCCCGGGACTATCCCGAAGACCACCGCAACGTCCGTTACCAGGCCGTGTTCGAGCGGCAGGCGCGGCCCGATCCGTCGATGACGGACTTCGCACCGGTCTTCACCGCACTGTTCGTCGGCCTGGTCGCGCTCGTCCTCTTCATCGCCTGCGCCAACGTCGCCAACCTGATGAGCGCCCGCGCGGTCGACCGGGAGCGGGAGCTGGTTGTCCGCGCGGCCCTCGGCGCCTCGCGCGCGCGCCTCATCCGCCAGCTCCTCGTCGAAAGCGTCCTCCTCGCCCTCGTCGCCGGCGTGATCGGCTTTCTGCTGGCCTCGTGGGGCGGCGCGTATCTCGCCGAGTTCATGCCGGTCGGCGACATGCCGGTCCACCGCGATTCCGCCCTGGGCTGGCAGACGTGGTGTTTCACCGCCGTGACTTCGCTCCTGGCCGGCGTCGCCTCCGGCTTGTTCCCCGCCCTGCGCGCGTCGCGCATTGACCTCAACGAATCGCTCAAGCGGGGCGGCCACGCCGCCACCGGCGGATCCCATCGTTTCCGCGACCTGCTCGTCGTTGGCCAGGTCGCGACCTCGTGCGTGGTCCTCATCGCCGCCGCCCTCTTCCTGCGCGGTTTGCAGGCCGCCCGCGACCTCGACCTGGGCTTCCGCCCGGCGCGCCTGCTCATGCTGTCCTTCGACCTCGGCCTGCAGGGCTACAACCAGGACCGCGGGCTGCGTCTCCAAAAGCAGCTGCTGGAGCGCGTCCGCGCGCTGCCCGGCGTCGAAGCCGCCAGCCTGGGGCTGCACGTGCCGTTCGGCTACAACATCGTGATGCGCCAGCACTGGCCGGACAACTCTCGCGCCCGTCTCACCGACGGCCACGCGACGGTGGCCCTGTCCGCCGTCGAATCCGATTTCCTCAAAACCATGGGGGTGCCGATCCGCCGCGGGCGCGACCTGCTTCCCACCGACGATGAACACGCGCCCCGCGTCGCCGTGATCAACGAGGCGATGGCGAAGGCCTTCTGGCCCGGCCTGGATCCCATCGGCCAGCACTTCCATCGCGATTGGACCGGCAGCCCGCCGATCGAGGTCGTCGGCGTCGTCGCCACGGGCAAATACGTCATGATCACGGAGGAGTCGAAGCCGTATTACTACACGCCGATCGCCCAGGCCTACGACTCGCCCGCCACCGTGGTCGTGCGATCCGCCGGCGATCCGCGCGGCCTTCTGCGCAGCGTCCGGGACGCGATGCACGCGCTCGATCCGGATCTTCCGGTCTATGGCGTCGGCACGATGGACGAACACCTGTTCTCGAGTTTCTTCGCGCTCCTGCCGCTGCGGGCCGGGGCGTTGCTGGCCGGAGTCCAGGGAGGCATCGGTCTCCTGCTGGCGATCCTCGGACTCTATGCCGTCGTCTCCTATGGCGTGAGGAGCCGGTCCCGCGAAATCGGCGTGCGCGTCGCCCTGGGGGCCAGCCGCGCCGACGTCATGCGGTTCGTCTCCCGCGAGGGCCTGCGGCTCACGCTGATCGGCCTGGCCGCCGGGCTGGTCCTGGCGGTGCTGCTCTCGTTCGTCCTCTCCCACGTCCTCTTCGGCGTGCGGGCCGCCGACCCGCTGGCCTTCCCCGCCGTCGTGCTGCTGCTCGGCGCCACCGCCGCCCTCGCCTGCTGGCTGCCGGCCCGACGCGCCACGCGGGTCGACCCCGCCATCGCGCTGCGCGCGGAGTAACTGATCAGGAGCGAGCACCGATTAGCGAGCATTTCGACCAGTCCCCCTGTTTTTTCCCCGCTTCACCGATCTACTCCTTACTCGCCACCTACTACCTGCTACTCGCTACCCGCTACCCGCTACTCACTACCGGCTGCCTGTCCCCCATGCTCTCCGACCTCCGCCTGGCCCGCCGCTCGCTCTGCAAGGAACGTTCCTTCACCCTGCTGGCCGTTCTCGTGCTGGCGCTGGGCATCGGCGGCGTCGCCACCCAATTCAGCGTCATCAACGGCATGATGCTGCGGCCGGCGGCGTTCCCGCACGCCGAGCGCCTCATGTCCGTCAGCCTCGTCAACACGGCGCGGAACCGCGCCATCGGCGGCGCGGCGACGGCCGACTATCTGGAGTGGCGCGATGCGCAGCAGTCGTTTGAGGAACTCGCCAGCTACGGGGCGCGGTTGAGCATCAACGTCACCTATCAGGACACGCCGCGCCGCTACGGCGGCGTCTATGTCACCCACAACTTCCTCCGCACGCTCGGGGCAAGGCCGATGCTCGGCCGCGACTTCACCGCCGCCGACGACCAGCCGGGCGCCCCGAAGACCATCATCATCAGCCACCAGGTTTGGCAGGGCGACTTCGGCGGGATGGCCGGCATCGTCGGCCAGGCGGTTCAGGTCAACGGCCGGTCCGGCACCGTGATCGGCGTGATGCCGCCCGGCTTCAGCTTTCCGCTGAACGAACAGCTCTGGACGCCGATGTTCGCCGAGTTCCCGCCGCTGGCGCGCGACGACCCGCAGGCATTTGGCGGCGCGCTGCTCGGCCGGCTCAAGCCCGGTGTGTCGGCCAACCAGGCGGCCGCCGAGTTCTCCGCCTTCGCCCGGCGCATTGCCGCCGAGTTTCCCCGGACCCACGCCGACCTCACCGCGGTGCAGGTGGCGCCGTTTGCGGAAGGCTATCTCGGGACCCAGATGCGCCAGATGCTGTACCTGATGCTCGGCGCCGTCGTCGTGGTGCTCCTGATCGCGTGCGTCAATGTCATGAACATGCAGTTCGCCCGCGCGGCGCGGCGGACGCGCGACCTGGCCGTCTGCAGCGCGCTCGGGGCCTCGCGCTGGCGCCTGCTGCGCCAGATGCTCGTCGAAAGCGTCGCCCTCGCCGCCGGCGGCGCGGTCGCCGGCACGCTGTTCGCCCTCTGGGCGACGGACGCGCTCCTCCGCCAGGCGCGCGCGCTCGCCACGCCGCCCCCGTCGTGGGTCACGTTCGGCGTCGATGGCCGGGTGCTCGCGCTCACCGTCGGCGTCACCGTCGGCGCGGCCGTGCTTTCGGGCCTCGTCCCGGCGTGGTTTGCCTCCCGCGGCAGCCCGCTCGAACTGATCCGGGAGGGCGGGCGCGCCGGCACGGGCCGCCGGGTCAACCTCGTCATCCGCGGCCTGATCGTCCTCCAGGTCGCGCTCACCACGGCGTTGCTGGTGATCTCGACATTCATGATCCGCTCGATCGTCAACCAGCAGCGGATCAACTGGGGCTACGACACGTCGACCGTGCTCATCGGGCGCATGACGCTCTTTCAGGCCGATCATCCCACGCCGCAGGCGCTCGGCCTGTTCTATGAGAAGACGCTGCAGGCCCTGCGGGCCGATCCCCATTTCTCCGAGGTCGCGCTGACCACACGGTTCCGCCTGGCCATTTCCCAGAACGGACTCTACGAGGTCGAGAGCGCGCAGCCGCCGGAGGGCCGTTCGCAGCCCACCGCCGCGATCGAGGGCATCTCCGACGGCTACTTCGCGGCGCTGGGCTTGAGAATCGTCGACGGCCGCGACTTCACCCCGGCCGACACCTTCGACCGCCCGCCGGTCGCCATCGTCAACGCCGCCTTTGCCCGGCGGCATTTCGGCCGCGACAGTCCGTTGGGCCGCCGCGTCCGGTTTGGACAGGGCGCCAATGCCGGGCCGTGGCTCACGATCGTCGGCGTTGCGCCGGACACGCGGATGCAGGGGCCCTACGACGCCCGGTCGGACGGCGCGGGCATCTTCCAGCCGCTGGCCCAGGCGCCGGCGCGCTGGATCACGATTGTCGTGCGCGGCCGCGGCGGCGACCCGGCCACGTGGGCGGATCCGCTGCGCCGGGCCATGGCGGGCATTGATCGCAACCTCCCCATCTACATGATCGGCCCGGCGGCACAGCTGATCGATGCGACCCTCGCCCAGAACCGGTTGCTCGCCGCGCTGTTCTCCATCTTTGGCGGCGTGGCCATGTTTCTCGCAGCCGTCGGCCTGTACGGGGTCATGTCGTTCGGCGTCAGTCAGCGCACGACCGAATACGGCATCCGCATGGCCCTCGGCGCCGACACGCGCCTGATCCTGAAGATGATCCTCCGCCAGGGCGCGCTGCAGGTCGCATGCGGTCTGGGCCTCGGCTTCCTCCTGGCCCTGGGGCTGACCGTCGTCGGCGACGCCGCGATGGAGAACTTCCTCTTTCAAGTCAGCCGCGCCGATCCCCTGATCTGGGGCTCCACCGCCCTGCTGCTGGCCCTCGTGGCCTTCCTGGCCTGCATCGCCCCCGCCCGGCGCGCGACGAAAGTCGATCCGATCGTCGCGCTGCGCGCGGAGTAGCCAATCAGTAGCGAGTAGCGGGCATTTCAACCAGTCCACTCCCTCTTCCACCGTTCCACCGTTCCACCGTTCTACTCGCTACTCACTACTCGCCACCCGCTGCCCGGCGCTCACCATTCCCCCAAGCTTCACCCCCTTTTCCTCCCATGCTCGCCGACCTCCGCTTCGCCTTCCGCCAATTCGCCAAATCGCCCGGCTTCGTGCTGGTCGCCGTGCTCACCCTTGCCCTCGGCATCGGCGCCAACACCGCCATCTTCAGCGTCGTCAACGCCGTCCTCCTGCAGCCGCTGCCCTACCCCGAGCCCGATCGCCTCGTCCAGGTCACCGAGGTGCCGAACACGGGCGGATTCGCCGCCACCGACGGCGGGGTGTTCTCCGACTGGGAGACCGAGACCACCCAGCTCGAATCGATCGCCGCGCAGCACACCGTCGACCGCAACCTCACCAGCGACGGCGAGCCCATGCGCGTCAGCGGCGCCGAGGTCTCGGCCGACTATCTGCGCGTGCTCCGGCTCAACCCCGCCCTGGGACGCGGCTTCGTCAGAGCCGACGACGCGCCCGGCGGCAACCGGCATGTCATCATTCTCTCGCACGAGTTCTGGCAGTCGCGCTTCCAGGGCGATCCGGCGATCATCGACCGCACGGTCCAGATGGACGCCGAGAGCTACACCGTCATCGGCGTCCTCCCGCCCGGCGCCCTGCTCAGCGCCACCATCAATTTCCTTTCCCCCGCGACGATCCGCGCCGACGCCTACAAGCTGGTCCGCAACTATAACTACGTCTGCTTCGTCATCGGCCGCCTCAAACCCGGCGCCACCACCGAGCAGGCCACCGCCGAGCTCGTCTCCGCCCGCCAGGGCATCAACGCGCAATACCCGTCGTTCCGCCAGAACTGGACCGTCCGGGTCCGCCCGCTGCACGAGGCCCTCTACGGCAACGCCCGTCCCACCCTCTTCACGCTGCTCGCCTCGGTCGGCGCGATCCTGCTCATCGCCTGCGCCAATGTCGCGAACCTCCTGCTCGCCAAGGCGTCCGTCCGCCAGGGCGAGATGGCGGTCCGCTTCGCGCTCGGCGCGACCGCCGGCCGCGTCGTCCGGCAGCTCATGACGGAGAGCATGCTGCTCGCGCTTGCCGGCGGCGGCGCCGGTGTGGTTGTCGGCCGGCTGGCGATCGGCCCGCTCGTCCGTTTCGCCGCGCTCAACCGGATCCAGGGGCCCGATGTTCATATCGACGCGACCGTGCTTGGGTTCACCTTCGCCGCCGCCTGCGGCACCGGCCTGCTCTTCGGCGTGTTTCCCGCGTTGAGCGCCACCCGCCTGAATTTCCACGACATGCTCAAGGAGGGCGCGCGCGGGTCGAGCGGCGGCGTGCGGCGCCGTCTCCAGTCGCTCCTCGTCGTTTCCGAGGCCGCGGTCACCGTCGTGCTGCTCGTCTGCGCCGGCCTGCTCCTGCGCAGCTTCGTGACCGCGCTCAACGCCAGCACCGGCTTCAACCGCGACCACGTCCTCGTCTTCAGCCTCTCGCAGCCGGCCAGCAAGGCGCCCACCGTCGAGCATCGCACGCGCTTCATCCGCGACGTCCTGCGCCAGCTCTCCGCCGTTCCGGGCGTCGCCTCCGCCGGCATGGTCTCCTCCACCCCGATGAACGGCCGCATCGGCTACGGCGAGTTCGTCAGCCGCGAAGACCGGCCGGCCACGCGCAACGACCTCAACGCCGGGTTTGACGGCGTCGACGGCGATTTCTTCCCTGCGTTCGGGATCCCGCTGCTGCGCGGCCGCTTCTTCGCCGAGGCCGACAACAGCGGCCAGGCGCCGCGGGTGATGATCATCAACGATGTGCTCGCCCGGCGCCTCTTTCCGGACGAGGATCCGATCGGCCGCCTGCTCAACTTCAAGAACGCCACGTGGGAAATCGTCGGGGTCGTCGGCAGCGTCCGCCAGTACCAGCTCGATGTCGATCCGCGCCCGCAGCTGTACCTGCCGGCGTATCACTTCCCGTGGACCACGATGTTCGCCGTGCGGACGCGGGTGCCGCCGCTCACCCTCGCCGGCGACGTCCGCCGCGCGGTCCAGGCCGTCGACCCGCAGATGCCGGTCGCCCATCTCGCCGCGCTCTCCGACGCCGTGGACAATTCCCTGCAGGGCCGCCGCACGGTGATGACCCTGCTGGTGATTTTCGCCGCCACCGCGCTGCTGCTCGCCTGCATCGGCATCTACGGAGTCATGGCCTACTCGGTGGCGCAGCGGACCCGCGAGATGGGCATCCGCATCGCCCTTGGCGCGGGCGTCGGCCAGGTCATCCGGCTCGTGCTGCGCGACGGCCTGAAGCTGGTGCTGGTCGGCGTGCTCATCGGCGGGGCCGGCAGCCTCGGCGTCGGGCAGTTGCTTTCCAGCCAGCTCTACGGCGTTTCCGGTCAGGATCCCCTGGTCTTCAGCCTGGTGGCCTTCGTCCTGCTCGCGGTGGCGCTCGTCGCCTGCTGGCTGCCCGCCCGCCGGGCCACGCGCGTCGATCCCGTCGCCGCGCTCCGCGCCGAGTAGCGCTGTCGCGCTGGGTTCAGGTATCAGGTTTAGGTGTAAGGTTCAGCATCCAATCGAACTCCGGGTTCCAAGACGGCGCCGTCATTTCAACCTCAACCTTGCACCTCAACTCCCCTTTGCTCCCCTTACACTTTACCCCTTAGTCCTTAGACTTGTTCCTGATGCTCGCCGACCTCCGCTTCGCCCTCCGCCAGTTCCTGAAGACGCCCGGCCTCACCGCGATCGCCGTGCTCACGCTCGCGCTCGGCATCGGCGCCAACGCCGTCGTGTTCTGCTGGATCGAGTCGATCCTCCTGCATCCGCTGCCCGGAGTCCGCGACGCCGGCCGGATCGTGGCCCTCGTCGGCCGGCGCGGCGCCGACCAGTGGGACACGGTCTCGCCGCCGGACATCAGGGACTATGCGCAGCTCACCGACGTGTTCGCGGGAGTGATCGGCTCGCAGATCACCCCGGCCAGCCTGACGATCGACGGCGAACCGCAGTGGATCTACGGGCAGATCGCCACGGTCAACTTCTTCGAGGTGCTCGGGGTGCGTCCCCTGCTCGGGCGGACCTTTCTGCCGGGCGAGGGCACGAAGCCGGGTGGCAATCCGGTCCTGGTGATCAGCGAGGGCCTCTGGAAGCGCCGCTTCGGCGCGGATCCCGCGGTGATCGGCCGGCAGGTGGAACTGAACCGGCACGCCTTCACCGTCATCGGCGTGATGCCCGCCGCCTTCCGCGGCACCATGAGCGGTTTGATCTGCGATTTCTGGGCGCCGATCACGATGCACAAGGAGGTCGCGAATTTCGGCTCGCTCGAGCCCCGCGGCGACCGCTGGCTGCACACCCAGGCGCGCCTCCAGCCCGGCGTCAGTATCGCGCGGGCGCAGGTCGCCGTCGACGCGCGGGCGGCGCAATTGGCCCAGACCTACCCCGAGGACCGCGAGATAGGCCTGGCCGTCCTCCCGTTCTATAAGGCCCCGTACGGCGGCCAGGCGATCATGCTGCCGGCGCTGCGGGTCCTGTTCGCAATGGGCATGCTGGTCCTGCTGATCGTGGTGGCCAACCTGGCCAACATCCTCCTGGCGCGCGCGACCGCCCGCCGGCGGGAAACCGCGGTCCGCCTTGCGGTCGGCGCGGCGCGCGGCCGGCTGGTCCGGCAGTGGCTCACCGAAAGCGTGCTCCTCGCGCTGGTCGGCGGCGCGCTCGGCCTGCTCGTCGCCCTGTGGGGCCAGGGCCTGTTCGCGATGCTGCTTCCGCAGACGAATCTGCCCGTGGGCTACAGTTCGGGCCTCGATGCCCGGACGATCGGCTACATTCTCCTGCTGACCGTGACGACCGGTCTGCTCTTCGGCACCGCCCCGGCGCTGCACGCGGCGCGCGCGAATGTCGGCGACGCCCTCAAGGACGGCGGCCGCAGCGGCACCGAATCCGGGATGGCCGGTCGCCTGCGGGCGTGCCTGGTCGTGGCCGAGGTCGCGCTGGCGCTGCTCCTGCTGGCCGGGGCCGGCCTGTGCCTGGTCGGCATGCGCCGCGCGCGGCAGATCGACCCCGGATTCGACCCGAACCACACGCTCATCGCCGGGCTGCGCATCGGCATGAACGGCTACGACGAGCCGCGCGGCCTGGTGTTCTATCGCCAGCTCCGCGCGCGCCTCGCGGAGGCGCCCGGCGTCGAGGAGGCCGCCCTGGCCAGCTGGTTCCCGCTGGGCTTCGAGGGTGGTCCCAGCCTCTGGGTGGACATCGACGGCTACACGCGCGCCCCCAACGAGCCCATGGACATCGGCTTCAGCATCGTCTCGCCGCGCTATTTCGCCGCGATGGGCGTCCCGCTCCGCGCCGGCCGCGATTTCACGGACCAGGACGACGCCCGTGCGCCCGGCGCCGTCATCGTCAACGAAACCATGGCCGCGCGGTTCTGGCCCGGACTGAATCCGCTTGGCCGGCGCCTCCGCTTCTGGGGCGGCCGGAAGACCGCCGAGGTCGTGGGCGTGGTCAAGAACGGCAAGTACCGCTCGCTGATCGAGCCGCCGCGCTGCTTCATGTATCTGCCCTATCAGCAGGGCGTGTGGGATCTCAATCTCGGCATCGTCGCGCGGACCGCCGGCGATCCGCGCGCCCTCACCGGCATCGTGCGCCGCGAGGTCCAGGCCCTCGATCCCGGGGTGGCCCTTTGGGCGACGC
>CAZKDK010000039.1:0-17662 GCA_964551145.1 uncultured Opitutaceae bacterium | reverse complement strand
TCCCCGGGGCGCGTGAGGATCTGCTGCAGGAACGCATCGGCGATCACATCCTTGATCACGAGGCCGGCGCCGGGCTTCCCCTCGGGGATGCGGCACCAGGGGCCGCCCTCGGTCTCCACCGCGCCGAAGAACTGCCGGGCGACCCGGTAGCCCCAGTCGCGGAAGGCTCCCTCGGTGAACTTCATGATGTTGCCCTTGTGCACCAGGGTCACGCTCCGGCGCTTTTCCCGGATCGCGTAGCTGATCGCGCTGTGGACCAGGCGCTCGGTGCCGAGGTAGCTGACGGGCTTCAGGCCGAGGCCGACCTCCACCCCGACATCGCGATGGGGGGCGCCGAGGGCCTCGAGCTGCTGCTGCCAGGCCTGCACCCGCGCCGCGGACCCGAAACGCACCTTGCCGAAGCCCGCCGGAAACTCGCGGGCGAAGAATTCCAGGATCCGCGCCGCCTCGGGCGAGCCGGCGGCGAATTCGATCCCGGCGTAGATGTCCTCCGTGTTTTCGCGGAAGATCACCATGTCCACCAGTTCGGGGTGCTTCACCGGCGTCTCCATCCCCCGGAAATAGCGCACCGGCCGAAGGCAGACGAACAGGTCGAGTTCCTGGCGCAGGGCGACGTTGAGCGAACGGAAACCGCCGCCCACGGGCGTCGTGAGCGGACCCTTGATGCCGACCAGGTACTCGCGGAACGCCGCCAGCGTGTCGTCGGGCAGCCAGGACTGGAATCTCCCGTACGCCTTCTCCCCCGCGTACACCTCGAACCAGGAGATCCGCCGCTGCCCGTGATAGGCCTTCTCGACCGCGGCGTCGAAGACGCGCACGGCCGCGCGCCAGATGTCAGGACCCGTGCCGTCACCCTCGATGAAGGGCAGGACCGGATGATCGGGGACCTGCAGGCGTCCGCCGGCCACGGTGATCCGTTCGCCGGCGGGAGGGGTCACGTTCTGGTAGGACATTTGGAAAGAAAAAGGCGGGAGGCCCGGCCGGGCCGCCGCCGGCCGCCTACCGGCGGGCCAGCGAACCGCAGAACCGGGCCAGGCGGGTGACTCCCTTGGCGATGACTTCGTCGCTCGTGGCGTAGCTCAGGCGCAGGTAGCCGTCCGCGCCGAATCCGCTGCCCGGCACGGCCGAGACCTTTTCCTCGTCGAGCAGGCGTGCGCAGAATTCGTCGGAGCTAAGCCCGAAACTCGAGATGTTGGGGAACAGATAGAAGGCACCCTGGGCGAGCAGGCAGGAGACGCCGGGGATCTTGGTGAGCCCGGCATGCAGGAACTTCCGCCGGCGGTCGAACGCGGCGAGCATGCGGGCGAGGGCCTCCATCGCCTGCGCCTTCTCGCGGAGAGCGGCGAGCGCGCCGAACTGGCCGAACGTGGTGGCATTCGAGGTGGTCTGGCTCTGGATCTCCGCGCAGGCCTTCGCGATGGCTGCGGGCGCGACCAGGGTCCCGAGGCGCCAGCCCGTCATCGAATACGGCTTGCTGAAGCCCGACACGACGATCGTACGCGCCTCCACCTCCGGGCTGAGCGCCGCCATGCAATGGTGCTTCACGCCGTCGTAGGTGAGGTACTCGTAGATCTCGTCGGACAGGATATAGAAGTTGTGCCGGGTCGCGACGTCGGCGAGCCCCGCGATTTCCGCCCGCGAGTAGACCACGCCCGTCGGATTCGAGGGCGAGTTGAGGATGAGCAGGCGCGTCTTCGGCGTCACGGCCGCCTCGAGGCCCGCCGGCGTCAGCTTGAAGCCCACGGTATCGTCGGTCCGCACGATCACCGGCGTGGCGCCCGCCAGCTTCACCATCTCGGGATAGCTCACCCAGTACGGCGCCGGGATGACGACTTCGTCGCCCGGGCTGCACGTCGCCATGATCGCGAGGTAGCAGGAGAACTTCCCTCCCGGACTCACGACCACCTGGGTCGGCGCGTATTTCAGCCCGTAGTCCGCCAGGTAGCGCGCCGCGATCGCCGCGCGCAGCTCGGGGATGCCGGGTGTCGGCGCGTATTTGGTCTGCCCGGCCTTCAGCGCCGCGATACAGGCCTCCTTGATGAAATCGGGAGTGTCAAAATCCGGCTCGCCCGCGCCGAAGCCGCACACGTCCCCGCCGGCGGCCTGCAACGCCTTGGCTTTGGCGTCGACCGCCAGGGTCGGTGAGGGAGCAACATTCCGGGCCCAGCTGGACAGGGGAGGAAGCGCGGTATTCATGGGGAGCGCGCACCACTAAAGAAAGCCCTCTTTCAAAAGCAAGCCCCCGCATCGACCGGCTGACCAAGGACCCGACCGGCGCCCGCCGCGCGGGCCACCGGCCGGCCGGTGCGACCCCTCCGGGCCGCAGCCTAGCGCCGGCGTGAAATCCGCCGCGGGCGACCGTTCCCCGCGTGCGCCGCCCGGGGCGCGAACGACTCCAGGGCCGCGCGGAGCAACTCGCCCGCGCTCACCTTGTGCCGGCGGGCGCAGGAAAACAGCGAGCGCTTGCGCGACGCGGGCAGCCGCACGGAGATCTGGCATTGGTCCCGGCGCGGTGCCTGGAACGCCGTGAAGTCAAAATCTTCCAGCGCACGGCGCACCACATCGCTGGCCGATTTCAGGCCGAAACGTCCGCGCCACGACTGGATCTGGACCACCAGCGCGCGGGGAAGTTCGAAGGTGAGCGGAGTCGTGACAGTTATACGGGGTGAGGCCATGGGATTGGGGGTTGAATCCCGCGAGCAACCTGCTCGCTGCCGACCAAAAAGCCGCACCTGCGGGCGGAGGGCAACGCAAATCTGAGGGGGGTCAAGGCGTTGACCCGATCGGCCCTTGGTCGGTGTTCATCCGGCCCGCCGCCGGCCGCGCCCGGACCGGGTCAAGCCGCCCGGCCCGCCCGGACCAGCTCGCGCACCCGGGCGAATGCCCCCGCCGCAGTGGCGGTCACGGCATCCGCCTTCCGGGCCAGGTCCGGCGCGATGCGCCTCCCGTTCCGGATCGCCACCATCGCCACTCCCGCGGCGACGCCCCCGGCCAGGTCCTGATCGGAATCGCCGACGAAGATGACCTCCTCCGGCTGGAGCCGCCAGCGCCGGACGATCCGAAGCAGTCCCGCGGGATCCGGCTTGTGGGAACGGAGATCGTCCCCGCAGACCACGACATCGAAGCGCTCCACCCACGCGAGGGCGCGCAGGCGCACCAGCGTCGACACCCGCTCGCGGCCGGTCCAGATGCCGAGCGGAATCCCGGCGGCGGAGAGATCCGCGAGCAGGCGGCGGGCCCCGCGAAACGGCCGGATCCGGTCCTCATGGCTGTCCAGGAACCCGAGGTAGGCGGCGAGCGCGGCGGCCAGATGCCTCCGGGAGCCCAGCAACCGGCGCACACACGCCTCCGAAGGTCCGCCCAGCGCCGCCATCACCTCCTCCCGTGAAGGCCGGGGCCGGTAGACCGACACCGCCGCCGTCAGTCCGTCGACCACGATCGACATGCTGTCGACCAGGGTGCCGTCGAGGTCGAACACGACCCCCCGATGACCTTGCGCCCCGTTCATGGCCCCAGGCGCACCAAGCTCGCCTCGGCGGGCGCCGGCGCCGGCTCGGCGAGGCCCGCCGGATCCCAGATCGCCGCGGGAAAGCCCTGTTTGAGCGCGGCCGCGGTGACCTCAAACCGGGTCTTGTTGCGCGTGACCTCGTCGCGCAGGTCGATCGATTTGACGATCCATTGCCCGTCGACCTTCTTCAGATCGAGCACGCTGAGCGACCGGAGCGGACGGTCTCCCTGGCCGATCATCTCGGCTTCGACCAGGGCCGTGTACTGGGTGTCCAGGTAGACGCGCACCCCGGTCAATTCCGGGCGGCGGGCGGTGATTTCCGCGGGCGGATAGAGCAGGAACTGGTGCGCCGGCCGGCCGTGCATCCGCGTCAACCCCTCGTAGACGAACTCGGGCCAGTAAAGAAACGGCATCTGCAGGTCGAACGCGGTGAGGTCCGTGCCGGCCACCGGCGCAAACAACTCCCCCACTCCGGCAGGCGCGACGGAGGCGTTCGCTCCGGCCTGCCATTCCCACAGGGCGGGGCTGGCGCCGCCCTGGATGAGGAGGCGCACCTCGGGTGCCGCTGATCCCGTCTCCGGATGAACGCTCACGCGCGACACGGGTCCCGCGGCATTGCGCGACCCCCACATGTGGCCGGCCAGGACGCGTTCCTCGCCGTGCCGGGGCATCGCGTCCAGCGTGAATTCGAGATAGTAGTCGCCCGCGATTCCCTGCCGGCGAAACTCCTCCAGAATCCGCCGGCCCTCGACCTGATCGGGCCGGCCCAGCTGTAGATAATGGGGCGGCGGACGTTCGCTCCGCTGAGCCCAACCGCACGGCGCGCCGAGAACGGCCGCGGCCCCACCGGCCATCAGGCAAACGGCAAACCGCCGGAACCCGCCCGACCCCGCCGCCCCTTCAGGGCTTGGCGGGAGGCGGAGTCGCCGCAGGAGGTTGATTCGCGGCATTGGGAGCGGCCGTCGCCGGCACGGCAACCGTCGGAGCAGCCGTCGGTTGCGCAGTGGCGGTCGCCGGCGTGGCGGGCGCGGTCGACACCGGGATGTTGGGCAGGGTCCCGCGGGACGCGGGTCCGTGGCCCCGCTGGTAGGTGTAGCCGAGATACACCAGGAAACTCAGGACGAAAAAGGCGACTGTCAGCCGGATGGTCAGGCGGCTCAGGACGTTGGAGGTGTCCGGGCCGAAGGTGGACTCCATCATGCCGCCGCCCATGGCCGACATGCCGGCATCGGAGCTCGCGCGCTGCGCAAGCACCACCAGCGCCAGGACCACTGCGACGAGGATGAGGATGACCGTGCAGATTCCGATGAAAACCGAGATCATAAAGGGCGCATGACAACAGGTTGGGACGGCGATTGTCAATCATCGGTCCGAACCGTCCGGCCGGGCCTAGACTTCATAGTCTTCCGGGCGGCGCGCCGGCGGGGCCTGGGCGGCGGCGTCGGTGGCCGTCTCCTCCTTCCGCTCGTAGAAGAGCCGGATATCGGCGCGGCGGGTGTGCAGCAGCTCCGTGGCCCGGGTCAGCGCGCGCTTGGTGCTCATGGTGAGGTTAATCTCGGCCGGAAAGACATTCTCCTCACCGATTTGCGCCAGCAGGCCGCTGTTCCTCAGGACGCGCAGCACCTCGGCGTTGCATCCGCTGATCAGCATGTATCGGCCGTTCCGGCGCAGGTAGTCATGCAGGTTCTCCATCGCCATCACCGCGGTGGCATCCAGGTGGCGGGCGTTCTTCATGCGGAGCACGAAGACGCGGATGTGCTCGTCCTCCGCCAGGCGCCGCACCTGTTCCTGGAAGAGATCGGCCGCGCCGAAGAAGAGCTCGCCCTCGACGTGGATGATGGAGATCTGCGGGTTCGCCCGCTTCGTGGGATCGCTGACCTCCGCGAGCTGCCCGCTCTCGTTGAACGCGTACTCCACCAGCGACGGCGTGCTCGTCTTCTGCAGGAAGAGGACCAGCGCCGTGCCGATGCCGATGTAAATTGCATTCTCGAGCCGGAAAAAGAGCGCCGAGCCGAGGGTGACTGCGAACACGACGGCATCGGCCCGCGTCGAACGCACCGCGATCCGGATCTGGGCCCGGTTGAGCAGGCGGTAGCCGACGCGCATCAGGTGCGCCGCCAGCGCCGCCACCGGGATGTAATTGAAGACCGGCGTGATGAAAAAGAGGATCAGCAGGACGACGACGCTGCTGAGCATCGATGAAAGCTGCGAGGTTGCTCCCGACTGGTAGTTGACGGCCGAACGGGTGAAGGAAGAGGAGCCCGGCGTCACCCCGAAGAGGCCTGCGACCATGTTGCCCACGCCCATGCCAAGGAGTTCCTGGTTGGGATCGAGATGCTGGCCGCTGCGGGCCGCCAGCGACTTCGTGATCGCGGTGGCTTCGAGCATGCCGATGATCGCGATGGCGAGGACCGTGCTCGTTAGGTGGGGCAGCACCCTGATCTGGACGGCGAGCGGCGGCAGCCATTCGAGCGCCGGCAGCGCGGCGGTGAGCGCGCCCTCGTCCTTCACCATCAGGAACGGCACGGTTTGCAGGCCGAAAATGTGGTCGTGCGCGACCAGGTAGCTGAACAGCCGCGCCGCCAGCCCCAGGACGGCCAGCCCGATCAGGGCCTCGGGCCAGGTTTTCCGCCAGCGCTGGACCGCCATGAAGATGGCCAGGGTCGCCAGGCCGATCGCAATGGCCCACCAGGAGACGTTGACCGCCCGGACTGCCGCCGCGATTTCGCCGATCACCGTCAGGAAGTCCTGGCCGGCCGGCACGTGGAAGCCCAGGAGGTTGGGCGCCTGGCTGACGATCAGCAGCACGCCGATGGCGGTCGTGTAGCTGATGACGACCGATCGCGAGATGAACTTGGTGACCTCGCCGAAATTGAGGAGGCCGGCCGCGAATTGCACCACGCCGATCAGGAAGGCGATGTAGGCCGCGAGCACCAGGGGATGCAGGCCGAGGTCCGCGTTGGCCGCGATCGTGGCCGCGGTGATCAGGCAGACCGACGTCGTCGGGCCGAAGACGTGGAAGTGCGAGGAGAAGAAAAGCGCGCTGAAAAAGCCGCCCACCACCACCGACATGATCACCGCCATCGGCGGCAGCCCCAGGATCAGCGCGAAGCCGATGGCCTGCGGCACCGAAACCAGCGTCAACGTCGCCCCGGCGATGAGATCCGCGCGGAGCCTCGCCCACGTGTATCCCCGAAATTCGGCCACGAACGGGAGCCGCACGCGGAACATCTTGGCGCGCAGCGCCTGGGCGTCCGACAACGTCTCCCTGACGGTTTCAACAACACTCATCCGTGCAACCGCGAGAGGTTATGCCGGAAGGCCGATCTTTTCCAGAATCCTCTGCAAATCGTTGTTGCCCGCGTACTCAATGACGATCCGGCCGCGCTTCGGCGAATGCCGGAGCGCCACCCGCGCCCCGAGGTGCGTGGTCAGGCGCTTCTCGATGTCCGCCACGGCCGCCGCCTCTCCGGGTGGCACCGGCCGGCCCTCCACCCGCCCCGACCGGGAAACCCGGTGCCCCTGCGCGAGCTTCTCCAACGTCCGCACGCTGAGCCCCTCCTCGATCACGCGGCGGGCAAGAATGGCGCGCCGCTCGGCGTCCTCCAGCCCGAGCAGAACCTTGGCGTGGCCGACCGACAGCAGTCCCTTGGCGACAAATCCCTGGAGCTCGGCGTCGAGGGTGAGCAGCCGCAGCGCGTTCGCGACCGTCGCCCGCGCCCGTCCCACGCGCTCCGCCACCCGCTCCTGCGTCAGGTCGAAATCGCGGATCAGGCTGGCATAGCCGTAGGCCTCCTCCATCGGGTTGAGGCCTTCGCGCTGGAGGTTCTCGATCAGCGTCAGGGCGGCGGAGGATGCGTCGGTGGCCTCGATCACGCGGGCCGGGATCGTCCGGAGCCTGAGCTGCTGGAAGGCGCGCCAGCGGCGCTCGCCCGCGACGAGCTGGAATCGCTCGCCCGCCCGGCGCACGACGATCGGCTGCAGCAGGCCCTCGGCCCGGATGCTCTCGGCCAGCTCGCCGAGCTGGTCCGCGCCAATGTCCTTTCGGGGCTGATACGGGCTCGGCTCGACGAGATGCACGGCGATCTCCTGGAAGCCCGCGATGGCCGGGTGGCCGGCGCCTGCGGACGTCCCCGCGCGGGCCTCGATCTTCGGCGCCGCCGTGGCGCCGCTCGCGATCAACGCGCCGAGGCCCCGGCCGAGTCTGGATTTAGGTGCAGCCATGGCGGGTGTCCTATTTGCCCCCGGGAATGAACAGGGTCTGGCCCACCTGCAGCCGCGTCGGGTCCGCAATCTTGTTCGCGTTGATGATATCCTGCATTCTTGCGCCGGTCTTGTGGGCGATGCTCGAAAGCGTGTCGCCGCGCTGCACGGTGTAGCTGACCCCCTCCTTCGGATATTCCTCGGAAAATGACGGCGTCGTCACCGGCGGGCGGGTCGCCGCGCCCTTCGCCAGCGCGTTGATCGCGGCCTGCGTCTCGGTGGCGAGCTTCTCGAGCTGGACGCTGACCTGCTGGAGCGTCTCGCGCTTCTGGTCCCGCAGGGCCTCCTGCGTGGACTTCTGCGCCGCCGCGATCGCCTCGTTGAGCTGCGCCAGCGTGACGTAGGCCTGGCTGGTCCTCGCCTCGAGATTGCTGTTGGCGCGCTCGAGCTGCTGGATGCGCAGGTTGATGTCATCCAGCCGCTGGGTGAGCAGGCGGACATCCTCCCGGAGGCTGGCCAGCTCGTAGGCCGGGGAGCCGCCTCCCTGGGCCCACGCGACGCCCGGAAGCAACGCCAGCGCCATCATCAACCCGCCGACAGGAAGAAAACTGGGGCGACGCGCCATAGAGCTGCCAGCATTAAAAGAATCAGCCGCAAAAACAAGCGAAGAGTCCCCGGGGTGCGCAGCCGGTCCGGCGTCGCCGCTCACCGGAAGGGCTCCGGACCGGCCAGCACGGTCATCGGATGCGAAGGCAAGCCGGTGCCGGCCGGCACCGGCAGTCCGCGCAGGAACTCGGCCGCCGGCAGCATCCGGCCGCCTGGGCGCTGGAGTCGGCGCAGGCGCAGGCGCCCCGCTCCCGTCGCCACCAGCAGACCCTCGCCGTCGGCGCCCAGCACGGCGCCGGGGGCGTCCGGCGTCCCGGCGCCTCCAACCGGGGCGTCGGCCAGGCCGATCTTGACCGTCTGTCCGCCGATCTCCACCGCGCAGCCCGGCCACGGGTGGAGTCCGTTGATGCGCGCGGCCAGCACCGCCGCCGGCGCCCGGAAATCGAGCCCGCCGTCCGCCTTCGTCAGGCGCCGGCAGTAGGACGCCTGCGATTCGTCCTGGGGCGAGAACGCGAGCGCGCCATCGCGCAGCCGCGGAAGCGCGCGGGCCAGCAGCGGCACGCAGGCCTGCGCCAGGCGCCGTTCGATCTCGGGCGCGCAGTCGAGCGGGCCGATGTGCACCCGCTCGCGGTCGGCCACCGGCCCGGCATCCATCCGCCGCACGATGCGCATGAGCGTGACGCCCGTTTCCCGCTCGCCTCCGGCGATCGCCGACTGGATGGGCGACGCGCCACGGTATTTCGGCAGGAGCGACGCGTGGAGATTCAACGTGCCGAGTCGCGGCGTGGCGATCAGCTCGTCACCGAGCAGATGTCCGTAGGCCATGACGAGCAGCACGTCCGCCCCGAGCGCCGCCACCCACGCCCGTTCGTCGGCGGTGACCTTTTCCGGCTGGCGGACCGGGAGCCCGCGGGCGCCGGCCCACTGCTTGACCGGCCCGGCCGCGACCTGCTGCCCCCGGCCGGCGGGCCGGTCCGGCTGCGTATAGACTGCGACCACCGCCGCCAGCGTCCCGCCCTCGCCCGCCAGCCAGTCGAGCAGCGGCAGGGCGATGGGATCGGAACCCATGAAGATCACTCTCAACGGCGCTGACACGGAGGGATTGCCACCTGCAACAACGGCCGCGACCGCGCGGTCTTCAATCATAATCTAGAGCGGGCGCAGGTCCTCCGGGCGGCCGCAGTCGCGCCATTTCGCGCCGTCGACGTGGTGCGCGCGGATCAGCCGGCCCGCCCCGGCCAGCCGCAGATACGCGTCGGTGAGCGAGAAGGTCCCCGTCTCCGTCAGCTCGTCGAAGATCGCCGGCGAGACCGCGTGGATGCCGGCGAATCCGAGCGCCGTCACGGGCCCGCGCGGCGGGCGCACCAGCTCCTCGCCGCCGCCCGCGATGCGCCGGCCGCAGAGGCGCCCGTCGGCGTCGAAGCACAGCGGGCGCGACGTCGGCCGGGCCATCACGACCAGCGAGGCCAGGGCGCTGGAATCCCGGTGCTCCCGCAGCAGGGAGCCCAGGTCGACGTCGCTGAGGACGTCGACATTGTGGACCAGGAACGGCTGGCGGTCGTCGAAGAACCAGGCGGCCTGCTTCAGTCCCCCGCCCGTTCCGAGCAGGACCGGCTCCTCGGAATAGGCCACGCGCCCGAGGCCGAAGGCGCCCTGTTGCTCCAGGAACGGCGGAATCTGACCCCCGAGGTGGTGCAGGTTGATGATGACCTCCGTCACCCCGGCCTCGACCAGCCGGCGCAGCACGTGTTCAAGCAGCCGCCGGCCGTCCACCTCGGCGAGAGCCTTGGGCCGCGTGTCGGTCAGGGGGCGCAGCCGGGTGCCGCGACCGGCGGCGAGGACCATCGCCTTCATGGCCCGGGCGCCGGGGCGCCGGCGCGCGCCGGCCAGCGGCCGGCCTCGCGGTGATGGACCTCGACCGTGATTCCGGGGCGGCCGCGCAACGCCCGGGCCAGCGCCTCGGCGCAATAGACGCTGCGGTGCTGGCCGCCGGTGCAGCCGAACGCCACCGAGAGGTAGGTGAATTGCCGCGCCAGGTACGCGGTCAGGGTCGGCTCCAGCAGCTCCGCGACGCGGGCGAGGAACCGTCCGGTCTCCTCCTGCTGCCCGAGCCACGCGACCACGGCGGGATCGTTGCCGGTCAGGGCGGCGAACCGGGCCTCGCGCCCGGGATTGGGCAGGGCCCGGCAGTCGAAAACGAAGCCGCCGCCGTGGCCGGACTCGTCGACCGGATAGCCCTGGTGGTAGGAGAAGCTCTCGATGCGCACGCCCAGGCCCGCCGGCGGCACGGGCGCGATCTCGCGCAGCCGGGTGGACGCCACGATCCGCTGCAGCGCCTCCCGCAGGGCCGGGAGCGACACGGGCAGGCCGCCCTCCGCCAGCAGGCGTTCCAGGTTCCGGATCGCATAGGGCACGCTCTGGAGGAAATGCGCCTTGCGCTCGTAGAATCCGCGGTAGCCGTAGGCCCCCATCGCCTGCAGGAGGCGGATCAGGGAGAAACCGCCGTAGAACTCCTCGAAGCGGACCCGGTCGACCGGCGTCAGCGCGGCGGCGGCATCGAGGTACTGCTCCTTGAGCCGGTCGCGAAAGTCGAACGGCAGGTTCGCCTTGGCATCGAGCAGCAGCGAGGCGAGGTCGTACGGCAGCGCGCCGCGCCGCCCACCCTGGTAGTCGATGAACCACGGCTCCCCGTCCCGCACCATGATGTTGCGCGACTGGAAATCCCGGAAGAGGAAGAAATCCGCCGGAGCCTGCAGCAGGAAGCCGACCAGGGCGTCAAAATCGTTCTCCAGTTTCTGCTCGTGGAAGGGCACGCGCGCGGGTTTGAGGAAATAGTATTTGAAGTAGTTCAGATCCCAGCTCATCGACCGCCGGTCGAAGGCCGAGTGCGGATAGCACAGGCCGTAGTCGAGCCCCGGACCCGCCTCGATCTGCATGCGCGCCAGCAGGCGGACGGATTTCTCGTAGACGACCGCCACCGCCGGCGGGATCCCCGGCGCCCCGCCCCGCTCCCGCTGCAGCAGGTCGAACAGCGTCACGTCGCCCAGATCCTCCTCCAGGTACACGCCGACCGTCAGATCCTCGGCGTAGATCGCCGGCACCGGCAGGCCCGCCTCCCGGAAGTAGCGCGAGAAACCGACGAAGGCCGCGTTCTCGTCCGCGTCGTGATGCTCCGCCCCGATCGCCGTGCGGCCGTCGGCCGACGTCAGCCGGATCAGGGTCCGCTCGGATCCGTGCGGCGGCAGCGCGCTCGCGGCGACCGGCGGCGCGCCGAAGTGACGGGCGAAGAGCTCGGTGAGACGGGGATGCATGGACCGGGAAGGCGGTGGATCTGAATCGGCCGACAACCGACGAACCCCTACGACAGACATCCGCTCCGTTTGCTGCAAGCCAGATGGGCGCCGGCGAGCAGGCTGCCTGGAAGGTCGATCGCCGGCCTTGACGACCGCCCCCGCAGTCCGGTTTGTTGTCCGGCTCGATGCTCACCATCGCCGACGTCGCCAAGTCCTACGGCACGCGCCTGCTGTTCGAGGAGGTCTCCCTCTTCGTGGCGCGGACGGACCGCTATGGCCTCGTCGGCGCCAATGGCACCGGCAAGACCACCCTGTTCAACCTCATCCTCGGCGCGGAAGCGCCCGACGCCGGCACGATCACCTGGGAGCGCGGCGCCGATTTCGGCTACCTGCCCCAGGAGACGGCCCCGGCCGGCGAGGAGACGATCCTCGAACTCGCGACCGGCGGCCTCCGTGCCGCCCCGGCGGAGCACGACCGCGCCGATCAGGAACCCGACTGGACGCTCGAGCCGCGCGCCAAGGCCGTGCTGGCCGGCCTCGGCTTCTGCGAGCGCGACCACGCGCGCCCGGCCCGGTCGTTCTCCGGCGGCTGGGTGATGCGGGCCCACCTCGCCCGCCTGCTCGTCCGCCGGCCCGCGCTGCTCCTGCTCGACGAGCCGACCAACCATCTCGATCTGGAGACGCTGTTGTGGTTTCAGGACCACCTCGCGCACTATCCCGGCGGCCTGGTGGTCGTCTCGCACGACCGCGCGTTTCTCAACGCGCTCTGCAACGGCATCCTCGAACTCCGCGACGGCACGCTCCACCGCTACACCGGCAACTACGACGACTTTGTCAGCCAGAAGGACGCGCGCCGCGCGCAGCAGGCCGCGTTGTTCAAGAACCAGCAGCGCGAGATCGCCCACCTGCAGCGCTTCGTCGACCGCTTTGGGGCCAAGGCGACGCTCGCCTCCCGGGCCAAGTCCAAGGAAAAGCAGATCGCGCGCCTGAGGGACGCGGCGGTGGAGGAGCCGGTGGCCGAGCTCAAGCGGGTGCATTTTCGCTTTCCGCCGCCGCCCCGGTCCGGCCTCAAGGTGGTCACCCTCGAGCACGTCCAGCAGGCCTACGGCGAGCAGGTCGTCTACCGGGACCTGAACTTCGAGGCCCAGCGGGGCCAGCGCATCGTGCTCGTCGGCCCCAACGGCGCCGGCAAATCGACCCTGCTCAAGATCCTCGGCGGGATCGTGCCCATCCAGGGCGGCAGCCGGCTGCTCGGCACCAGCGTCGTGCCCGGGTACTTCGCGCAGAACCGCGCCGAAACGCTGAACGCCGCCGCCACCGTGCTCGAGAACGTGATGGAACTCCGCACGGCGAAGAACGCGCTCACCGAGGAGCGCGCCCGCACCCTGCTCGGCGCATTCCTCTTCCGCAAAGACGACGTCTTCAAGCCCGTGACCGTGCTCTCCGGCGGCGAGAAGTCGCGCCTCGCCCTCGTCCGCCTGCTGATCGACCCGCCCAACCTCCTGCTGATGGACGAGCCGACCACCCACCTAGACATTCCGTCGATCGACGCCCTGCTCCACGCCCTCGCCCACTACACCGGCACGCTCATCTTCATCAGCCACGACGTCTATGTGATCCGCGCCCTCGCCCACCAGGTGCTGCACGTCCAGGCCGGACGCCTCACGGCCTACGCCGGCGGGTACGACTACTATCTCGACAAATCGCAGGCCGCGAGCGATCGCGCGGCGGTCACCGCGCGGCTGTCCGACGCCCGTCCGCCGGCGCCCGAGGCGGCGGCCGGACCGGCCCCCGCCGCACCCCGGCCGGCCGCGCCCCGCATGGGACAAAAGGAGCTTCGCCGGCTCCGCACCGAGGTCGGGCGGCTCGAGCAGGAGGTCACCCGCCTCGAGACCCGGCAGGCGGAGCTCGTCGGCGAGCTCGAATCGCCGGACATCTATGCCGTCCCCGGCAAGCCGCAGCACCTGAACCGCGAGCTCACGAGCCTCACGGACCAGATCCAGGCCGCCACCGAGGCCTGGGAGGCGGCCGCGCGCCGCCTCGAGGCCGCATCCTGAGCGGACTCCATCGCGCTCGAAAAAAAGATTGGTGTCCGGCAACCCGCGGGACCATGTCGGAGGCGTCGCCGCGATCGATTTGAAACGCGACACGGGATCCCGGCGTCTCACCATCTGCCCGGCGGACTCCACCCCGGGAAACCCAATCACCCCATGCGATCCTCCCTCGCCCTTCTTGCCGCCCTGCTCATCCTGGCTCCGGCCGTCCGTGCAATTCCGGCGGACGATCCCGTGCTGGCCAAGACCCTGCAGATCTGCGAATCCAACGGCATCGAGGCCGCCATGCTGAACCTGTATGCCGACCGGCCGGCCGTGGCGGCGGAAATGAAGGAAAAGGTTTCCGCCCTCGCCAAGGGGCTCGGCAATGTCATCGACACGGAGGTCATCGCCACCCACCCGGTCGGCAAGCGCGTCATCCGCTATTACGTCGCGGTCTATTTCGCGCGCCGGCCGCTCTGGCTGAGGGTCGACCGGTACCTGGGCACCGACAAATCGTTTTTCCTCCCGCTCAAATTCTCCATCGAACCGGACGACATCCTCCCGGCGTATGTCACGGATTTCCCGCCGTGAGTTCCAGCCCTGGCGCGGCCGAGCCGGGCCTTCCAGGATCATGAGCTCGTTGGAGGGCGGGCCGCCTGCCCGCCAGGGCTCGCCGTCGCCGGGCCGGACGTCATTCCCGTTGCCTGTTGAGGGCGGGTGCATACGGTGCGGCGCATGAAAGTCCTCTTTATTGGCGGCACGGGCATCATCAGCTCGGCCTGTTCCCAGCGGGCGCTTGCACAGGGCATCGACCTCTGTCTGCTCAATCGCGAGCAGTCGGTCCGGCCCGTTCCGGCCGGAGCGCGCGTCCTCCGCGGCGATGCGCGCGATCCCGCCGCCGTGCGCGCGGCCCTGGGTGACGAGACCTTCGACGCGGTGGTCGACTGGATCGCGTTCACGCCCGCGCACGTGGAAGCCGACCTCGAACGCTTTCGCGGGCGCACGGGCCAGTACATCTTCATCAGCTCGGCCTCGGCGTACCAGACGCCGCCCGCGGCCCTGCCCGTCACCGAATCCACGATCCTCGACAATCCATTCTGGCAGTACTCCCGCGACAAGATCGCCTGCGAGGAGCGGCTGCTGCGGGCCTATCGCGAGGAGAAATTCCCCATGACCATCGTGCGGCCCTCGCACACCTACGACTGCACCTCGGTGCCGATCGATGGCGGCTGGACGGCGGTGGACCGGATGCGGCGCGGCCAGCGGGTGATCGTCCATGGCGACGGCACCTCGCTCTGGACGCTCACGCACCACGCCGATTTCGCGCGCGGATTCGTGGGGTTGCTGGGCAACTCCCACGCGATCGGCGAGGCCGTCCACATTACATCGGACGAATGGCTGACCTGGAACCAGATCTTCGAGATCTTCGCCCGGGCCGCGGGGGCCATCGCCAAGCTCGTCCACGTGCCCTCCGAGGTGATCGCCGCCTACGATCCCGAACGCGGTGCCGGCCTCCTGGGCGACAAGGCCCACAGCATGATCTTCGACAACTCCAAGATCAAACGGCTGGTGCCCGGATTTGCCTGCCGGATTCCGTTCAGCCGCGGCGCCGAGGAGATCCTGGCCTGGCACGACGCCGATCCGGCGCGCCGCAAGGTGAATCAGGCCTTCAACGCCACCTGCGACCGGCTCCTCGCGGCGATGGACGGCTGCCGCCCGAAGGCGTAGAACCCGGCGACAGCCGGAGACAAATCCCACGCGACGTGGGCGCCTGCCGCGCCGTAGGCTGGGCGAAGGCCGGGTCGCGTCCCCAGGATGCCGGGACCGTCGAGCGGCGACGCCCTCGTCGCCGGAATCAGCCGCCCGTCAATCCTCGGCTGCGCGGGGAGCGCGGGGCCGGGTGTCCTGCTCGCGGGGCGGCTTGCCCACGACATCAAAATGCACCGGGCAGCCCTCGAGGCCGAATTCGGCGATGACGCCGGCCTCCAGATAGCGCCGATAGGAGTCCCTGAGCCGGGGATCCTCGTTGCAGAAGAGCCGGACCCGGAACGGCCGGTTGCCGGTCTGCACCGCGTAGTAGATGCGGAACCGTTTGTGGCCGACCGACGGGGGCGGCGTGCGCTCGGCCAGGCGGATGAGCGTCTGGTTGAGCCGGCCCGTTGACAGTTTCGCGTCGAGCTGGCGATGCAGCTTTACCGCCGCGTTGAGCATGCGGTCGATCTCGTAGCCCGAAAGGGCGGACGCGAAGATGACCGGCGCGCCCGGCGTGAAGAAGAGGCGCGCGAACAGCGCGTGCTCGAACTTCTCGCGGAAGTCCCGTTCGCTCTCGTAGCCGGGAACGCCCTGCGGCTTCCGGAACTCGTCGTGCACCTGGTCCCATTTGTTGACCACGATCACCACCGGCTTGGCCTCCTTGACGATCTCCCCCGCGATGGCCTTGTCCTGCTGGGTGACGCCATCCATCGCGGCGAGCACCAGGAAAACGACGTCGGCGCGGCCGATCGCGTCGAGCGAACGCAGGCGCGAGAAGTATTCCACGGATGACCCGACCTTGGTCGACGGCTTGATCCCTGCAGTGTCGATCAGGCGGAAGGGGTAGAGCTTCCCGTCACGCCCCTTGAACTCGAACGGCAGCTCGACGGCGTCGCGCGTCGTGCCCGGCTCCCGGTTGACGATCAGGCGGTCGCTCTGGAGCAGGCGGTTGCTGAGCGACGATTTGCCCACGTTGGGCCGCCCGAGAAAACAGACGCACGGCGGCGCCTTGGCGTCGCGCGGTTCCCCGGGTTCGGCCGGGAGCGGACCGAGCTTCTCGAGGACGACGGTGCGCAACTCCTGCTCCCCCACTCCGTGCTCGGCCGAGACGAAAAACGGCTCGCCGAGGCCCAGCCGGTAGTAGTCGGTCTCCTCGCGCCGCGATTCGTTGAAATCGACCTTGTTGATCACCAGCACCACCGCCTTGCCCTTGCGCCGGAGCCGGCTCGCGATGCGCTCGTCGAGCGCGGTGACGCCGTCCTTGGCGTCGATCAGGAACAGGATTACCGACGCGGTCTCGATGGCGAACTGCGCCTGCAGCTCGGTCGCCGCGATCATCTGCGCGGACGACGCCCCGGGCTCAAGGCCGATACCCCCGGTGTCGAGCAGCGTGTACGCGCCCTCCGCTACCTCCGCCGAGATCACGTCGCGCGTCACGCCCGGCTGGTCGTGGACGATGGCAATGCGCTTGCGGGCCAGCCGGTTGAACAGGCGGCTCTTGCCGACATTGGGCCGGCCGACGATGGCGACGATGCGGGACATGGCCCCAAGTAGTGAGCAGCGAGTAGCGAGTAGCGAGTAGGAAAGTCAGTGGTTGCGAGCGAATCCTCAATGCTCGCTACCCGCTACTCACTACTCGCTACTTTGAATTGACGAACCGCGCGACGCGGTTGCACGCCTCGACGAGCTGTTCGTAGCCGGTGGCGAAGCTGGCGCGCACGAATCCGCGGCCGCCTTCGCCAAAGGCCGTGCCCGGCACCACGGCGACCCGTTCCTTCTCGAGCAGCTCGAACGCGAAGTCGCGCTCCGACTTGCCCGTGACCTGCACCGAGGGAAAGGCATAGAACGACCCGCGCGGCAGGTGGCAGGTGAGGCCGATCTCGTTGAAGCGCCGCACCACGAAGTCGCGCCGGCGGTGGTACTGGTCGCGCATGCGTTTCATGCCGTCCTCGCCGCGCAGCAGCGCCTCGACGGCGGCGTCCTGACTCATGATCGAGGCGCACATCATCGAGTACTGGTGCACCTTCATCATGGCGTCGATGAGCGGCGCCGGACCGCAGGCATAGCCGATGCGCCAGCCGGTCATCGCGAACGCCTTCGAGAAGCCGTGCAGGAAGATCGTGCGCTCCGCCATGCCGGGCAGGCTGGCGATGCTGACATGCCCACCCTCGAAGGTGAGCTCCGAGTAGATTTCGTCGCTCAGGACAATCAGGTCCTTCTCGATGCAGAACCGGGCGATCTGCTCGAGCTGCTCCCGGCTGCAC
>CAZKDK010000038.1:13204-17680 GCA_964551145.1 uncultured Opitutaceae bacterium | reverse complement strand
CGGGTTCATCGCCTTGCTGGCGGTCATCGAAGGTATGCTGCTCGCCGGCTTCATCCCCCTTCGATTGATTCCCGCCTGGATTCGGCTGCTTACCTTGATCGCGATTCCTCCTGCACTTTGGTTCCTGAATAGGCAGGCGAACAAGAAGCTCGTTGACCTAGAAAAGAGACGCGCCGACATGCGCCGCGGTGCAGCTGGCGAGATTCAAGTGGGCAGCATTCTGGCCGATTTCCCCGACGATTTCTGCGTGATCAACGATCTGACGACATCGTTTGGAAATCTTGATCACGTCGTTGTCGGTCCCACGGGAGTATTCGCCTTGGACACAAAGAGCTGGCGCGGGGTGGTATCCGCGGACGGGAAAGGCGAGCTGCTGCATAATGGTCAACCGACCGACAAACCAGAGGTCAGGCAACTAGTTGCTCGAATGCTCGGCATCCGTGATCGAGTCCGCGTGTTGGCTCCGAGCCTGGATCCGTACTACCAGGCGCTCCTGGTATTTACCGCGGCACGAGTAGAAGCAATGTGGGGCTCAACGGGAAACGCCCACTGCATTCGCGACGATCAGCTCCACGAACACATCGTCGGCAAAGCATTCGGCCAGCGTCTCAAGCCAGAACAGATTCAGACAATTGCCCAGGCCTTTCTCGGACTCGCTCATATGGACCGGGACTTCAGAGGTGCGCCGCCTTCAGCGGCTCGATCTCAAGCTGCCGATTGAGAGGACATCTGCGGCCGGCCGCTCTATGGAGTGCCCGCCCCGGGGCTCATCTATGCCTCAACGGCACCTCCCCCGCCCCCTGGCGCAACCCGGCCCATCCGAATCCACGGCATCCCACCGCCTTCCACGTCGACCCCGATATCCAGCGGGTCCGCTACAACCGCGCACTGCGAGCGTAGGCACCCAGTTCCTCGGCCGAGATAGCATCACCCGGTACGAGGCAATAATGTTTTTCGTCAACGACTTTGATCTGATCGGCATCGAGACGCAGTTCGAACATGGCAATGAGTCCGCCAGTCATGAATTGGGCGGAAACGGCGCGGCAGGTCAACTGCGAGAAACGCTGCGTGCAAAAGGCGATGTCTTGTTTCGTCTGCGTTGGCGCGAGTTGATCGGAACCGCCTTTGGCCTGCACGGGGATGACGTATTGACAGCCATGTCGGTCGACACCGACATAGAGTTCATCGGTCTCGATTTGGCCGATCCCTTTCACCGCCGTTCGTAGGTGGTTTTGGAGAGAGTAGGCCGTAAGGCCTAGGAACATATCCACTAAACGGTTGTACCGAACCTTTGCGAGCAGCGCCTGTTCGTCACCCTGCGCGAAGGACACAACGATTTCTGGCGTCGCGTCAGGCACCTTGATTGTGACCAGGCTATCGTTAGGTTCGATCCTGCTTTGTCTGGAAAGACGAAAAGCGTACTTGGCTCGCCCAGCGCCCTCGATCACCCACTCGCTGCCTTTAGGCTGCGTCGCTAGTACACTGACAGGCAGCTCCAGGCGGTAGCGGTGCGCATAGACGACGTCCCCGAGGTTCCGGGGACGGGCAAGCTTCAACGCTTTTGCCGTTCTGACGATGTCGTCACGGGTGAAGCAGACTTCTTTAGAACCCCGAGAATAGTGGTCGTGGAAAACACGTTCCAGAATAGCCGAATAGGCGTTATCCGTCTTCTTGCGAGGCTGCTTAGGCATAAGCGGTTTCCTTAGTTCGCTGGCTCTCGATTTCCTCCTGCTTTCGTTTACGGTTCCCGCTCTTGCGGTCGCGGCGCCCGATGACAACGGGAACGCCGTGGAAAGCGGCCGCGACGCTCATGTCGAACTCTAGCAGACGTCGCTCGCCAAGAACGAGCGCCCGACGGGTTCTGACTGGCCTAACTGACAAAGATCGAATGACGGCGCCTGCCACGGCGCGGGCTAAGGGCGGAGGGACGGAATTTCCAATCTGCCGCGCGCCATGCCATTTGGTGACATGGAAGCGAAACCAGTCGGGGAAACCGTGCAAACGGGCCATTTCTCGCACGGTAACGCAACGGGGGTATCGATAGTGAATCGGGCGGGGACTGGTAAATGCTCCTCTGGCCGAATCCGTTCCTGCGCGCAAAGTATTACAGAGACCATCGGGCGAAAGCTTGAAGTAACGCGAGATCGGTTCGACTTCGCCCGGCCGAGTCTCGCGGAAACGTCTTTGAGAGATTGCGGTATGTTCTGTGCGATTGCTGGAAGTAAGCAGAAGCGGGTTCCAACGACGACAGTAGCCGTAGAACCAACCTCGGTCCTCGGCACATCGCATCTGCTTCGCGAACTCACTGGGCGTCTTCCATGCGTCGGTGCGTACCTCGTCGCTTTCGATTAGCTCCCGGTAGTCATCGGCGTTGGGAAGATCTCCTATCGCATCGGCGCAGGAAGGTCCTATCGGAAGTTTCCCGCCATGCTCTTGGCGATCACAGGGCGTACAAGACGACGCCGGATAATCTGGCAACGTTTCTCCCTCAAGGGCGCCAAGAAGGAACAGGCGTTCTCGAGATTGTGGCACTCCGAAATCCGCCGCATTGAGAACGCGCCATGGTAGCCTCACGACGTATCCTTGCTGCCGAAAAGCCGAGATTAGCTCGTCAAGGAACGCCTTGTGCTTACCCAACGTTAGCCCCTTGACGTTTTCAAAGACGAACCGCCGCGCACCAAGCTCCCCGACAAGACGCACGAACTGGCGTACGAGCGCGTTGCGTGGGTCATCGAGCGCCCGTTGACCTATCAGCGAGAACCCTTGGCAGGGTGCGCCACCGTAAACGACGTCGACTTTCTTGGAACCAATGCCGGCCGCCGCGCGGATTGCGCGCCCGGTGAGACCTATGACCGATTTCGCGATGACCGTTGTTTCTGGGAAGTTAAAGCGGTGAACGCATGCATGGATTGGATCGATGTCTACGGCAGCAAAGGTGTCGAAACCAGCTTGCTCAAAGCCGAGACTGAGTCCCCCGGCTCCGGCAAACAGGTCGATTCCAATCGGTCTTGGCATGGGAGAAGTGTTTCCGCTGGGAAGCTGACAGAAGGGCCGCGCCGTGTCTATCGTTTCGATTCATCCAGGAACTTGATCGCCCTCCGAAGGGCTCCCTGTGGCCTGCGAAGTTCGCATTGCCAGATCTCGATGGCACGCCAACCAAGCTGACGCAAACACGCGAGGTTGTGGCGGTCCCGCCACCGATTGCGCCGGCGCTTTCCCAGCCAAAATGTTCGCCGACTCTTCGGGGGCCGACCCCAGCGACAGTCATGGCCGTGCCAGAAACAACCGTGAACGAAGATCGCCTTCCGCCGTGCCGGGAAAACCAGATCGGGTGATCCGGGCAGGGCTCGGACATTAATTCTGTATCGGTAGCCGAGCCTATGCAGGGCGTGTCGCAGGGCGAGTTCGGGGCCGGTGTTCTTGCTCCGTACGGATGCCATGATGCGGCTGCGCACCTTCTGCGAAACACGGTCTGCCATGATTCCCACCTAACACCCGTGCGCGCCCAATGCAACGGATGTACCGCCTCATTCTGAGCCGGGCTCCTTCTCGGGTCTCCCGCGAGTTCGGCGTCTTCGTCGAGCCGTGGAGCGCAGAAAAGGGGTCGGGTTTTAACTCTTTAGGTTGGCGCGCGTTGTCGGAGGGCTTCCTCAGCGAACTCCTGTGAAAAAACATCCGCCGTCAGATCGCACCGCCGCGGGGGTTCGGATTGAAAAGCCGCCGGATTCGCGCCAGATTCGACGGGCATGAAACGGCTACTCTGGCTTCTTTTCGCCGGGGCCCTGGCCCCGGCACGGGTGGTGGCGGCAGATGGCGGCACCCCGCCGCCGGTTCCGAGGAAATTCCCGTCCATCGCGGATTGCGTCAGCACGCTCCGGCCCGAGCGGGGGGACAAGACGGCGGTGGGCTGGCAGTTCTGGTTTGTCGGGCGGGACCTGGCCGACGGCCAGACGCTCAAGCTGAGCGTGGTGGCGCCGCATTCCGCGACCCATCCGCCGCATCATCACGCGGAGGATGAATTCTTCTTCGTCCTCTCCGGCCAGGCGGAGTTCTTCCTCAACGGGGAGACCGCCGTCGGGGGTCCGAACACCAGCTTCTACTGTCCACCGAACAGCGAGCACGGGATCCGGAACATCGGCGACACTGAGCTGCGCTACCTGGTGATCAAGCGCTATCGACCCGACAATCCCAACGCCGCGCCCACGCGTTCGTGAGCCCCGGCCGCTGGCCGGTGGCACGGTAGTTTTGGGTTTTGGGTTTTGAGTTTTGGGTTCCCGCCTTCGCCAAGGCTTCCGCCGGCGCGAAGCCTTTGGCGCGACAAGTTAGGTTGATGGCGGATGCCGGGGACGGGCCTTTACCGCGAAGCTCGCGAAGGGACGCGAAGTCCGTCGTGGAGGGCGAGGCTCCTGCCGAGCCGAATGGTTAATCTCGAATGCGGCTCGCCGGGAGGCTCGCCCTCCAACTTCGAATGCGGAT
>CAZKDK010000038.1:0-13104 GCA_964551145.1 uncultured Opitutaceae bacterium | reverse complement strand
GATGCCGGGGACGGGCCTTTACCGCGAAGCTCGCGAAGGGACGCGAAGTCCGTCGGGGAGGGCGAGGCTCCTGCCGAGCCGAACGATTAATCTCGAATGCGGCTCGCCGGGAGGCTCGCCCTCCAACCTCGGATGCGGCGCGGTGGGCAACAGCCTCCGCGGTCCCGCCCTACCCCATTTCGCCCACGGCTTACTGCTCCCCGCCTGGCGCCAAACGCCGCTCGCGCCGCGCGAGCGCGGCGTTGAGCGCCTTCGTGAGCTCCGTCAGGTCGTACGGCTTGTTCACGATGGCGGAGAATCCGTGCGACTGATACTGGGCGACCACCGGGTCGCTCGAGTAGCCGCTCGAGACCACCGCCCTCACGTCCGGGTCGATCTGGCGCAGCCGTTCCATCGTCTCGCGCCCCCCCATGCCGCCGGGCACGGTGAGGTCGAGAATCACGACATCGTACGGCCGCCCCGCGGCCCGCGCGACCGCGTACTCGCGCAACGCCTCGTTTCCGTCGCCCACGGCCTTGGCCTCCAGTCCGAGGCGCTGCAGGAGCGCCACGGCCAGGCGCTGGATCGCCTCCTCGTCGTCCATCAGCAGCGCCCGGCCGTTGAACTGCGAAAACGGGAGATTGGTGGGGGCCTTTTCCACCGGAGCGTGTTCCGCCGCGGGCAGCCAGATCCGGAAGGTGGTGCCGCGGCCCACCGTTGACTCCACCTCGATCCGTCCGGCGTGCTTTTTGATGATGGAATAGACGGTGGCCAGCCCCAATCCGTTGCCCTGCGTCTTCGTGGTGAAATAGGGATCGAAAATCCGCGGCAGGATCGCCGGATCGATGCCCGACCCCGTGTCCGTGAGGCACAGCTTCAGGTACCGGCCCGCGGCCAATCCATCCACGCCGCCCTCGGCGACGAGCTCATTCTCCAGCTGGATGCGCACGGTCCCGCCGTCCGGCATCGCCTGCACGGCGTTGATCACGATGTTCTGCACCACCTGGCCGATCTGCCCCTTGTCGACGTCCGCCGGCCAGAGGTTGGGCGCGATGGCGAAGTCGCAGCGCACGTTGGCGCCGTGCAGCGCGAACGTCGCCGTCTCGCGGACGATTTCCGACAGCACGACCGCCTTGCGCACCGGATCGCCGCCCTTGGCAAACGTCAGCAGCTGCAGCGTGAGGTCCCGCGCGCGGATCGCCCCCTTCTCGGCCTCCCGGAGCCAGCCGGCCTGCTGCCTGTCGGCCGGCGTGTCAAGCCGCGCCAGCGTGACGTTGCCCATGATCACGGTGAGCAGGTTGTTGAAATCATGCGCGATGCCGCCGGCGAGGATGCCGAGGGATTCGAGCTTGGCGGAGTGCTGCAGTTCGGCTTTCAGCCGGTCCTCGCGCTGGAGCTGCTCCCGGATCTGGTCCGTCTGGCGCCGGACCCGCCGGCGCAGGGTCGCCACCCAGGCGATGACGAGCAGCGAGCACGCCACGAGCGCCCAGACGGCGGTGAGCGCCCGCCGGGCATTCCACCAGGGCGGACTCCGCAGGACCCGGATGTCCGCCGGCGACCGGAGCTGCAGTTTGAAGCCGCGCGCGTGGCGGTATTCGTCGAAGTCGATCTGATAAACCCCGACCAGGGCCAGCACGCTGCCCGGCGCCGGCCGCGCTCCCGCCAGCCGGCGATCCGGGTCCGGCTGCAGGGCCTCGAAAAACGTGGCGTCCGCCTGCAGCGTCAGCCGCGAGCCGCGTTCCCGGCGGGTCCACTCCAACAGGGTGGCGGTGATGCGGACGAGACGCCCGTCGAGCTCCTCGCGGACCGGTTCCGGGTGCCCGATCTGGAGCGGGGCCGGTTCGCCCCCGCCCGAGACGCGGCGGTACAGGGCCTCCCGGAGAACGACGCGGCTGCCTTCCCGGCCGGGGAAGCCCACCGCCTCGATCCGATCGCCGGGCGCGAGCGGCTTCGTCTCCCGGCTGAGCACGAGCAGGCTTTCGGCGCCGTCCTGGATGGCGACGTGAAAACCGGGCGAATGGTACAGCACCACGCCCGTCACCCGCACGCGCTGGTTGAAGGCGGGGAGCGTGCTGAACTGGCGCAGACCGGCGATCGAACGCGCCGGCACCGCAAAGGGATCGACGGGCATCGGCTGGCTCACGTGCACGTTGTCCAGCGACGGCACCCAGAGCCGGATGCCCACCAGCTGCCGGCGCTCATTCGCCACCGCGCTGCACACGCCCTGGACCCCGAGGACGGAGCCGCGCAACGATTCCAGCCGGTCCGACGGTGGCAGGTAGGCGGTGAATTCCCCCGCGGACGTCGTCAACAGCAGCCGGGCCCAGGGACCGTCGCGCTCCACCTGGCGCAGGTAGCCGTAGAGTTTGATCCACTGCCCCTCCTCGACCCCGGTCAGCGCCTGGTCCAGGGTGAGCGCGCGCGCCTCGGGAAAGGCCAGCGAACCCTCCACGACGATCGCCTCAGCCGTGACCTCCGGGGCGAAATCCCCCGCCGCCGAGGCGCCCTCGACCTTGATCGTCTGGCCCTGCGTAATGGGCTTTCCGGCATAATGCCGCAGCGAGACGCGAACACCGCCGCTCGCATCGTTCACAAAGAGGAAGGGCACGCCCGGCCAGGCCCAGGTGACGATGCCGAACAGCTGCACCGGAAAGGCGCGCGCGGCCAGCTCGTTGCCCAGATCGAGGACCTGTTCGGCCAGCCGCAGTTTCGGCCGGCCATCCGGCGTCGCGCCTGAAGCGACGAAGCCACCGGTCAGCGGGCGAAAGAGGCCCTGGCGCAGATATACCGTGGTGCCCTCGACCGTGGGATACCCGATCGCCTCGACGTCCACATTGGGCATCAGGGCCTGCACCTGCCCGGTCAACACCACCACCTGTCCCGTGTCATCGCGGATGGTCACGCTGTGACCGGGATCCTGATCGCGCGCGACGCCGCTCACGCGCACGCACACATTGGCGGGAACATGCGGAAGCCGGTCGATCGGCCGGATCGGCAGGCCGAATCGCGGATCGGAGTCGAGCGAACCGGTGACGGTCACCGCCTCCCGTGCCGGTATCCAGAACGCCAGGGCGGACAGCTTTCCGGCGGGGGTGACGTTGGGCACCAACAGGCCGCGCACCCGCACAAACCTGGCTTCGCAGGACGGCTTCGGCACACGTCCGCTGGTCTGGATCCGCGCCTGCACGGGCCAGCCGGCCACGGTCATATCCAGCAAGATATGCCCGGAGTCGACATCGGTCTGTCGGTTGACGAATCCCTCGATGGTCACCCATTGGATCGGAATCCTGCCCGCGTCCTCAGCCGTGCCTTCGAATTTCCAGGGCGGGGCGGGCAGGGAGACGCCTTCCTCCAGCACCCGGGCGCCGGCCTGGGCCATCGACAGGCCCTCCGCCGGCGACATCCGCCCGGCAATCACGATCCGCTGGCCGGATCGGATCGGCAGTTCCTTCGGGCCACAAACGATCCAGCTGATCCCGTAGTCGCTCGCCGCCCACAGCAGGTTCCACTGCGGGTCGTAGTAGGCGACCGTGAATTCGAACTGAACGTTGAAAACCTGCCCCCTGGACTCGGGCGGAATCTGCCAGAACCGGCGCAGGCTGGTGACCACGTCGGACGGCGGCGTCGGATCCGCACCGCGCGCGGTCAAGCCACACCAAGCCAGCAGCAGGCCGATCCCGATCGGGATAAACCTGAGTTTCGCCCGCGGAAAGCGCCGGACGTTGATCACTGAAGTCATCTGCGGACCAGCTTCAGACGACGCCCGCGGATGCGGGATCCCGGTCCCGGTCATCGTCACTGCCGCCGGAGAGCATTTTTTGGGGAAAACCGTTTGGCCGGAATCTTGAACGCCGGCCCGCACGGCGCGACCATAAAAGCAAACTAACATCGATTACTTTCTAGGGTGCTCTGCTCTGCAAAAAGCAGGATAAATCCCCTGTCGGCAATACTTTGTCCAAGGTGTCGACCAGCCTTGTTGCTTCAATGGATGCCGGACGCCTGAAAGAGTAAGCCATTGGTTCGCAGCTCAATCACAAGCAGCCGGCCCCTTCCGGAAATACCGCCGGACGTAGAGGAGCCAGACGAGCCAGGGAACGGCCCAGACCGGGCCCATCCACCGAATCAGGTCCATGTTTCCGAACTGGCTGGCGGCAGCGACCGTCCGGCTGTCAAATCCCATCCGCGCGTAGAGTTCGCCGAAGTCCGCGCGCCAGTACGTGATCGAACTGGAGGCCGACAGGATCACCATGAGCACGAGCAGCCCCCACCAGGCGCCGATCCTCAGCCGGTACAGCCCTCGCGCGCAGGCCAGCATGAGGCCGCCGGCCAGCAGGATCAGCGCGCCGCCGGCAATCCCGGTTGCATAGGTGCCGAACAGCGGGAAGAAGCCGCCAAACCCAAGCAGCGCCAGCATCCCCACCGCGCCGATCGCGGCCATCAGGCTCAGCGCCAGCACCGGCAGCGGGCAGCGGTCGGTCCAGCGTTCCACCGGATCCTGCACTTCGCAGGTGCGCCGCACGTGCGGGCTGCGGTAGAACAGGAAGAGCACCCCGGGGATGGCGACGTAGAAGATCAGCATGATTCCGACCGTCATGACTTGAATGATGACAGCAGCGGCCGGCGGCAGCTCGCGCTGCCCGGTCGCCGCCATCTGCCGCGGCAGGTTCGCCGCCACGAGGAATCCGAACGGAAGGGCGACCACGCCCATGACGAGACCCGCGCCCGACAGGCAGACCCACAGGGCCCGGGCCCAGCGGCGGGCCAGGATCGATCCGACGCCCAGCCAGATCGCGCCCCCGCCGGTCACCACGTAGAGGCCGAGGGCGGGGATCAGCGCCCGCATCTGCAGGCCGGCGCCGCCCGTGCGGCTCGCCACCAGGCCGCCCAACAGCATGAATGCCGCCGCCAGCAGGCACAGGGCGCCCATCACGATTTCGAGGACGCCGAAGACAACGAGGCCGGTCATCCGGCTACGGTATTCGCCAGCAACGGGGTTGGTCATGGGGGCACCCTTTGGTTTTGGGTTTGCGGTTTTGAGTTTTGGGTTGATGACACGAGCCCAAATCCAAACCCGGAAACCACACTTTGCAGATCCCGGCGTTCGCTGAAAGAACAGACTCCTTGTGTTCTTTGCACTGCCGCAGATCAAAATCCCCGCGTGCCGTGGTGATCTCACTGGAGGGCGAGGCCGTCCGGACCAAATCCGAAATCGGCGGTGACAGCGCACCGCCCTCCAGGACCCCGGCATCCTGAGTTTGGAGGGCGCCGGTCCCTCGGCGCCGCCAGGTTCCAATCCGTTTCACGCGATGGCGCGAAGCCGCGAAGCATGTCGTGGAGGGCGAGGCTCCGCCCGAGCCGATTTCGAAATGCGGACGCGGCTCGCCGGGAGGCTCGCCCTCCACCTTCGGACGCGGCGCGCCCAGCGGCGCGAAGCGCAATAGCCTTCGCTGTCGCGCCCTACCGATGGTTGCGTTGCGCTTGCCGCTTGAAGCCACCCTTACTCCACGACTGCGTAGAACCTGACCAGGTTGCCGAGGTGCTCCTCGAGCGGGACGCCGAGGTGCTCGCAGCCGAGCGTGATCATGGCGCGGTCGACCTTGGCAGCAAAGCTGGGCTCCTTGATCTTCTTCCGGATCGAGGAGGGCTTCATCTGGCCGTACGGAATGGGATTCAGCTTCCGGTACGCGTAGAAGATCCCGCTGACCTCGTCGCAGGCCAGCAGCGCCGCGGCCAGCTTGGTCTGCGGCAGCGTCGTGAACCCGTGGTAGCCGTAGGCGTGCGCCTCGACGGCGTGGATCAGGGCGTCGGGATACCCCCACTCCTTGAACCACGCGAGCGATTCACGGGGATGCGTGTCCGGGTGCTGCTCGAAGTCCAGGTCGTGCAGGAGTCCGGTGACGTACCAGAGTTCCGGATCTTCGTGCAGCAGGTTCGCGTAGCCCTCCATCGCCGCCGCCACCATCAGGGCGTGGTGACGCTGATAGTCGTCTTGGACGCATTCGTGGAGTTTCTGCAGGGCTTGTTCTCGCGTGGGCAGGCTCATGCTTCCGTTTTGGGTTTTGGATTTTGGGTTTTGAGCCGGGGCAGACGGCGTTCGAACTCCCAACTCTGCGCACCCACCGCAGCCGGGCAAGCCGTCCTAGCCCGCATTTTTCCCGTTTCCCGAGGCGCGCAGACACACCCCGCCCTGTCGGGCACCCCTCTCCGAGAGGGGATCTTGCGTGCGGCTGACTGAATCCCCTCTACGAAGAGGGGTGGCGCGGAAGCGACGGGGTGTGTGACCCCGTCGTTGGCGGGTGCGAAATGTCCGGGCGCCGGCCCGAGGTTTTCACGCTCCGTATGGCCCTAGTCCGATGCTAGGTACAAACGACTAGGACCGTTTGGCACAGTTCTAGAGTCCTTAGCCTGTAATACACTAGAGGCTAAAGTCTTACGACCGACAAAAATGATGCATTGTGTTTGCGTTTGTAAATAGCGTGTTTAGGTTCCGGGGAGTGTATCGGCCAGCAACACGCTTTGGATCGCTGTTCTCTCAACTCCCAGGTGCCGGGCTCGGCTGGACGGCCGGTGGTCGCCAAATCGGGGCCTCCCACCCGGCCGCGAACGCCTGCCTGGCCTGAATCATGTCCGTCGCCGCCAGCAAGTATCCGTTTGGGAGCACTCCGGGCTTCGGCTCCCCGCGCTATGGGTCCGACTCGGCGCACGGCTTCGCCGCCCGGTCCAACGCAGTCCGGCTTTGCCTGCGCTGCCGCGCCCCGATGCGGGCGCCGACGCACCACTGGCGCGAAGGCCTGTGGTACTGGATCCGCTGGCGCCTCGGGCGCCCGCTCTGGCACGGCGAACCGGTGGCGTGCCCGTTGTGCGGGCGGATGCATGTGTTCTCCGTTGAGATACTCCCTTCCGGCGTGAGCCGTCCGCCGCTGGAACGCTGCGAATAGGTTTTCGCGCGGCGCGAACCTTGACCTGTTGCCCGCGGCTCCTCGCTGCAGGCCCGGTTCGTGTGCGCACGCCGAAGTCTCGGCGAAGACAGTGAGGTTCGTCCTCCACCGACGAATGGTCCGCCGCATGGAGGGCGCCGCGCTGTCGGCGCCGATCCGGAATCGCGGATTCCCGGATTCGGCTCACCGGGCGGTTCGCCCTCCACCATTGACTGCAGCTCCGCCGCACCTGGACGCCCAGCCGCCTTTCGCGACCAGCGGGCATCGGATCGGCAAACTGTGGCGCCAGTCTCCGACTGGCGGATCCGGCCTCGCGACGCCCGCCGGTCGCAGACCGGCGCCACGACCCGGCATGTTGTAGCGGGACCTCAGTCCCCCGACAGTCGCCTACAGCCCAAAGCCCGCCGCTTACGGGTGGCCGCTGGCAGGGATCTCCCTCCGGTGGATCCGGAGACGGCCCCCGTCCACCATCACCACCCTCACCCTGCTCTTGAGGACGAACTCCTCGAGGTCGCCCCGGGCGGCGCTCAGATAATTGATCAGCTGGGGCTTGTCCCAATCGACGCGGCTGATCCCCAGCGAAAGGACATAGGAGCCGCCGCTCTTCACGAGCTGCGCCGACCGCGGAACTCCGCCCGCGAAATACCCGGTGCGCACCAGGTACCGCTCGACCTATTCGCGCTCGCCGGCGCCAATGCGCCCGGCGAAATAGACCTGGTACGCGTCACGGGGACCGAAGGCATGCTTCTGCCCGTAGAATCCGAGCGGTGCCCGCAGCAGGAGGAACGGCAGGAGCGCGCCCAAGGTTACCACGAGCGCGCCGGCGGTCCACGCGGCCGTCTCCCCCGCGGTGGCCCCGGCGGCCCCGCTCCCGATCACGCGCCGGATCGCATCGCCCTGCAGGCGCACCACCAGGTAGGCGGCCAGGGGCCCGCAGACCGCGGGAATCAGCGCCTTGGGAATCCAATACGTGACCCCCGCCGGCGGTCCGAAAAAGAGCCAGAGCAGCACGACCGTGGCGATCGCGCCGGCGGCGAAAGCCTTGGTCGCGGCCGGGCGGTCGCCCAGGCGCCGGTAATTCAGTCCGATCAGAACGCCTCCGCCGAGCGGGCCGCCAACGAGGGCGCCGATGCCCACGGCCCAGATGGAGAACAGGCGCGGCGACGGTGGCGGTTCGGCGGGAAGATTGCTGGTCATGGCATGCGACCCGTCCGGACTAGCACAAGAACGTACGGACCGAAAACCAGAAATCCGACGATCACCGCGGCCACGGCCGTGACGAGCACCGCGCCGGCGGCCACATCCTTCGCCTGTCCGACCAGCGGGTGGAACTCCGGTGCGGTGGCGTCGGCCAGGTGCTCGAACGCCGTGTTCAGCGCCTCGGCGGTCCAGACGGCCGCGCAGGCCAGGACGACCAGGCACCATTCCGCCCGCGAAATCCCGAGGAGGCAGCCCGCGATGAAAACCACCACCGTCGCCACGGCGTGGATCCACGCATTGTGCTGCGTCTTCAGCATGAGCCCGATCCCCCGCCCCGCGTACCGGAAGCTCCGGATCCGGCCGGTGAACTCAAAGGGTGTTTTCATGACGGCCCGGTCGTCATCGCTTCGAATCGGTCTGAAGCCACGGCCGTGATGCTGACGGGCCGTTCGTCGCTGCTCAAACCGATTCAGTCGGCTGGCCGGACACCATCGCGATAGGCTGTGAGCCCTGCTCCCGTCCACCGTCCACCTTCCACCTTCCACCGACCACCCACCTCCGCCCGAAGCCGATAACCTGTCGCTCAATGCTCACCGTTCTGATCTGACAGCGCGTCGATCTCCGCGCTCGCGCGGGCATCGTCCTTGAGAAAATCGTCCACGGCCGAGGGATCGTCGGTGCGGACGGCCGCCGCCAGGCGCTGGTACGATTCGATCCGCATCATCCAGAACCGGTCGAGCGCCGCGCGGCGGCGCGCCGTCGCCCGGCCCGGCGCGAGCTTCAGCGCGTCGAGCCGCTTCTGCCACTGCTGATAGAACGGGATCACCTCGTCCTCCAGCACGGCCAGCAGGGCCTGATCCTGGCCCTTGGCCCGATAGTCCTCCAGCGCCGTGCCGAGGCGTTTCAGCATCCGCGCCTCCGTCCCGGCCCGCCCCGCGCTTGTTTCCACCCAGGCGACCTCGTCGGCCAGCCGGTAATCGAACCGTGGCGTCGCCGCGACGCCCGCGGCGATCAGCAGCGCCGCCACGGCGGCGCCCAGACCCAGGCGCCGCGGCATCAGCCGGGCCCGCGAAACCGGATCCACCGGGACCGCCACGGCCCAGCCGATCGCCAGCCCGCCGAGGATTCCGCCGACGTGCGCCGCGTTGTCGATCCCGCGATGCGACAGGCCGTTGAATAGATTGTAGGCGGCAAACACGATCGTGCTCATGAACAGCGGCTGGAACACGAGGCGCGGCAGGGGGTGCTTCTCCCGCAGCATGTAGCCCAGCAGCGCGCCGTAGAGGCCGAAGACGGCACCCGATGCGCCCACGTTCCAGGCCTGGTCGCCGTGCCAGATGATGCTGGCCAGGCTCCCGGTGACGCCGCTGCCGAAGTACACCAGGGCGTAGCCAGGGCGCCCGACCAGCTTCTCCACCAAGTGGCCCACCTGGAAGAGGGCCCACAGGTTGCACGCCAGGTGGATGACCCCGTAGTGCATGAACATCGAGGTCGCCAGGCGCCACCACTGGCCGTCCGTGGTCGCGCCGCCGTTGTTCGCCCCCCACCGCACGTAAGCCATCAAATCCCCGCCCGCGAGCCAGCCGGCGCCCAGCAGCGCGGCCATGAGCAGGAACACGATCACGTTGACCGCGACGATCCCGTTCGTCACCGAACCCCACGGCGAATCGCTGCCCGGAACCGCCGCGAGGCGGGCGGTGAACACCTCGGCCTCGACGAAGTCCGCGCTCTTGCGGTCCGGCAGCAGCGCCGCGATCGCCGCGGCTTCGGCGGCATCCCGGCATTGAAAGGTGAACGGGGCGTTCTTGACTCCGGACCGGCCGTTCTGGGTGTTGAACCGGACGGAGCGTCCGCTGACGCCCACGTTCCAGATTTCGTCGGGACGGAAGACCAGCTCGGTGCGCTGCCCGGCCCGGATGCCCCGCTCCTTCCCGACAAACACGTAGGTGGGACCAGCCGGGCGGACGATCAGCTCGCCGCGGCCGCGGAGGTCGAGATTGCGACGGCTGGAAAGCAAGGTCCCGTACGCTACGGGAAAGTTCTGCTCCGGCCGCGCGCCGGGCTCCTCGGTTTGCATGGCGGTGATGCCTTGCGTGCCTAACGCCCGCCCGCGCAATCGCAATCCCTCCGTTGGCCTTTGGGTTTTGGGTTCTGAGTTTTGGGTTCTGGGTCTTGGGTTTTGGGTTGGCCGACGGAAGCACCCCATGAGACCAGCCTGTGGGGCCGCACAGTGTGTGTCCGCCAACCTCTCCGCCAGGTACTCCAACCTGCCGAATGGGGTGACGGCATTAAGTTGGGCGAAGAAGTCGCCACCGGTCCGGTGGCGTCAGTCGAAGGCCGGAGTAACGCTGCCGGCTGATGCCTGCAGCGGCAGAGTTTCGGCACGGTAAGCCGACTTGTGTGACCCTGTGCCTCTGCCCCTCTGACTGCTCCCGCCTTCGCCCAAGCGCTTCCGCCGTCGCCAAGGCTCTGGCGCGGCAAGCTGTGCCTCTGTACTCTGTCCTCTGTGACTCTGTCCTCTGTGACTCTGTCCTCTCTGCCTGCTTACTGCTTTGCCCAAACCTGGGTCTGCCTGCCCGCCGGGGCGGTCGGCGTGTCCGTCGTCAGGTCCGTGACTACGGTCAGCGTACTCCCATCTTCCGATATCGCCTCCGTCGCCGTCCCGGACGGGGTGCCGTTCCATTTGACGACCGACGTGGCGTGGCGGCTGTCCTGGCGTTTGATGGCCATGGTCTCGCCGATATTCCGGCCGTTGACGATCACGGGTGCATCCTTGCCGTCCATGGCCGTCTGGATGACGAGGGTGCTCACTCCGATTCCCGGCAGGACAATGCTGTACTTCAACTGCCGCCCACCGTGACCCCAGGAAGTCACCGTCAGGGTGGCCTGCTCGGTGTCGCCCGCGGCGGCAGAGTCGGAGCGCAGGGCCCAGGTCCCAAGGCCCGGATCGGCGGCGGCGAGCGCAAGACTCGTCGCGAAGAAACAAACCAAACACAGGGCATTTTTCATGGCGGCGAAACGTGCTCGTTTGCGGCGGTTTCGCAAGTGGCGCGGCAAGCTGGCACGCCCAGCCGCGCCCGGACCGTTTTACAGGAGGCAACGAAGGAAACGGAAACGGCGCGGCAAGCTGTCCTCCCGCCTTCTGCCGACGGGCCCCGGGCCCGGAGAAAAGCCTCGCCCGGGTTAGGCCCGGTCGTGGGGTGCCCGCTCCGCGGCTGGTCCCCATCGTCTAGCCGGTCCAGGACACCACCCTTTCACGGCGAGTACCGAGGCCAACGGCCGACATCGGACACCGGGGTTCGACGGAGCGAAGCGGAGAAGGGCGCGCCGCGGGCGCGTCCGGTGACAGCCGGATGGAGCGGAGCGACACCAATCCCCGTGGGATTCATCGCTTCCGAGAATAGCCTTGCCCGGGCACCCTCGCGTCGTAGGGTGCCCGACTCCGCAGTTGCAGTCCCCATCGTCTAGCCCGGTCCAGGACACCACCCTTTCACGGTGAGAACCGGGGTTCGAATCCCCGTGGGGACGCCAAATTAAGTAGCTATTGATTAGCGGCTTATATTTTTCAGCGGCACCGTGCTCCCCGTGGGGGGCTCAGATTCAGAGGGAGGATGGCAAAGCAAGATTGCCAGAATTTGTGGCAATTTTTGGGTTTTGCCCGCCAACAAATGAACCTGGCGCAATCCACGTGCAGCAAGTCGACACGTCATGGACACCGCGTCCGCCACGCGGCTCGTGGTACCGGACGGCAGGTTAACAGCGTGTGCTGTCTTCTTCGTCGAGGAACCGGTGGCGATGAAACCAGGGGAGGCGGTCATTCGCGCGCAGCGGCGAAGGCCGTCGAATGAAGATTCTCATTGGCGGGTCCGTTCAGCACCATGCCCAAGGGGTCGAATCGCGAGCCATGCGCGGGGCAGTCCCACGTGTGCTCGGCATGATTCCACGCAACAATGCCGCCGAGGTGCGGACACACGGCGCAGCACTCCTGAAGCGCTCCCTTCGGGTCGCGATACACGGCAACCTTCATCAGGCCATGACGCACGATTGCGCCGGTTTCCACGGGAACGAGTTCGTCTTTCTCCAGGTCCCCCGCGGTCAGCCAATCGACGTATTGCGAGGCCGTGTTGACCGCTTCTCGGGCGAAGTCTGGAGCTGCTCCCAGGGTCACACGCGTTGGACTGTACAGACCGGTCCACGGGTTCTTCCGGTCCTGGATCAGGTCGGTGATCAGAAGTCCGGCGATGGTGCCGTGCATTATCCCGGTGCCCGAGTCGCCGGTGACCACATAGACGTTCTCATGGTCGAGCGGATTCCGGCCGATGAAGGCGAGGCCGTCAACTGACTCCATGATCTGTCCCGACCAACGAAACCGGACTTCGGCGGCCATCGGGAATCGCTGGCGAGTCCATTGCTCCAGCCGCGCATACCGTGTGTCGGCATCGTCGGCCTGACCGGTTCTGTGGTCCTCGCCACCCACGAGCAGGGTCTCCTGGCCGGAGACCGTGCCGCCGGCCTTCGTCTCTGCGAGCCGGATGTAGTGGTAAGGATCGCCGGTGTCCCAATATAAGGCTTTGGGCACCGCCCCAACGGGGACAGCGATGCCAATGACGTAGCTCCGATAGGCGGCCTGCTTCGTTTGAAGGACAAGCCAATCGTTCACCGGAGTGTTGGTAGCGATGACAATCGCTTCGCACGACACGGTACTGCCGTCACGCGTCGCGACCTGAGCGAGCCTTCCTCCGTCGAATCTAGTCGCGTGAGTATCCGTATAGATACGCCCCCCGTCGCGGACAATGCTTTGTGCGAGAGCCGCCAGATATTTCAGGGGATTAAACTGAGCCTGACGTCGGAACCGCAATGCTCGTCCGGTATCAAAAGAAGTCGGTGACGCTCGATCCACCAGTTCGGTGTTCGTGAGTCCGGCGCGCCGGGCGGCCGCCAGCTCGCGGTCCAAGAGGTCCGGCGGTTGATCCGGAGCATTGAAAAG